>NZ_CP053021.1:3770000-4070000 GCF_013001025.1 Sphingobium yanoikuyae | reverse complement strand
CAGAAGGCGGCAGCCACCGGCCCGACATCGGCCAGCCGCACCAGCACCGGTCCCAGCGCCAGAATGATATTGGCCAGGATCAGCGCCGGAAAAGCGAGTCTGGGCGTCGCGATATGCGCCATGGGGGTTGAAGCGGCCATGGCGGCTCCCTAGCTGGCTTTCTGCATCAAGTCCCGTTGCAAATTGCAACGTTCATGAGGGAGGTTTCATGACCACTATTTTCGATCCGATAAAGCTCGGCGCCGACACTGCCGCCAACCGCGCCATCATGGCGCCGCTCACCCGTGGCCGCGCAACCCGCGACCATGTCCCGACCCCGATCATGGTCGATTATTACGCGCAGCGCGCCTCGGCCGGCCTCATCATCAGCGAGGCGACCGGCATTTCGCACCAGGGCCTGGGCTGGCCCTATGCGCCGGGCCTCTGGTCCGACGATCAGGTCGAGGCCTGGAAGCCGGTCACCCAGGCCGTGCATGACAAGGGTGGGCTGATCGTCGCCCAGCTCTGGCATATGGGCCGCGCCGTCCATTCGGCCGTCACCGGCGAGCAGCCGGTTTCGTCCAGTGCCACCGCGACGCCGGGTGACGCCCATACCTATGAGGGCAAGAAGCCCTATGAGGTCGCCCGTCCGCTCGCCATCGACGAAATTCCCGGCATCATCGCCGACTATGTGAAGGCGGCCAACAATGCGATCGCCGCCGGCTTCGACGGGGTGCAGATCCACGCCGCGAACGGCTATCTGATCGACCAGTTCCTGCGCGACAACAGCAATTTCCGCGACGACATCTATGGCGGCAGCATCGAAAATCGCGTCCGCCTGCTGCGTGAAGTGACGCAGGCGGTGGTCGATGCGATCGGCGCCGATCGCGTGTCCGTACGCCTGTCGCCCAATGGCGATACCCAGGGCGTCAATGACAGCAATCCCGAGCCGCTGTTTGCCGCCGCCGCCGATGTGCTGAACCAGATCGGCATCGCCTTCCTCGAACTGCGCGAGCCCGGCCCGGACGGCACCTTCGGCGCCACCGACGTGCCGCGCCTGTCGCCGCTGATCCGCCAGCATTTCAAGGGGCCGCTGGTTCTCAACAGCGATTATGGGCTGGGTCGCGCCCAGGCCGATCTCGCCTCTGGTCTGGCCGACGCGATCAGCTTCGGTCGTCCCTTCCTCGCCAATCCCGATTTGGTCGATCGCCTGCGCGAAGGCGCGCCGCTGACCCAGGCGCAGATGGCGACCTTCTACAGCCAGGGTGCGGAAGGCTATACCGACTATCCGACCTTGGCCGAGGAAAAGGCGGCCGCCTGATCCCTCGTCACCCATGAAGAAGGGCGCGTTCCTCGCGGAGCGCGCCCTTCCTTGTGTCTGCCAAAAGGCCGGGGATCAGATCGCGAAACGCTCGCGCAGGCCCAACATGGCGATCGCGGCCTTGGCCGCTTCGCCGCCCTTGTCCTTCTGGTCGGGGCGGGCCCGGACCAGGGCCTGCTCCTCATTCTCGACAGTCAGGATGCCGTTGCCGATGGCGATGGCGTCCATGCTCAGCGCCATCAGGCCGCGCGCGCTTTCGTTCGACACCACTTCGAAATGATAGGTTTCGCCGCGGATCACCACGCCGATCGCGACGAAGCCGTCATAGCGGCCGGTTTCGGCTGCCAGTGCGATCGCGCCGGGGATTTCCAGCGCGCCCGGAACGGTCACCACCTCATATTTGTGGCCGGCTTCGTCCAGCGCGGCCTTCGCGCCTTCGATCAGCAGGTCGTTGAGATGGTCGTAGAAGCGGGCTTCGACGATGAGAAACTTGGCCATGCGAATATCCTTCAGAGCTCGATCGGACGCTGCCCAACCACGGCCAGGTCATAGCCGTCAAGGGCGATCAGGCTGTGCTGGGTGTTGCTGAGCAGGATCATGTCATGCACGCCCAGCTCCGCCAGGATCTGCGCGCCTACGCCATAGTCGCGCAGTTCGTCCATGCCACCGGGCTGCTTGCCGGCATGGGCCTGGATCATCCGGGTCAGCATGTCGGGTTCGCCGTCACGCAGCAGCACGACCACGCCAGCGCCTTCCTTGGCGATGATGTCCATCGACCGGGCCAGCACGTCACCGCGCGGCCCTTCGCCGCCGAAAATGTCGCTCAGCGGGGCGAGTTGATGCATGCGCACCAGGGTCGGCTGGTCGGGGTCGACCTTGCCCTTCTGCAGCACCAGCTGTTCCGACTTGGTCGCCTTGTTGAAGAAGGTGATCGCCTTCCATTCGCCGCCCCACTTGCTTTCAAACACGGTTTCGGCGCGTCGCTCGACGACATGGTCGTGGCGGCGACGATAGGCGATCAGGTCGCGGATCGTGCCGATCTTCATCTTGTGCTTGGCGGCGAAGGGGATGAGGTCGTCGAGGCGCGCCATCGTGCCGTCATCCTTCATCACCTCGCAGATGACGCCGGACGGGTTCAGGCCAGCCAGGCGGGCGACATCGACGGCGGCCTCGGTATGGCCGGTGCGCACCAGCACGCCGCCGTCCTTGGCGATCAGCGGGAAGATATGGCCCGGCGTGACGATGTCCCGCTTGCTCTTGCCGGAATCGATCGCGACCGAGACGGTACGGGCGCGGTCTGCGGCGCTGATGCCAGTGGTGACGCCTTCGCGCGCCTCGATCGATACGGTGAAGGCGGTTTCATGGCGGGTGCCGTTGTTGCGGCTCATCAGGTCCAGGCCCAGTTCCTCGACCCGGCCCTTGGTCAGCGCCAGGCAGATGAGGCCGCGGCCATGGGTAGCCATGAAATTGATCGCGTCGGGGGTCGCCATCTGGGCGGGGATGACCAGATCGCCTTCATTTTCGCGATCCTCGTCATCGACCAGGATGAACATGCGGCCGTTGCGGGCCTCGTTGATGATTTCCTCGGGGCTGGCAAGTGCGGTGCCGCCCTCGCGCTTGAGCAGATAGGCTTCCAGCTTGCCCAGCGTCTCGGCCGTCGGGTTCCAGTCGCCTTCGCCCAGCTTGCGCAGACTGTTGGCGTGCAGGCCGGCGGCGCGCGCCAGGCCCGATCGGGACATGCCGCCATCGGTGACGAGGGCGCGGACGGAATCGATAAGCGAGGACGACATAAACACTCCTTCCCGGATCGGGTATGAGGATTATATCACACTGCAATGTGATTTCTTCAAGGGTGAAATCACATCATTTGCTGCGAAGGCTCTGCATCCGGTCGAGATAACGGGCCAGCACATCGATCTCCAGATTGAACGCCCGGCCGTCGGGCAGGCTGTCCAGCGTGGTGGCGATCGCGGTGTGCGGGATGATGTTGAGGCCGAAATGCACGCTCCCGTCGGGCTGGTCCTCGACGCTGTTCACGGTCAGCGAAATGCCGTCCAATGTGATCGATCCCTTGGCGGCCAGTGCGGCGGCCAGTTCGGCTGGTGCGCTGATGACCAGGCGGATCGAATCGCCCTCGCGGCTGGCCGACACCAGATGGCCGATGCCGTCGACATGGCCGGTGACGATATGGCCGCCCAGTTCGTCGCCGACCTTCAGCGCGCGTTCCAGGTTGAGCTTGCCGCCCTGTGCCCACAGGCCCGGCGCGGTGCGGGCGACGGTCTCGGCCGACAGGTCGACCGCGAACCAGCCTGGCCCCTTTTCCACCACCGTCAGGCAGGCGCCCGAACAGGCGATCGATGCGCCGATCGCGACCGTCTCCATGTCATAGCCGCTTTCGATGACCAGGCGCAGGTCGCCGCGCTGCTCATGGGTGCGGATGGTGCCGATGTCGGTGATGATGCCGGTGAACATGGTGCCCAGATCCTTGGGAAAGAAATTTGCGCTGATCTAGGCGCTGCGCGTGCGCGCGTAAACCTCCAGCCGGTCCGGGCCGAACTGACGCTCCTCGGTCTGCCGCCAACGCCCATGGGCATCGGCCAGGTCGGTCAGGCCGATATCGCCGATCCCGGCCAGGCCCGATCCGATCAGGATCGGCGCGCGATAGAGCAGCAGCCGGTCGACCAGATCGGCACGCAGGAAGGCGGTGGCGGTCTCGGCCCCGCCCTCGATCATCAGATGGTCGACCCGGTCGAGCGTTGCGATATCCGCCGGATCGGCAATGGTGCTCCAGCCTTCGGGCGCCGGGCCACGGCTCAGCAGCAGCCGGCGGGGCGATCGCTCCTCCAGCCCTGGCAGGCGCACGTCCAGGCTCGGCGCATCGGCCCGCAACGTACCACCGCCGACCAGGATGGCGTCATGTCGCGCCCGCTCCAGATGAGCATGGGCACGGGCATCCGGCCCGGTGATCCAGCGACTCGACCCGTCAGCCAGCGCGATCCGTCCGTCGAGCGAGAGTCCCAGCTTCAGTGTCACTGCCGGGCGCCCGAGCGTCTGGCGCAGCACGAAACCGCGCATCGCCTCGGCGGCCTCGGCCGCCATCAGCCCCATCTCGACCGTCACGCCGCGTTCGCGCAGCCAGGCGGCACCCTGGCCATCGGTGCGCGGATCGGGATCGCGCAGGGCAATCACGACTCGGGCAATACCCGCCCGCGCCATCAGGTCGGCGCAGCGCGGTCCGCGCGGGCTCAGGTGAAAACAGGGTTCCAGCGTCACATAGGCAGTGGCCCCCTCGGCCCGGTCCATCGCCTCGTCCAGAGCCTGCGCCTCGGCATGGGGGCGGCCGCCCTTCTGGGTCCAGCCGCGGCCGACGACATGGCCGTCGCGAACGATCAGGCAGCCGACATTGGGGTTCGGGGTCGACAGGCCCCGGCCACGTTCCGACAGGGCAATCGCCGCCGCCATGTAGCGACGGTCAGCGGCGACGTCTGTGGTCATGGTCAGGGCTTGGCGGTTGCCGCGTCGACCTTCTGATCGGCCTCCGCCTTGGCCAGCCGCTGGTCCAGCAAGCCATTGATCTGGCGGACGGCCTCCTTGCGCCGTGCGGTGTTGCGAGCCTCTTCGTCGCGCCATTCGATGCCGAAGGCGTCGGCAAAGCCCTGCATCTTCTTCTGCTGCTTGACGAGGGCCGCCTCGCGCTTGGCGAAGTCGATCTTCTGCTGCAGGATCACCGCCGCGTCGGACCGGTTCGCGTCCCAGCTCTGGACATAGATGATCTTGTTGCGGGTCGGCATCGTGTTGGTGTTGGCGTCGACGATGAAGGCCCAGACGATCACATAGGTGAAGGCCGCAGACACGCCGAGCAGCGGCCATTTATGCTGGCGCTGCTGCCGGAAATAGCTCCAGAAATCGCCAAAGGCGCTTTTGGGAGAAACGGGACGGGGAAATATCGCCATGCCGCGCTTATAGGGCAGGGCGGGCGCGGATGCAAAATGATCCATCGAACATCCCTTCATGAAGGAACGGGCGGGCTATGCCCGCCCATCCTCTGCTCAGCGATCGGTCAGGGTGAAGCGCACCGTCAGCGTCTTGACGCTGCTCACCGCGACGCCGTCGCGCGTCGCCGGGCGGAAGCGCCATTTGCGCAGCGCATGCTTCTGCGTGGCGAGCCAGAAGCTCTCGTCGGTCGCCGAAATCTTGACGATGTCGCTGACGCGCCCTTCCGGGCTGATGGTGACGCGCACGGTGACGTTGCCTTCCAGCCCCTGGCGGATCATCGCGCCGGGATAATCGGGCTGAAAAGACCCGAGCGCATTGGGCGCTATGCTGGCTTCGACAAGCACCGGAATATGTGGCGGGGGCAGGGGGGGATCAATGACCGTCCCGGTTCCGGAGCCGTCAAAGGGCGAGGATGGGCCGGTTTCGATCGTCGGGCCGGCCGGAACGGGCATCGGCACGATCGGATCGGTGGTGGTCGGCTTTTGCGGCAGCGGGTTGGTCTGGACCGTCTGGGTGGTCGGTTCCGGTGGTGCCGGTTCGGGTGGCGGGGGCAGCGGCACCGGATAGCCGGTAATCGGCGGTGTCGGGCGGACCCAGTCGATGACCTCCTTGGGCATCAGCAGGAAGGCGCCGACCACCACGGCATGGACCGCAATTGCCCCGCCGATCCCGATCGGTGATTTGCGCCGCGCGGCATAGCCCGACCGGGTCGCATCCTGTGTCGGTTGCATCGTCATATACATGGACTGCACCCTCCTCTCGTGGCGCCAGCTCTCTGGCGCCCATGGAATGATACAACATCAAAATATGATATGTTGCAACATCAATTTTCAAAGGGGCGGTGCGCCTGAAATATTCGCGCTGCTTCGGGACATATCGGGGCAATGCGGCGATGCGAGACACTGCGGCAACGCAAATCCAGGAACCCCGATGCGCCTTCCCACGATGCTGCTATTGTCGACCCTGTTGCTGCCGGTGCCACTGTTCGCCCAGCAGCCGGCCGACCTGTCCGCGCGGACGGAAGGTCCGCATGACGGCGGGGCACGGCCCGAGGGCCCCTGGGCTGCCGATGCCGACGGTGATGGCCGGATCACGCGGGACGAGATGCAGGCCTGGCTCGACCGCCGCTTTTCGGCGATTGATTCAGATGGCGATGGAGCGATCTCGGCCGAAGCCATGCAGCAGATGCTGGGCCATCAGCGCACCCCGCGCCAGGAAGGGCAGGGTGAACGCCGGCATGGCCGTGGTGGTCCTGGTGGCGGCCCCGGTGGCGCCGGCGGCCCCCCGCCGGGAGGACCACCGCCCGGCGGCCAGCGTGGCGACGCCGCTCCACCCCCACCTCCGGGCCGCGCCATGCCCTATCCCGAGGATGGCAATGAGGATGGCGTGATCGACCGCGCCGAATTTTCCGCCCCGTCGCTCGCCATGTTCCATGATCTCGACCGCAATGACGATGGCGTGTTGAGCGCCGACGAACTGCCGCCATCGCCGCCGCCCGGCAGAGAGGGCGGTCCCGAAGACTGATGTTCAGCTAGGAACCGGGGGCCTTCTCCTCTGTGCGACCGGTTCCGGTCGGGGCGCGTCGTTTTTGGCCCGATGCGCCCCGACCATTTCTCAGAAGAATGTGTCGATCGCGTGGATCGCCAGGCCAACCAGCCCGCCGACCAGCGTGCCGTTGATGCGGATATATTGCAGGTCGCGGCCGACCGCATTTTCCAGCCGGCTGGTGACCGTGCCGGCATCCCATCCGCGCACCGTCTCGCTCACCAGCTTGACGATCGAATCGCCATAGGTCGCCGTGGCCCCGACCGCGCCGCGCCGCACGAAGCGATTGATCACCAGTTTCAGCCGCGCATCCTCCTGCAGGGTGCCGCCCAGTTGCTGCAGCGCCTCGCCCAGTCGCCCGGCCATCGCCTTGCCGGGATCGCGCACCGCACGCAGCAGGCCGGTGCGGGCCTGTTCCCACATCCCCTCGATCCAGCGCTGCATCGCCGGATTGTCGAGTATCTCGTCGCGGATCTTGGCCGCCTTCGCCTGCATCTCGATGTCGAACTGCAGGTCGAAGGCAAGCTTGGCCATGCCTTCCTCGGCCTTGAGGCGCAGGCTGTGGCCAGGATCGGCGGCCATGTCCGCCAACAACTTGCGCAGGCCGCCGAGAATCGCATTGGCCAGATTTTCGTCCAGCCCGGTCCAGCGCAGCACCGTGCCCGCGCGCTCATGCACCATCTGGCGGATCAGATGGTCATTCGCCTCCAGCGCCCTGTCTGCCCACTGGATGATGCCATCCATCACCGGCGCATGGCGGCCGTCGCGCATCGCCGCCTCAATTGCTTGCCCCACCAGCGGGCCGACATTGATCGCGCGCAGCCGCTGGCCGATCGCACCCTTCACCATGCCGCCCAACCGTTCCTGGTCCAGCGCCTCCAGCATGTCGGCCAGCAGCCGGGATGCGCCCATGCGCAGTCGGCCGTCGCCGGCGGACGGGCTGGCGAGGAAACGGCCGGCCGCACCGGCCACGTCCATGCCGCGCATCCGCCGCGCGACGACGGCCGGGGTCAGGAAATTGTCGCGCAGGAAAATCGCCAGCGTGTCGCCGATCCGGTCCTTGTTGCGCGGAATGATCGCCGTATGCGGGATCGGCAGGCCGAGCGGATGGCGGAACAGGGCGGTGACCGCGAACCAGTCGGCCAGGCCGCCGACCATCGCCGCTTCGGCAAAGGCCTGGACGAAGCCGATCGCGGGGTGGAGATGGACGGTGGCGCGCGCCGCGATGAAGATCGCCGCCATCGCCAGCAACATCCCCGTCGCCACCAGCCGCATGCGCCGCGCGGGATGGGCGGCAGCGTCGAGGGGCGAACGGGGCATGCGCAGCAGCTTCATGGCGGTGAAACGGTTACGCGCCCGTTTCGTTCAGGCAAGCTCCATATTTTGCCATGGGGCTGCCCGCGCGAACCCGATTCTTTATTCCGCCGGCTGGGCATGGCTGCCCGCATGACCATCATGCGACTTGTGGGTCAGGAAGCGGCGGCTCAGCCGCGGCCCGGCCCATTGCTCGACGCCCAGCGCCAGGCTGAACACGGCCGGCACGATCACCAGCGTCAGCACCGTCGACAGCAGCAAGCCGCCGATCACCGTGATGCCCATCGGCGCGCGCCAGGCGGCGTCACCCGACAGCGAAAGGGCGGTCGGCACCATGCCCGCGACCATGGCGACCGTGGTCATCACGATCGGCTGCGCACGCTTGTGACCGGCGTCGAGAATCGCCTCCTGCTTGGGCACGCCCTTCTCCATCTCCTCCAGCGCGAAGTCGATCACCAGGATCGAGTTCTTGGCGACGATGCCCAGCAGCATCAGCAGGCCGATGAACACCGGCAGCGACATGGGCTGGCCGGCAATGTGCAGCGCGATCGCCCCGCCCAGCGGCGCGAGCAGCAGCGACCCCAGATTCACGAAGGGCGGCATGATCCGCTTGTAGAGCAGCACCAGCACCGCCAGCACCAGCATGATGCCGGAGAAGACGGCGATCACGAAGTTGGTCAGCATTTCCGCCTGGAACTTGCTGTCGCCTGCCTCGATCTTCTGCACGCCCTGGATGCGGCCTTCCTTGATGGCCTTCATCGTCGGCAGTTCGTTGATCTTCTGATTGGCCTGGCTGGTGACGATGCCGGGCGCCAGATCCGCGCCGACGACGACGCGGCGGATCTGGTTATAGCGGCGAATCTGCGTCGGTCCGGCGCCAAAGCTGATGTCGGCGACCACCTTGAGCGGCACGGAACCACCCGACACGGTCGGCACCGGCATATTCTCGATCGTGGCGATATCCTTGCGGCTATCCTCGGCCAGGGCGACGCGGATCGGGATCTGGCGATCGGACAGCGAGAATTTGGCGACATTCTGGTCGATGTCGCCGATCGTCGCGATGCGGATCGACTGGCTGAGCGCAGCGGTCGTCACGCCCAGGCTGGCGGCCAGGTCGAGGCGCGGCTTGATGATGATCTCGGGCCGCTGCATGTCGCCCTGCACGCGCGGCGCGCGCAGTTCGCGGATGCCGGCCATTTCATGCACCAGCTGATTGGCGGTCTTTTCCAGCAGCTCCGGATCGTCCGAACCATACATCATGATGATGTCGCGGCCGAAGCCACCACCCGACTGGGACTGGAAATTGACCCGTGCGTCGGCGATCGTCTGGAACTTGGGCGCGATCTTGCGTTCCCAATCCACCGACGACATCGGCCGGGTCTTCTTGAGCGTCAGGAAGATGTCGGCGCTGGTCGGCTCGATATCGGCGAAGGCGGCCTCGACCACATCCGTGTCGGCGGCCAGCATGTCGGCGACCTTGCGGGTGATGGCGGTGGTCTGCTCCAGCGTGCTGCCCGGCACGGTCTCGATCTTCACCTGGCTGAAATCGGTGTTGATCGTCGGCTGGAAGGTCATGGGCAAAGTGCCGAAGGCGAACAGGGTCGCCACGAAGGCGAGCATGCCGATGCCCAGAGTCCACACGCGATGGTCGACGAAGAAGGCGACGAAGCGATTGCGGAACCCGCCGCGCGCGCGCCGCGCCTTTGCCTTGCGCTGGTCCAGCGACCAGTGGAGCACGCCCATATAGCGGTCCATCAGCCAGCCTTCGCCATGGCTCGCCTCGCCATGGGCCTTCAGGAAATAGGCTGCGATCATCGGCGTGATGAGGCGCGCCACGGCCAGGCTCATCAGCACCGACACGACCACGGTCATGCCGAACTGGATGAAGAACTGGCCCGAAATACCCGGCATCAGCGCGACCGGCAGGAACACCGCGACGATCGCCATGGTTGTCGCCAGCACGGCTAGGCCGATTTCGTCGGCCGCGTCGATCGATGCCTGATAGGCCGATTTGCCCATGCGCATGTGGCGCACGATATTCTCGATCTCCACGATCGCGTCATCGACCAGCACGCCCGCCACCAAGCTCAATGCCAGCAGCGAAATGCCGTTCAGCGTGAAGCCCAGCATGTCCATGAACCAGAAGGACGGGATCGCCGACAGCGGAATGGCGAGGGCAGAGATCATCGTCGCGCGCCAGTCGCGCAGGAACAGGAAGACGATGACGACCGCCAGCACTGCGCCCTCGATCATCGCCGACATGGCGCTGTGATATTGGCCGCGTGTATATTCGACGCTTGAATAGAGCTGCTTGAACTGGACCTTGGGATTTTCCTTCTTCAGCTTGTCCAGCACCTTCATGGCATCGTCATAGACGGTGACGTCGGACGATCCCTTGGCCTTTTCCAGGCTGAAACTGGTCACCTGCCGGCCGTTCATCAGCGCCAGGCTACGCTGTTCGGCATACATGTCGCGAACATCGGCAATATCGGCCAGCTTGACCGTGCGACCGCCGGAAATGGCGATCTGGGTCTGGCCCAGGTCATGGGCGTTGCGCGCATTGCCCAGCACGCGGATCGACTGTTCGGCACCGGCAATTTCGGTGCGACCGCCGGCCGCGTTGATATTGACCTGGCTCAACTGCGCATTCACCTGCGCGGCGGTGACGCCATAGGCCTGTAGGCGGGCAGGATCCAGGATGACGCGGATTTCGCGGCTGACGCCGCCACCGCGCCGCACCGCCGCCATGCCGCTGACCGACAGCAATCGCTTGGCGACCGTATTGTCGACATACCAGGACAGTTCCTCCAGCGTCATGTCGGTCGCTTCTGCGCTGAAATAGGCGATCGGTCCGCCATCCACGTCGATGCGCTGGACCTGCGGTTCCAGGATGCCGTCGGGCAAATCGCTGCGAATCTGGTCAACGGCATTCTTGACGTCATTGACCGCACGATCGACCGGCGTGCCGATCTTGAACTGGACATTGGTCAGCGACTGGCCTTCGGATGCGAAGGAGGTGATGTCCTCGACCCCGCTGATACCGCGCACGGCCGCCTCGACCCGCTGGGTCACCTGGGTTTCCAGTTCGGTCGGTGCGGCGCCCGGCTGGGACACGGTGACACTAACCATGGGGAAGCTGATGTCGGGATTCTGGTTGATGTCCATCCGCAGGAAGCTGACGACACCGGCCAGCATCAGCGCGGCGAACAGGACCAGCGGCGGCACCGGATTGCGGATCGCCCATGCGGAGATATTGCGAAAACTCATGACGGGCTTCCCTCACCGGACGCCACCGCGCCCGCTTCCAATATTGTCAGTCCTGCCGGTCCGGGCACGATGACCCGGCCGGGACCATTGCGTCAGCGCGCCTTGAGCGCTTCCGGCTTCACCTTCTGCCCGACGGTCAGGAAGGCGCCGGCCGACGTCACGATGCGCTCGGCGCCGGTGATGCCGCTGGTGATGGCGACGCCCGTGTCGGACACCTGGCCCACCTTCACGTCACGCCGTTCGACCTGATTCTTGCTGTTGACGATATAGACATAGCTGCCCTTGGCGTCGCTCTGCACCGCAGATTCCGGCAACAGCGGGGCATTGCCCGAACCGCTGGTGATCGTCGCCGACGCGAAACCGCCGGGGCGGATCGCGTCATTATAGGCGACTGCGATGCGGGCGATGCCCTGGCGGGTCTGCGGGTCGACGACCGGCGATACTTGCCAGACGCGGCCGCTGAAATGCTGGTTGCTGCCGACCGGGGTCACGGTCGCGCTGTTGCCGGCGCGCAGCGTTGCCAGATCGGCTTCGGCCACCTGTGCCTGCATTTCCATCTCGCCATCCTTGGCCATGCGGAACAATGTGCCGCCGCCGGCCTGGACGATCTGGCCGGGTTCGACCGTGCGGGTCAGCACCAGGCCCGATGCTGGGGCGCGGATGTCCAGCCGGCCAGTACGGGCGCGCTGCTCGGCCAGTTGCGCTTCGGCCACACGGACCTGGGCGACGGCCTGATCGCGGGTGGCGGTGCGCTGGTCGATGTCGGCGGCGCTGATGAAGCCGCGGCCGACCAGCGCCTTGGCGCGTTCCAGCTGGGCCTGGGCCAGCTTGGCATTGGCACGCTGCACCTCGACCTGTGCGGCCAGCGAATTGACCTGCTCGCTCTGGACGGATCGTTCGACCGTGGCCAGCACCTGCCCGGCGCGGACCCAGTCGCCCGGCTGCACCAGCACGCGCGTCACCATGCCGCCTTCGCCGACCACGCCGACCGGCATGTCGACACGGGCGGCCAGCGATCCGGTGCTGCTCACGGTGCGGGCGACCATCGTCTGGCCGGGGGTCAGCACGGTCACGACCGGCGCCTGCGGTGCAGCGTCGGGGGCGGCGGCATCCTTGCCACGCATCGACAGCGCGGCAGCCGCCGCCACCAGCACAACGGCAACAACGCCACCGATGATCAGCAGACGCCGGCGACGGCGAATCCGGTCTTCGTCATCGATCAGGATCGCGGACGATTCGCCCGTCAGCGTAGTTTCGTAATTCATGCCGTTTCCATCTCTCCGGCGGGTTCCGCCCAAACTCGGAACTGTGTTATATGAATATATCACCGCCCTCAAGCCCCAATATCACGCTTGGACGGGCCTTCGCAAAGCCAATTGTGCCCTTGCGAAGGGGCTGGCGGGCTCTTGCATCTTGTCCGTCTCTTGCCAAAGAAGTCGGACTATGTCGCTATGCCGCGCCTTGGGGCGGGCTGGACAGTACAAGAAGGATGCGCGCCATGGAATTGCTGGGATGGATCATGACGGGCCTGCTCGCTGGAGCATTGGCGCGGCTGGTCATGCCGGGCCGCGATCCGGGGGGCTGCGTCGTCACGATATTATTGGGCATGGCCGGTGCCCTGCTGGCGGCCTTTGTCGGCCAGATCATGGGCTTTTATGCACCGGGTCAGCATGCCAGTTTCATCGCCGCCGTGCTGGGCGCGATCGCGGTGCTGGCGCTCTATCGCTGGTTCAGCGTCCGGCGCTGACGCAAAAAGGCCGCGTCCTTCCTGGGAAGGACACGGCCTTTGATATGGAATTCCGGGTCGTTAGCGGACCGATCCGCGCCGTACCAGGTTGACGATTGCCAGCAGGATAACCGCGCCCAGCAGCGAAACGAGGAAGCTGTAGAGCGTCAGTCCGGCATTGTTGATCGAGCCGCCGCTGAAGATCAGGCCGCCGATGAAGGCGCCTACAATGCCGACGACGATGTTCAGCAAGATGCCCTGCTGCGCGTCCGTGCGCATGATCATGCTGGCGAGCCAGCCAATGATGCCGCCGACGATAAGCCACAAGATGATGCCCATGTTACTCTCCTTGACCACACCCCCAACGGGTTTGCTGGCTATTCAACCCGGAACATGGCTTCGCGTTCCCGCACAAAATGATTCCGCCTTGGAAACCATCCCCAAGGCGCAATGCGAAAGGGGCCACCGGACGGTCTGTCCGGCGGCCCCTGCATCATCCTCTCCGGCGCGCGCCTGTCGGCGGCACCCGATCTCTCAATATTTCTGCTGCCGCTCGTAGAGCGACTTATAATATTGGATGCGCGTCACGCGCAGGCCATGCATGCCCGAACGGTCCACCGCCCGTTGCCAGCTGGCAAATTCTTCCAGCGTCAGGCTGTAGCGGGCGCATGCCTCGTCCACGGTCAGCAGACCTCCATTGACGGCAGCGACGACCTCTGCCTTGCGACGCACGACCCAGCGGGTGGTGTTCACGGGAGGCAGATTTTCCAGCGTCAGGGGTTCGCCGAGCGGTCCTACGACCTGTGCAGGCCTGATTTTCTGGTTCTCTATCATCTTTACCCTCAATTAGCGGCATTGGCGTTGCCGAATTCAGCAGCGAAACCTCGTTGTCACATCAGCCCTGAAGATCGGCTAAAGCCCCAAGGTAAACACAGGCTTCATCATCCTTGCCCCACCCCTAAATGGCTCGCGATCAGCGGGTTAAAGCTTCCTGCGAGACGAACGGCTTCGATCTTGCCGTCGGAACGTGGCGCGAAAATCTCGGCCAGTTCCTGAATCCAGTCCTCCATCCCGTCCTGCCCCCGCAGGACGCCCGCGACCGCCAAGGCCGTGGGACTGGCCGCCTGCGCCGCAGCCGAAGCCGCCCGCAGGAAAGGCCAGGCCGGGACGCGTGCCCGGCCTGTCGGCCTTGTCAGGGCGGGTTTCAGCCCGCCTGTCCGGAGAAAACTCAGATCCATGACCAGGCTTCTACCGGGCTAATCGATAAGGTCCGGTAAATGCCGGACACATTTTCGTCATCGAAACGATACGCTTGTGGGGGAAGATGCTGGAACGCAGCGCCGCCTGCGACTATATGACCGGCCATGCAGCCCGAATTTCAGCTCCCAGAGCCGCTCTCGCAGCGGCGCATTGTCGTTGCCATGTCCGGTGGCGTGGACAGCAGCGTCGTCGCCGCGCTCGCCGCGAAGACCGGCGCGGAAGTGATCGGCGTGACGCTCCAGCTTTACGATCATGGCGCCGCCGTTGGCCGTACGGGCAGCTGTTGCGCGGGCCAGGATATCCGCGATGCGCGCGCCGTCGCTGATCGCATCGGTATTGCGCATTATGTCTTTGATTATGAAAGCCAGTTTCGCGATTCGGTGATCGCCGACTTTGCCGATGAATATATGGCCGGGCGCACCCCCATCCCGTGCGTCAAATGCAATATGGGGGTGAAGTTCACCGACCTGTTCCAGATCGCGCGCGACCTGGGTGCCGACTGTCTGGCGACCGGCCATTATGTCCACCGGGTCGAAGGGCCGCAGGGCGCCGAACTGCACCGCGCTGCCGATCCGGCCCGCGACCAGAGCTATTTCCTGTTCGCCACGACTCAGGCCCAGCTCGACTATCTGCGTTTCCCGCTGGGCGGTCTGCCCAAGCCGCAGGTGCGCGAAATTGCCGCTGAACTCGGCCTGTCGGTGGCACTGAAGCCGGACAGCCAGGATATCTGCTTCGTGCCCGATGGCGATTATGCCAAGATCGTGCGCAAGCTGCGCCCCGATGCGGACGAGGGCGGCGACATCGTCCATGTCGATGGCCGGGTGCTGGGCCGGCACAAGGGGCTGATCCATTACACGGTCGGCCAGCGCAAGGGGCTGGAAATTGGTGGCCAGGCAGAACCGCTCTATGTCGTGCGGCTCGATGCCGAAGGACGGCGGGTGATTGTCGGGCCAAAGGTTGCGCTGGCCGTGTCGGGCGCGCGCCTCAGCGACATCAACTGGCTTGGTCGCGATTTTACCGGGCCGCTGACCGCCAAGGTCCGCTCCATGGCCAAGCCGGTTCCGGCGCGCCTCGAAGGCGATCGGCTGATCTTCGACGCGCCCGAATATGGTGTCGCACCAGGGCAGGCCGCAGTCCTCTATGCCGGCGATCAGGTACTGGGCGGCGGCTGGATCGCCGCGACCGAGGCTGCGCTGGCCGAGGCCGCCTGAGCCGGCGGCACGGCCAATTGTGACATTTATATTTCCTTTCGTGCCCGATTCGATCTAGCGTCCCCGCCCTGACGGCACCGCTCGCAACAAGGGGCGCACGGATGGACAACCGCGAAGTCGAGCTGAAGCTGGAATTTGACCCGGCCGATCGCGCCCTGCTGGCCGATGCACCTTTGTTCGCAGGGCAGAAGGGGCAGGCGGCCCATCTGGTTGCGACCTATTTCGATACGCCCGCGCTCGATCTGCACCGTGCCGGCTTTTCCCTGCGCGTCCGGCGCAAGGGGCGTGCCCATGTCCAGACGATCAAGGCCGATGGCGGCAGGGCGGCTGGCCTGTTCGCCCGTTCCGAATGGGAAAAGCCGGTCGACGGCAATGTCCCGCTGCTCGATTCGATTCCTGGTCCGCTCGATCAGGCTGTCGGCGCCGCCACCGTCGCGACCGCCGACAAGATTTTCGTCACCGATATCGAACGCACCGTGCATCGGCTCGATCGGGACGGGCAGGGGGTCGAATGCGCGATCGACATCGGCCGGGTTCGGGTCGGCCGTCGTGCCACTCCGCTGGCAGAGGTCGAGCTGGAATTATTGTCGGGTGAACCGGCCCTGCTTTTTTCGATGGCCCGTCAGCTCAACGAACTGGTGCCGCTGCGTCTGGGCATGCGCTCCAAGTCGGATCGCGGCTATGCCCTGCTCGCGAAGGAACGGCGCAAGCCTGCAAAGGCCGAACCCATTGCGATCGCACCCGAAGCGACCGTCGAGCAGGCCTTTCGTGCCATCGCCCAGGGCTGCATCCGCCAATTTCGCCTGAATGAGGATCTGCTGTTCACCACCGGTGCGCCGGGTGCGCTGCATCAGGCGCGGGTAGGGCTGCGTCGGCTGCGCTCGGCGCTGTCGATCTTTGCGCCGGTGCTCGCAGGCGATCCCGCGCTCGCGCCGCTCAAGGATGGTCTGCGCGCACTCGCTGCCACGCTTGGCCGGGTCCGCAATATCGACGTGCTGCTACCCAGCCTGCCTGACGATGCCGCCGCGCGCCTTGCGCTTGTCCGGGCGGAAGCGCTGGCCGGCGCCGAGCTTCGCCTGCAGGCGCGCGAGACCCGCATCCTGATGCTGGATCTCGCCGAATGGCTGGCGCTGGGCGACTGGTGTAGCCGACCGGCCGATGCCGTGTTGCTGCATGCGCCTGTCACGTCGTTTGCTGCCGAAATCCTGTCGGATCGACGCAAGCGGCTGAAGCGCAAGGGGAAGAATCTTGCCAGGCGCAGCGACGAGCGGCGCCACCAGGCTCGCATCGCCGCCAAGAAACTCCGCTACGCCAGCGAATTTTTCGCGCCGCTTTTCTCGAAGAACAAGCAGCAGCGGCGCCATGCTGCCTTCTCCGCCATGCTGGAAAAGCTGCAGGATGATCTGGGCGCGCTCAACGATCTGGCGACTGCGCCCGCCACCCTCGCGGCGGCCGGTATCGGCTTCGATTTGCCCGCGCCGGATGACAAGGCGCAGCGCCGCCTGCTGCGCCGCGCCGAAAAGGCCTATGCCGCTCTGCTCGACACCAGGCGCTTCTGGGGCTGAGCTTCCGTCCTTCCTGCCCCGAAAATCTTGTGCTTTGGCGCGTCGATGGCTAAGGCCCGCCGGTCATGACTCGCCCGATCACCTTCGCCATCCCCAAGGGCCGCATCCTCGAAGAGGCGCTGCCCCTGCTCGCCAAAGCCGGTATCGAACCGGAGGCGGAATTCCATGACAAGAAGAGCCGGGCGCTGCGCTTCGCCACCAACCGGCCCGATGTGTCGATCATTCGCGTGCGCGCCTTCGACGTGGCGACCTTCGTCGCCCATGGCGCAGCCCAGATCGGCATTGTCGGTTCCGACGTGGTCGATGAGTTCGATTATTCCGAACTTTACGCCCCGGTGGACCTCAATATCGGCCATTGCCGCCTGTCGGTCGCCGAACCGGCGGATGCCGGGGACGAGGATCAGGCGGCGATGAGCCATGTCCGTGTCGCCACCAAATATCCGCATCTCACGCGCAAATATTATGAGGCGCGCGGGCTTCAGGCCGAATGCGTGAAATTGAATGGCGCGATGGAACTGGCGCCTTCGCTCGGCCTGTCGCGTCGCATCGTCGACCTTGTGTCCTCGGGCGCCACGCTCAAGGCCAATGGCCTGGCCGAGACCGCGATCATCATGCCCGTCTCAGCGCGGCTGATCGTCAATCGCGCCGCCTACAAGATGCGCTCGGCCGATCTCACCACGCTGGTGGAGGCGTTCCGCAAGGCCGTGGAGGTGCGCGATGCCGCTTAGGCTCGACAGCAAGGCCGCCGGTTTCGCGGCCGATTTCACCGCTCTGGTCGATGCCCGACGCGAGGCGGACGAGGATGTGTCGCGCGACGTCGGCTCCATCCTGAAGGCTGTGCGTGCCCATGGCGACACCGCGCTCGCCGATTATACCAGCCGCTTCGACCATCATGATCTGGACGTCAGCGGGTGGGCGGTCGACCCGGCGGATTGCCGCGCCGCGCTCGATGGCCTGTCGACGCCTCTGCGCGACGCGCTCGAACTCGCGGCCGCGCGCATCACCGCCTATCATGAAAAGCAAAGGCCGGTGGACAGCGACGGTATCGACGCCGCCGGTGTGCGCCTCGGCGCGCGCTGGACCGCGGTGGATGCTGCCGGCCTCTATGTGCCGGGTGGCCGCGCCGCCTATCCCAGCTCGCTGCTGATGAACGTCATCCCGGCCAAGGTCGCGGGCGTGCAGCGCATCGCCATGGTGACACCGACGCCGAAAGGCGAGATCAACCCGCTGGTGCTGGCCGCTGCCCGGATTGCGGGGATCGAGGAGATCTGGCGCGTCGGTGGCGCGCAGGCCGTCGCCGCGCTGGCCTATGGCACCGAACGGATCAAGCCGGTCGACGTCATCACCGGCCCCGGCAATGCCTGGGTCGCCGAAGCCAAGCGCCAGCTTTATGGCGTGGTCGGCATCGACATGGTTGCCGGCCCGTCCGAAATCGTCGTCGTCGCCGATGGCCAGAACGACGCCGACTGGATCGCCGCCGATCTCCTGAGCCAGTCGGAACATGACCCGACCAGCCAGTCGATCCTGTTCACCGACGATGCCGCCTTTGCCGACGCCGTCGAACAGGCCGTCATGCGCCGCTTGCCGCTGCTCGCGACGCAGGCCGTCGCCACCACCAGTTGGGCCGCCAATGGCGCGATCATCCTGGTGCGCGACCTCGATGAGGCGATGCCGCTGGTCGATCGACTCGCGCCCGAGCATCTCGAACTCGCTGTCGACGATCCCGACCGCTATTTCGCGCAGGTCCGCCATGCCGGTTCGGTCTTCCTTGGCCGTATGACGCCCGAGGCGGTGGGCGATTATGTCGCTGGTCCCAACCATGTGCTGCCGACCGGTCGCCGGGCGCGCTTTTCCTCGGGCCTTTCGGTGCTCGATTTCATGAAGCGCACCAGTTTTCTTGGCCTTACCCCCGACGCGATCCAGGCGATCGGCCCCGCGGCCGTCGCTCTTGCGGAGGCGGAAGGGTTGCCCGCTCACGCCGCATCGGTCGCGCTGCGGCTTTGATTTCTTCCCGTTCGGTTCGAGCCTGTCGAGAACCGGTTATGCGGGCTTCTCGACAGGCATGATATTCACGGATTAGAAAGCCGCATGAACGACCGCTCCCAATCCCGCTCCGCCGCGCGCCTCGCCGCGGTCCAGGCGCTCTACCAGCTCGAAATGGAGGGCACGCCGCTCCATCTGCTGCTGCACGAATTCCACGAACATCGCCTGGGCGCGACGATCGAGGACGTGACCTATGCCGAGGCCGAACAGAATTTCTTCGATGATGTCGTGTCGGGCGTCGATCGCCGCCGCGCCGAGATTGACGGGCTGATCAGCGCGCGCCTGTCGAGCGGCTGGACCCTCGACCGCCTCGACAAGCCGATGCGCCAGATCCTGCGCGCGGGCACCTATGAACTGCTCGCCCGTCAGGACGTCGCGACCGGCACCGTCATCAGCGAATATGTCGACGTCGCCCACGCCTTCTATGACAAGCGGGAAGCCGGCTTCGTCAACGGCCTGCTCGACGGCGTGTCGAAGGACGTGCGGAAATAGGGTTGCACGGACGCGTTCTGTAATGGACGTCATCCCGAACTTGATCCGGGATCCATTCAGCGCTTCCTCTCCAACATAGCGCGCAATGGATCCCCGCGTCCGCGGGGATGACGGATGATTTCGGTAGAAGCGGGTGCTGGGATAGAGATTATATCATGTCCGCCGAATCCCGCTTCCTCACCCTGCTGCGCCTGCTCGCCCATGATCCTGCCGCGCAGGGTTTGCAGGACGATGTCGCGGTGCTGCCGGTCGGCGCCACGCGCCTCATCCTCACCAGCGACACGATGGTGGAGGGCGTCCATTATCTCCCCACCGATCCGCCGGCCGACATTGGCTGGAAACTGGCGGCGGTGAATCTGTCGGACCTCGCCGCCAAGGGGGCGAAGCCGGTGGGCTGCCTGCTCAACTACAGCCTGTCGGGCGATGACGACTGGGACGCGGCTTTCCTCGAAGGTCTGGGCGAGGCGCTGGAGCGCTACGCTATGCCGCTGCTCGGCGGTGACACGGTCAGCATGCCTGCCGGCGCGCCGCGCAGCTACAGTCTGACCGCGATCGGTGAGGCGACCAGCACGCCGGTCCCCAGCCGCATCGGCGGGCGGGCGGGCGATCGCCTCTATGTCACCGGGCCGGTCGGCGATGCCGGCATCGGTCTCGACCTTGCCCGCGCCGATCCTGCCGCGTCCGGCCCGCTGGTCGCCGCCTATCGCCGACCGCGCCCGCGTCTGGCAGAGGGGGCCTTGCTCGCGCGCGTCGCGACCGCGATGATGGACCTGTCCGACGGCCTGCTGATCGATGCCGCGCGCATGGGCGCGGCCAGCAACCTCGCCGTCACCATCGACCATATCCCGCTCTCCCCGGCGCTCGAAAGCGTGCGCGGCGCCAGCACCGCGATCCAGCTCGCCGCGGCGCGCGCCGGCGACGATTATGAACTGCTTTTCGCGCTGTCGCCCGGCGTGTCGCCGCCGGTGCGCGCGATCCCGATCGGCCGTTTCGCAGAAGGGGCGGGCCTGACCCTGCTGATCGACGGCGCGGTCATGCCGCTGCCCGACCGGCTTGGCTGGGAACATGGCTGATCTGGATCATTGCGCTACCGGCTTGACGCGCGCCGCCTGATCTGTAGCTTCCTATCACCCTATTCTCAGCCGGTTGGAGCGCCCGATGCGCATCGTCCTGTTGCTGATTGACGCGGTGCCCGATGCCGGCGTTTCTCCGTCCGGCCGCCCGCTGTTGCGCCCTTCGCCCGCCCGTCATTCCCTGCGGAGCGATCGATGACAGCAACAATAGGGGGAGAGGAACAAGCATGCAGATAGTCCATATCGCCATAGGGTGCGGCCTGCTGGCCGTGCTCTACGGGCTTTTCACCAGTCGCCAGGTGCTCGCCGCACCGGCGGGCAATGAAACCATGCAGGCGATTGCGGGGGCGATCCAGGAAGGGGCAAAGGCCTATCTCGGCCGCCAATATACCACCATTGCGGTGGTCGGCATCGTCGTCGCCGTCCTCGTCTTCCTCTTTTTGGGGATAACTTCTGCCGTCGGCTTCCTGATCGGCGCGATCCTGTCGGGCGCGGCCGGCTTCATCGGCATGAACATTTCGGTCCGCGCCAATGTGCGCACGGCGGAAGCCTCGCGCGGCACGCTGCAGAGCGGCCTTACCGTCGCCTTCCGCGCGGGCGCGATCACCGGCATGCTGGTGGCGGGCCTTGCCTTGCTCGCGATCAGTGTCTTCTTCTGGTATCTGACCGGCCCGGCCGGCCATGCGCCCGATGACCGTCTGGTAATCGACAGCCTGGTCGCGCTCGCCTTCGGCGCCAGCCTCATCTCCATCTTCGCGCGGTTGGGCGGTGGCATCTTCACCAAGGCGGCCGATGTCGGCGCCGACCTAGTGGGCAAGGTGGAGGCCGGCATCCCGGAGGATGACCCGCGCAATCCGGCGGTGATCGCGGACAATGTCGGCGACAATGTCGGCGACTGCGCCGGCATGGCGGCCGACCTGTTCGAAACCTATGTCGTCACCGTCGGCGCCACCATGGTGCTGACCGCATTGCTGGTAACCGGCGTCGACAATGCCTTCCTGATGCGTCTGATGGCCTTGCCGCTGATCGTCGGCGGGGTGTGCATCATCACCTCGATCATCGGCACCTATATGGTCCGCCTTGGTGCCAGCCAGTCGATCATGGGCGCGCTCTACAAGGGCTTCTGGACCACCGCGATCCTGTCGATCCCGGCGCTCTGGTTCGTCACCCATTATACGCTGGGCGATCTCGACACGCCGTTCGGCACCGATCTCGACGGCGTTGGCGGTTATACCGGCATGGCGCTGTTCTGGTCGATGATGGTGGGCCTTGCCGTCACCGGCCTGCTGGTCGTCATCACCGAATATTATACCGGCACCAATTACCGCCCGGTACGTTCGATCGCCAAGGCATCGGAAACCGGCCATGGCACCAATGTCATTCAGGGCCTCGCCATCAGCCTGGAATCCACCGCGCTGCCGACGATCGTGATCGTGGTCGGTATCATCGTCGCCTATCAGCTGGCTGGCCTGATCGGCATCGCCTTTGCCGCCACCGCGATGCTGGCGCTGGCGGGCATGGTGGTCGCGCTCGACGCCTATGGCCCGGTCACCGACAATGCCGGCGGCATTGCCGAAATGGCCCATCTCGATGACAGCGTCCGGGTGAAGACCGATGCGCTCGACGCGGTCGGCAACACCACCAAGGCGGTGACGAAGGGCTATGCCATCGGCTCGGCCGGCCTGGCGGCTCTGGTGCTGTTCGGCGCCTATACGGAGGATCTCAAATTCTACAATTCGGCCCTCGGCCTCACCGAGCCGGTCGATTTCAGCCTGTCCAACCCCTATGTCATCGTCGGCCTGCTGCTGGGCGCGCTGCTGCCCTATCTGTTCGGCGCGATGGGTATGACGGCGGTCGGCCGCGCGGCCGGCGACGTGGTCAAGGATGTGCGTGACCAGTTCGCCACCAACAAGGGCATCATGGAAGGGACGTCGCGCCCCAATTATGCCCGCACCGTCGACCTCGTCACCCGCGCCGCGATCAAGGAGATGATCATCCCCTCGCTCCTGCCGGTGCTGGCGCCGATCGCGGTCTATTTCATCATCGCGGCGGTCGCGGGCGTGCCCAACGGCTTTGCCGCGCTGGGCGCGTTGCTGCTGGGCGTCATCGTCTCGGGCCTGTTCGTCGCCCTGTCGATGACGTCGGGCGGCGGCGCCTGGGACAATGCCAAGAAATATATCGAGGATGGCCATCATGGCGGCAAGGGTAGCGAGGCGCACAAGGCCGCAGTGACTGGCGACACCGTGGGTGATCCCTACAAGGATACTGCCGGTCCGGCGGTCAACCCGATGATCAAGATCACCAATATCGTGGCGCTCTTGTTGCTCGCGGCGCTTGCGCACGGCGCTTAACCCGGTTTTAAATCGCCGGACTGACGATGACCCCGCCCGGCAACGGGCGGGGTCATCGTCAGTCCGGCGATTTGACTGGGGGGTATGTTTGAAACCGATTCTATCCGCCGCAGCTTGCGCGCTCGCGGCTTTTGCACCTGCTGTCTCTGCGCAAACCGATGCGATCAAGGCCGACGCTGCCAAGGTGTCCGCGACAACCGCCAAGACCTGGCCGATCGAGGCCTTCGCCGAACTGCCGGCAATGGATTCACCCGAACTCTCGCCTGATGGCGCGCGCGTCGCCGCGCGGATTGCGATCAAGGGCGTGCAGCAATTGGTGATCGCCGAAGTGAAAGGCGGCAATGTTCGCACCATGGGCCTGGGCGAAAATGACCTCAACTGGTGGCGCTGGGTCAATAATGACTGGCTGATCGTCGGCATCGGCGCGGAAACCAATGTGCAGGGCATGCCCTGGTCGATCAGCCGCGTCGCCAGCATCAAGGCGGACGGCACCAAGGCCAGCATCCTTGCCAAGGCTGTCGCCGCGCAAAATGGCGACGATGTCATCTGGGTCGCCCGTGATGGCAGCCCGCGCATCCTGCTCTCCTACCAGACCTCCATCTATTATGATGATCTTGGTTTCTGGCCGCAGGTCAGCGAGGTGGACGTCAGCACCGGCAAGATGCGCACCGTCGTTGCGTCGCGCCAATATGTGCGCAGCTGGTATGCCGATGCGACTGGCGCGGTGCGCATGGGGGTGGGCTATAATGACACGACCCGTTCCTCGAAACTGCTCTACCGCCCCGATGGTCGCGGCAGCTTCCGCGTGGTCGACAAGGCTAATCGGCGCCGCCATGAATCGCTGATCGTGCCGATGCTGTTCACTGCCGATCCGGGCAAGGCGATCGCCAGTGACGATCGCGACGGCACCGATGCCTTCTATGAACTGGACCTAGGCACGCTTGAATTGGGCAAAAAGCTCTATGAAGCGCCCGGCTTCGATCTTGGCGGGCTGGAGGTTGATGCCGCTGGCACCGGCATGGCGGGCGTGCGCTACACGGCCGACGCGCCAGCCGTTCACTGGTTCGACCCGACTTTGGCGAAAATCCAGGCGGATATCGACAAGGCCGTGGGTGATCGCCGCGCGCGCATCATCTCGACCAGTCAGGATTTGAAGAAACTGATCGTGCATGTCGGCGCCGCCAGCCAGCCGGGGGCCTATTATTATTATGACACCGATTATGGCGCCATGTCGCTGCTGTCGAAGGTCAGCGAGACGCTGGGTGTCCGGCCCCAACTCTCCCCGGTCAAGACGATCCGCTACAAGGCGCGTGACGGTCTGGAGATCGCGGCGGTGCTGACCCTGCCTTATGGCAAGGAGGCGAAGGATCTTCCTTTGATCCTGATGCCTCATGGCGGCCCCTTCGCCCGCGATGCGGAGACCTGGGACTGGTGGGTGCAGTTCCTGGCCAATCGCGGCTATGCGGTGATCCAGCCCAATTATCGTGGCTCGTCGGGCTATGGCACGGAGTTCGCGGCCAAGGGCGAGGGGCAATGGGGCCGTGCCATGCAGGACGATCTCAATGACGCGGTCGACTGGACGGTGAAGCAGGGCATTGCCGATGCCAAGCGGGTCTGCGTCGTCGGCGCCTCCTATGGTGGCTATGCCGCGATGCGCGCGGCCCAGCGCGATGGCGGCAAATATCGCTGCGCCGTCTCCTATGCCGGCGTGTCGGATCTGGGCGCGATGATGCGCTATGACCGGCGCTTCCTGAATTCCGGTGCCAGCGGCGACTGGCTGAAGGAGCAGGCGCCCGATTTCGCTGTCGTATCGCCGATCAATTATGCTGCCGGCTTCTCGACGCCGATCCTGCTGATGCATGGCAAGAAGGACCGGCGCGTACCGGTCGGCCAGTCCCGTGAAATGGCGGAAAAGCTCAAGGCTGCCGGCAAGGTGGACGGCCGCGACTATATCTATGTCGAACAGCCGCTGGCCGACCATTTCTTCTCGCGCCAGGCCGACCGGCTGGAATTTCTCCAGCAGCTCGAAGCCTTTCTGAAAGCGCATAACCCCGCTTGATCGGGGCGCGGCGCGACCGTCAGAAGTCGCGCCGCAACTCCAGGAAGACGGTGCGCGGTCGGCCGACAAAGGCGCCCTTGCGCGCGTCGAAGGTGGCGACGGCATAGGTCTTGTCGAAGATATTCTCGACCCGGATCATCGCCTCGGCAAAACCCAGATCCTGGGTGATGCTGCCGTCGAACACGGTAAAGCCGGGAATATGCGCGCCGCGCCGGTCGATCTGGCCCGACACATATTGGCCGCCCAGCGCCAGCGCCGTGCCCCAGGCAGGGATCTGATAGCGGGACCATAGCCCGGCCTGATGATGCGGGGCGTTGGGGAAGTGGCCGCCGACCGCATTGTCGATCGTCGCGCCGTCCGCACTGTCGGTGATGCGCGCGTCATTATAGGCGTAATTGGCGGTCAGAACCCAATTTTTGCTGAGATCGGCCGCCAGCGTCAGCTCGATCCCCTTGCTGGTGACTTCGCCGACCGGCGACAGCTGGTCCAGGCCATTGACCGGTGCCAGATCGGGATCGACCTGCACGATGCCGTTACGCACGATATGATAGAGCGCGATCGTCGGCTGCAATTTGCCCTGCATCAGCTCGCCCTTGGCGCCGACCTCGAACTGGCGGCTGGCAATCGGGGCGAAGGGGCCACCGACCGCCGGATTCTGGTTGCCGGGGCTTTGCGGTTCGAAGCTCTGGGCATAGCTGCCATAGAGGGACACGGATTGCACCGGCTTGTAGATGCCGCCGACGCGCCAGCTCCAGCGACCGCCATCGGCATAGGCGCCACCGATCTCGTCCTTGTCGTCGAACCAGTCATGGCGCACGCCGCCGACCAGGATGACATGCTCGCCGATATCGGCCTGTTCCTGGGCATAGACGCCATAGCGATGGGCGCGCGACGCATTCACTTCCGGCGTCAGGCCGGCCAGGTCCGCCTCGGTCGGGTTGCTCAGGCCATAGACGGGATTGCTCAGCGACAGGCCCGGCACGCCCTTGATCGTCACGCCGCTGAAATCCTGGGTCTCGTGATACCAGTCGGCGCCGACCAGCAATGTGTGCTTGATCCCGCCGGTCTCCAGCCTGGCGATCATGTTGCTCGCCAGGCTCGCGCCCTCGATCGTGCGATGCTGCGATCGGAATTCGCGCGGCTGGGTATCGACCACGCCATCGCCGTCGGTGTCGATCGGTCCCAGCGGTTCATGATAGCGCTGATATTCGGTATAACGGAACCAGCGGCCCGATGCATTGATGCTGACCGCATCCGACAGCCGGCTGTCGAGCCGTGCCTGCAGAACCGTGCCTTTCAGGTCCAGTCTGTCGTTCTTTTCATTATGGGTCCAGCTCCGGTCGGCCAGGAAATTCCCGTCCGCATCGATCGCCACGCCGCGCAGCCGGTTGCCGGGCAGATCCTGGTCATAACGGGTCGCCTGCACCGTCAGGCTGGTGTCGGGCGCCAGCTTGAACTTCAGCCCGCCGTCCGCGACCAGGCTGCGGCTGCCGGAAAAGCGTTGCACCGTGTCGAAGCTTTCATAGAACAGGCCGGCCCGCCCGGCGACCACGCCATTAGCGTCGATCGGCCCGGTCACTTCGCCCGACGCGCCATAGCGATCATAATTGCCGACCACCGCGCGCACCGATGCGGCGAACTTGTCCTGCGGCTTCTTCGTCACATAATTGACCATGCCGCCGGGCGAACTGGCGCCGTAAAGCATGCCGACCGGCCCTTTCAGAAACTCGACCCGGTCGATGCTGAACAGGTTCGGCACGGCGAAGCCCTGGAACGGATCGCCGCGCAGCCCGTCATAGAACATCGATTCCTGCCGGAAACCGCGATAGGTAACGGTGGCATATTGGTTGGCGCTGACGCCCGCGACATTGCGATAGAGGTCGGTGATGTCGCGCGCGCCCTGATCGCGGATCAACTCGCTGGTGATGACCTGCACCGACTGGGGAATGTCCATCGGATCGGCCGGGATCTTGCCGATCTCGCTATCCTCGACGCGATAGAGTTTCTGTGCGCGGGCAGTGACCAGAATGTCGCTGTCGCCGGCGGCCGCATCGAGCGGGGCCTGCGCCAGCACGGGCAGCGGTGCAAACAGGAGGGGGAGGGCGCAAAGGCGCGCGAGGCGGAGGCTGGGCAAGGCGGCGATCCCGTTGAAATGGATAAGGAATGGAGCCGGTTCGCTCCTTCTGGCCTCTCCCCAATGTCGCTCGGCTAATGATATTGCGACTATATTGCAATATGTAACAGGCTGATTTGGCGCGACATGTTCCGGCCTGCCGAATGCCGGACGGAGGATGTGCACATCAGCAATGGTCCGGACTGCCATTGTCACAAAATGGCAATCAAACTGACGCTGCCATGTAATCGAATCGTCATAGAGGCCCGCCAACCCTGTTGGAGAGCAATGCCCGATGCGCCGCCTGTCCCTCTGCCTTTTCGCCCTGATGGCGCTGCCCGCGACCGCGCATGCCAGCGAGGATGAGCAACTCTGGACTACCACCAGCGCGACGGTGAAGCTGTCAGATCATTGGCGCGTCCAGCAGGAGATCGTCGCCCGCTTCAGCAATGATCGCGACGGCCTGTACGAGGTCGAGAGCAACACGCTGGTCGGTTACAAACTCGACAAGCAGGTGACGGTCTGGGCCGGTTACACCCATGACCCGCAATATGATGGCGGCGATTTCACCGTGATGGAGCATCGCGTCCGTGAACAGGTGACGGTCGACAATATCCTCAAGCTCGGCCCGGTGTCGGTCAGCGCGCGGCTGCGGATGGAGCAGCGCTGGCGCGAAGGGATTGACGGCACGGCCTGGCGCCTGCGGCCCTATGTGAAGCTGACCATGCCCTTCAAGGAAGGCGGCAAGACCGCGCTGATCCTGAGCCATGAAAGCTTCATTGATCTCAACAAGACCAATTTCCAGCGTGTTCAGGGCGAGGAGCGGATGCGCAACCTGATCGCGATCACCACGCCGCTGGCCAAGAATGTGAATGCCGAGATCGGCTATCTCCATCAGCATGGCTTCCGTCCCGATGCCGACGACAGCAACGACAATGTCGCCTCGCTCTCGCTCAGCTTCAACTTCTGATCGCTGGATTGAGTCGAGGGAATCCCGCGACGACCGCTGAAATAATCAACGCCACCCCTCGGCGGGAACGAAATTTGCGATGCTTTGAAAAATGGTGCCGGGGACGGCACCGAACCACCGACATTCCGGGCTGATGATGAAGTGAAGGTGGACCGGCAGCGTCAGCGCCGATCGTAGGCCACGATGGTCAGGCGGCCATCGGTTCGGCCATAGCGACCTTGATACGATGGACCGTAGCGACGCCGACACAATGCTTCCGGGCGGTTTCGTTGATACTGGTGCCCTTCAGGAGCGCCCGCCTGATCTTGTCGACCTTGATGGGATCAACCGGAGGACGGCCGCCCTTTTTCCCGCTGCGTGCGATGCCAGCCTTGACCCTTTCGCTGATCATCGCCCTCTCAAATTCTGAGAAGACTCCCAACATGCCGAACATGGCACGTCCGCTGGGCGTGCTGGTATCGAGGGCCTGCACATGGAGATAGAGATCGACGCCGCACACGGTCATATCGCCGAGCAGGCCAACGAGATGTTGGAGGGATCGACCGAGGCGGCATACCGACCATGCGGCCACCATGTCGAACTCACGGCGAGCGATACCTTTGAGAAGAGCATCAAGGCCGGGACGTTTTTCTCGTCCCTTCGCACCGCTGATCCCTTCGTCAGTGAAGAGGGTGAGCACCGCCCACCCTCGCAACACGGTCAGGCAACTGGAGCGTAGACGGCGCCAGACTCGGTGCCATGCTGGCGGGGCCACTTCTTACGCCCCTTCACCTTAAAGGCCGGGCCAAGCCATTCACGGATCATCCGCCCGACCAGGGCATTGGTCTTCTGGCTTCCCAGATGAATTTCCAGGTCCGGGGCGATGATGTGGACGGGTGGCTGCCCTGTCCTGGCGGCAGCCTGCACAGCCACAGCATGGCGGTCCAGGGCATGGGATGTTGCGATGCCCAACGGGGTGTTCTTCTGGTGTTCGATCGAAAATGGCATGACTGGCTCCTTCGAGAAGCCAAGACACGAAGTGCGTCCTGGTGAGACGTATTCATCTGAGGGCCTCACATCTTTACACCCAAGCCCTGCCATTGAGGCGAACCGTTCCATTCTGACGTTCAATTGAGAATAGAGCCCGATAAGTCCACCGTGTTACCATTCTTCAAGGGCCGCCAATCACGAGATATGCACTTCCCTATTGATCGATATGGCCGATCATATTTCCAAAACACATTGACCAAGTCGATGTTATCGCCACATAATCGCGCATGAAGCGAGTTGCTCTCTATCTCCGCGTCTCCACCGACACTCAAACGATCGAGAACCAGAAACGCGAACTTATGGCCGTCGCCGAACGGTTGGGCTGGACCGTAGTCGAGACCTTGGCCGACGAAGGCATCTCCGGCGCCAAGGGCCGCGACAAAAGGCCCGGCTATGACCGGCTCATGCAGATGATCGCCCGCCGTGAAATCGACATGGTCGCAGCCTGGGCCGTCGATCGCCTGGGACGATCCCTCTCCCATCTCGTCGGCTTCCTGGACGAGATCAACGCGAGAGGAGTGGACCTGTATCTCCATCAACAGGCACTCGACACCTCGACACCAAGCGGCCGCGCGCTCTTCGGGATGCTCAGCGTCTTCTCAGCATTCGAGCGCGAGATGACCCGTTCGCGGATCATGGCTGGCCTGGCACGCAGCACGAAGAAATCCGGGCGCCCACCTCTCGACCAGGACAAAGCCGACCGGATCAAGCGGGAACTCGCCAAGGGCACGAGCATCAATGCAGCCGCCCGCAAGCTCAAGGTCGGCGTTGCCACTGTCCACCGGATCAAGCAGCAGATGGCCCAGGCCGCATAGGCGCCGGTTCGGTGCCGTCCCCGGGCTTCATACCGCCGACACAGGAAATCACATGGAAAACAACGACGATCCCGAGAACGCCGACCAGACCGGGCCGCAGTCTCCGTCCCCGGGCATCATTTGTTCTCATCATATTGAAAACATTGGGAAATCGTCAGAAAGACGGTCTTCGAACCTTCACTCCCCCGCAGTCCTGCTACACAGTCGGGTAGGCGAAACCGTTGGAAACGGCACTGCTCAAGCTTTCGGCGATTTGAAGTTTGCCTAACTCGGTCTCTGTTTATGCATCTGACCACATGGGCTCAGTCGCATGCTGCCTCCTACAACGTGGGAGGAGCCGGAATGTCTTCGCTGCCTTCCTCACCAATCTCCTGGGGAGTGAGGCTGTTCCGCCAATCTCTAAGGGATTGCCTTGCGCTCTCGACCGCCTGCCCTTGGTCATCTGCCTCGTTATCGGTCAGCAGTCGCGACTGCCATGCGCCGCCAGGGTTGCGCTCCATAACGGCAATTCGGATCGGTCCTGCAACCCCACCTGGGTTCGTATCGATCACATGTTGAATTGCCCATTCTGTGAGAAAGGTAGCCTCACGAACTGACGGGGGGCCGTTGAGGCAAAATATGTCCACGAGAAAACGGAGAAACGGGTCCGCAGACAGCTTTCCGCTGCCGAGCGCTACATAATAGTGAGCCGCATCTAATAACCGAGGTTGGATCAGACCCTCGAAGACGCATAATTGCTGCTGACCACCATGCTCAAAGCCGAGCAAGGTGTTTACACCGATCTGCTGTCCGACCCCAGTGTTTTGGAACTGCTGAATGAGGGACTGCGTCAAAATTAATGGGAAGTCGATTGCATGGCCAACTGTTGCAGGCATAGCGTGGCTGCCATCAGCCATGATCTGAAACCGAGCCGCCTGGCCCTGGTCGCCCGCGAATGCGAATAGCTGGTTTCCGGACAGCAGGTGAACCTTCTGCCCCTTGTGATGACCGACACTAATGCCACCCATGCTTGGTGTCAGCATACTGTCGGCGCCGATGACAATACCATCGCGACAGTAGAAGCCTACGACAACTGTCATCCCCGGAAAATGCTGTTCGCGCGCGTTTCAGGATACGCTTGATAGATCGAGCGGACCAAGTCCTGGAACGAGAGGCTCTTCACCCAATCCTTTGCACGGCCGAAATAACTTCGCGTTTCTGGATCGAGTTGATCGAGCCGCTGTTGGCCGAGTTGTAATCCACGCTGAGTCAGTCGATACGTTCGGTAGCGCCCACTACGGACAATCTCTACGCTCCCTTCCTGGGGAACGCTCAACCAATCGAGATCAGAATAAACAGCGCTGTCGAACGGACCATAATCATATGGTTCGAAATTAAATTGCTGTCCGCCAAGCGCTAGGGCTACATTCTTATCGATCAAAAAAAATAGCTTCTGGGCTTGAACCGGGGAAAGTTCCGAGTTGGACTGACCGGCGGAAAGCGCAGCCAGCACTAGCTCCTGCCTCGGCGTCATCGTCAAATCCTTCCAATGTCTTCCTTAACGAATGAGATATTCGCTGAGGTTTTTGACTCCGATGAGTCACACATTTCTCTAAAAATGTCGAACAAAAAGTGAATCGCAGTGAGATTCGTATCGCGCTTCAAATGTCGATGGAGCGATGGCATTGCAAGAGCGGATTGCCGCCCCGATCAAAGAGATCGAATGGAGAAAATCGCCGCACTATGTTTTCAGGTGCTCAAGATCGACATCGGCGAACCTTAATCGGACGATCGCGTCGTGAAGCATCTTTACCCCATGGCCTCGGCCGTAGTTTTCTGACGCATTACTCTTCGTCGAGGCACCGTTCGTCCAGCCTCCAATCGCCAGAGCGACATCGTGGTCGATCCGGGCCGCTCTCAATTCGTCTCGAAAATTATGCCGGAAGCTATGGAAGCAGGTTCGATCCTGTGCCGCCCCTGCCTTTCGAGTGAAGAGGGTGAACCATTTTGAAAGGGCGACGGCGCGGATGCCCCTGGGGCCCGGAGCTATCTCCCCGAACAACTTCCTCTCACCGGCTCTGCGACGCTTCTCGACAAATTGGAGCAGCCCGAAATCGAAAAGGTTCGGGTGAACCGGAATCACCCGCTCGCTGGTCCTTGTCTTCAACTGCTTGTCGGTGCTGCCGACCAATGACTCTTCGCTCACCACGAAGCACTGGATGCCATCGACAGCCCGCAAATCCGTCACATCGAGTTGGCAGATTTCATTGAGCCGCATCCCTGTGTGGAGCGCGATCAGCGGAATCCAGAACCGGGCGTTCTGTGGACGCTCGGTTCCTGGAAGGAAATAATTGCGCTCGCCATCCACGCAACCGCGATAGAGCGGGGCGTTGAAAATCTTCTTCAACTGCATTGGGGAGAAGGGAAAGCGTTTGTTGCGCTTCGCGATTTCATCAGGCAGCCGAAGGCCTCGGGCTGGGTTCCGATCCAGATATTCCTCCTGAACCGCCCAATTCAAGAAGCTCGACAGGTCAGTCAGGTATGCGTTCACATTGGCCGAGCTAATGAGATTGTCCAATTTCCCATCGCGCGCCTTCGTCGCCGCCTGTCGAGGTGAAAGATGCGGAAATCGCTTGTTCGCGTTCTTCGGCAAGAATCTCAGCGTCTCTATAAAATCCCGACAGTGCGATCGGGCGAAATCGCGCATCGGTAGATCAGCGCCAATAATGGCGACAGCCAGCTTTCGGCATGTGTCATATGAGTTCCGCGTCCGAACGGACCAGCCTCGTGTCGGATCGTTGATATAACGGTCGTAGACCTCGCCGAAGGTCAGCAGCGGTAGTTGGGGTGATATGACCGGCTGCTCCGCTGGACCGCTTGATGCCATCGTAAACACGGGCACGCGCTGCGCCATTGGAGCGGCCGCTCCGACCGCCGCGAGCAGCATTGGATCGACGGCCAATCCCGCTTGCGCCCTCACGCCTTCGATTTCGGCTTCGACTTGGGAGACGATCAGCGGGAAGCGTCGAACAGCGCATTTCAGACTGTCCGTCCTCAAAGACCGCCAAATCTCAGCACGGCCCATATGCGCGCGGACATCATGTGGAACGCGGCGTCGCAGGTAGAACTGGCCACCCCGTAAACACATGCCTGAAGGCAGTTTGTGTAGCAGCTTTGTGTAGCAGTTTTTGGAACCCGTAGCCCTTGTTTTCCGAGGGTTTCCAACGGTTTCGCCTACCCGACTGTGTAGCAGGACTGCGGGGGAGTGAAGGTTCGAAGACCGTCTTTCTGACGATTTCCCAATGTTTTCAATATGATGAGAACAAATGGTGCCCGGGGACGGATTCGAACCGCCGACACTGCGATTTTCAATCGCATGCTCTACCAACTGAGCTACCCGGGCATCGGGTCTCGGCGGAGGTGACCGCCGGATGGAGGCGTGCCTATAGGCGTCAATCCGGCTCGCTGTCCAGCCCATAATTATCATTTTTTTGCAGGGCTTCGTCGCCCGGCATGCCGGGCACGCGATAGCCCTCGCCCAGCCATTGCAGCAGGTCGCGATCGCGGCATCCCTTGCCGCAGAAGGGGCGGGTTTCCGGCTGCGCCGGCTGGCCGCAAACCGGGCAGGCGCCGGCCTTAGGCGACATGACCGGCCGCCAGCGACAGCGCGGAATCGGCGCGCAGCGTGACCTCGCCACCACGACGGCGGGCAAGCTGTTCGATCCAGTCGGCACGCTTGTGCAACAGGTCGATGATCGCCGGCGCGCCGGTGATCGTCGCCGCGCCGCCGGTGCCATGCCGTTCGGCACGGCGCAGCAGCGCCAGCGCGGCGGTCAGCACCGGATCCTCGCGCAGCAGTTCCATCAGATTGGCGCGCTCGCGGCGGCGGATGATCTGGACGAAGCCGAAGCCGTTGACCGCCGTCCGCTCGAACGGCAGCGGCAGATATTTGTCGATCTGCGCGGCCGCGACGATGCGCTCATCCTTGTTGTTCATGGTCGGCAGGTCGATGCCGATCGAGCCGGCCAGCCCCATGCGACGGATCGCCTGGGCAGAAAGCTTCGCGCCCTTGGGGCCGAGCTGGGCCGGCGGCAGGCTGCCGTCGATGTCGATCAGGATCATCGCGGGGGTCAGGAAGATGCGCAGCGCCGCATCCTCGGCACCGACCTCGCCGGTTACCGCCTCTTCCATCAGCTCGCTCCAGCCAAGGGCTTCGAGCCGGTCCTCCTCATGGGCGGGACAGGGGCGGATGGCGACATCGGTGGCGCGCAGCCGCTGCAGCAAGCTGGGGCCGGGATGGACCTTGGAACCGGGCGGGGCGATGCGCCCCTTGGCGCGCTTGCCCCGGCCTTCCTCGGCAATCGCCTCGCGGAAGATTTCGACCAGCACATTGGCGCCCTCGGCCACCTTGGGCGGGATCGGCTCGATCAGCACTTCCTCGCCCGAGATCAGGCGCACGACACCGCGCTTGCGCGGAATGATGGTCTGGACCAGGCGGCCCTGAAGGATGGCCCCGGCGCGGGCGGCCTCGCCTTCGCGCTCGATCAGCGCCTCGACGATGCGCCCTTTTTCGATCAGCGCAGCACGGGCCTCGCCAATGCCTTCTTCATAGAGCCATTCGGCCATCGTTCAGTTACCTATTTGTCGTGATTTCCGAGCCGTGAAATGTACCATTTCACTCGAAATCCCGACGGTCCAATGGATAGCCCGCTGCCTCTAGCAGCGTGCGGGTTTCGTAAAGCGGCAGGCCCATGATCGCGCTATGGCTGCCCTGGATGCTGCGGATCAGACCCGCAGCGCGACCCTGAATGGCGTAGCCACCCGCCTTGCCCAGCCCTTCGCCGCTGGCAATATAGCGGTCGATCTCGCTGCGCTCCAGCCGCTTGAAGATGACGATGCTGGTCGACAGGCGATGCCGTGCCACGCCCGCAGCGTCGATCAGGGTGATGGCGCTGTAGACGCGGTGCCGGCGCCCCGACAGCAGGTCGAGACAGGCGCGGACCTCCGCCTCGCTTTCCGCCTTGGGCAGAATGCGGCGGCCGGCGGCCACCACCGTGTCGCCCGACAGGATCAGCGCGCCGGGATGACGGGCAGCGACCAGCGCGCCCTTTTCGGCGGCGACACGCGCAGCATAGGCGGCCGGCAATTCGGCCTTGCGCGGGGTTTCGTCAATGTCCGCAGGATCGACGGCATCAGGAAGCACGCCAATCTGCCCCAGAAGGTCACGCCGTCTGGGGGAAGCCGAAGCTAGAATGAGTCGCATCGAAAATGCGGCTTATTTGAAGCGGTAGGTGATCCGACCCTTGGTCAGGTCGTAGGGGGTCAGTTCGACCAGCACTTCGTCACCGACCAGCACGCGGATGCGGTTCTTGCGCATCTTGCCAGCGGTGTGGCCGAGAATTTCATGATCATTCTCAAGGCGCACGCGGAACATGGCGTTGGGGAGAAGCTCCACAACCTGTCCGCGCATTTCAAGCAGTTCTTCTTTGGCCATAATATCCCAGAATCGAAAAATCGCGCCGCCATAGCGCCAAAACGTGGAAAATGGAAGTCAGGACGCAGAACCGAAATAATCACCGGCTGCGACGAGGGCCGCGAAGACGGCATCGAGCTGCTGCGCATCGATGCAATAGGGCGGCATGAGGTAGATGGTGTTGCCAAGCGGCCTTAGCAAGAGGCCCCGTTCCAGGAAGAAGGCACGCAGGCGCGGCGCGAGGTCCGACAGATAGCCAGCATCGGCCGCTACCAGGTCGATTGCCATGATCGTGCCGATCTGCCGCGGGTTGGCAAAGGCGGGGTGGCCGGCCAGCAAGGCCAGCCGATCGGTGATGCCCTGCGTCAGCGCAGCAATCCGTCCGCGCACATCCTCTTCGGCCCAGATGGCGAGATTTTCAGCAGCAGCGGCACAGGCGATCGCATTCGCGGTGTAGCTGGACGAATGGTAGAAGAGTCGCGCCCGGTCGGTCGAGCGATGCGCTTCGAAGATGCGCTGGGTCGCCAGCGTCGCGGCGAGCGGAATGGCGCCGCCGGTAATCCCCTTGGCCACAGCCATGATGTCGGGCACCACGCCCGCCTGCTCGCAGGCGAACAGCGTGCCGGTGCGGCCCCAGCCGGTCATCACCTCGTCCGCGATGAACAGCACATCGTGGCGCGCGCAGATATCGGCCATCGCCCGCAGCACATGGGGCGGATAGATCAGCATCCCCCCGGCTCCCAGGATCAGGGGTTCGACGATGAAGGCGGCCGGGTGATCGGCGCAGGCCGTCTCCAATGCGGCAAGCGTCTCCTGCTCGCGACCGGGATGCGGGAAAGGGATAGTGCCGACATCGAACAGCAACGGCGTCCAGGCGGCATTATAGATACCACGCTCACCGATCGACATCGCGCCGATGGTATCGCCATGATAGCTATGTTCCAGCACCAGGATGTGGCTGCGCGCCTCGTCCAGCCCGTCGAGCGCGCGATTATGCCAGTAGCCGAGCGCCATCTTGAGCGCGACTTCCACGGCGGTCGATCCGCTGTCGGAAAAGAAGACATGGGCCAGGGGATCGCGCCCCGGCGCCTGCGGCATGAGATCGACCAGGCCGCGCGCGACCGCCTCCGCCGGTTCATGGGTGTAGCCCGCGAAGATCAACTGATCAAGCTGCCCGGCCTGGCGCGCGATGGCGGCGGCGATGCGCGGATGGCAATGGCCATGGGTCGTCACCCACCAGCTGGAAATGCCGTCAATCAGGCTGCTGCCATCGGCCAGATGGAGGGTCGCGCCCTCCGCCCGGACGACATGGGGGATGGGCTCGTTGAGGCCGTGCTGGGTGAAGGGGTGCCAGACAGGAGAGGTCATCGGCGTCCCCTACGCCCGATCGGCGGCCAAGGCTATGGTTTGTCCTTGCGATCCACCGGCGAGATGCTGGGCAACACCGCCGCCGTCGGCACCACGACCGTGGGCACCGCGACATGGATGTCCACCCGGCGATTCTTCGCCCGACCTTCGGGATCGTCGCTGCCATCCTCCTTGGCATTGGGCGCGACCGGCCGGGTTTCGCCCAGCGCGATCAGGCTGATGCGATCCTTGGCGATGCCCTTTTCGACCAGATAGGCCTCGACCGCCTCGGCCCGGATGCGGGAGGCTACGCGATTGTCGCCGTCATTGCCCTTGCTGTCGCTATGGCCGCGCAACGTGATCGCCCCGCCGGTCTTGATCGCCGGGGTTTCGACCAGCGTATCGAGCGCGGCGCGGGCGGCATCGTCCAGCTTCAGCCCGGACGTGCCAAAGGCGATGGTAGCGTCGAGCGGTTCGATCTTCGGCGCTTCGGGTTCGGCCACTTCGGGGCGCAGGATCGAGCGGACCGGCTCGGCGACGTTATCGGCCTCGTTCGCGGCTATATCATTGCCCAACGCATTGGCTGCGTTGGCTACGTTATCAACAGCATTGCCTGCGGGCCGATCACAGGCCGCCAGCATGACGCACAGCGCCAGCGCGGGGGCGAGCCTCCTCATTCCTCCTCTCCTTCCGGTTTCTTGCGGGTCTTTGATGCGGGCGGCACATAGGATAGGATGGTGTCGCCCGGCTGTGGCGTCGGTCGCGACGCGTGGGTGAAGAAGCGCATCGTGCCATTCTTGCGGAGCAGCAGCAGCATGTCGGCATCGGCCGGCAGGTCGGCCTTCGCCGCCTCGAAATCGAACTGGTCGCTGATCCGCGTCTTGCGGAAGGTCCAGCCGGCATCCTCGCGGATCATGATTTCCTCGACGCCGAGGCCTGAATCGAACAGGGCGCGGCCACGCAGCGATTCCGGCAGCGCGCGCGGATCATGATCGTCGCTGGCGTCGCCCAGCTGATAGACATTGTCGCGGCCGACTTCTGGCGCGAATTCGTTGCAGACGAGCGCGTTATAGGCCTCGTTCTCCGACGTGGCGGCGAGCACCTGGAACTGGGTCAGGTCCAGCCGTTCCTCGGTCGCCTCCGCCAATATCTCGCCATGATAGGTCGGAATGCCGCCATGGCGGGCGGGCGCCAGCCGCTGCCAGCTATTGTCGGCGATCATCACCGGCACCTCCAGCTGGCGCAGCTGGGCGGCAAGGCTGAGGCTGAAGGGCGTGGCGCCGACCAGCAGCAGCCCCTTGTCCTGCGCGCCGGTGACCTTGAGCAGCCGGGCGACCGGCTTGATCGAGAAGCCATGGAACAGGATGGTCGCGACCACGATCGAGAAGGACAGGGTGACCAGAATCGCGCCGTCGCCATAGCCCAGCCGATCGAGCCGCAGCGCGAACAGGCCGGAAATGGCGACCGCGACGATGCCGCGCGGGGCGATCCAGGCGACCAGCAGCCGTTCGTTCCAGGGCACCGGCGAGAAAGCAAGGCTGAGCAGCACCGTCGCCGGGCGGACGACGAACAGCAGCACCAGCAGATAGGCGAGGAAGCGCCATTCGAACTGGCGCAGCACATCCAGGTCGAGCGAAGCCGACAGGATCACGAACACGCCGGAGATCAGCAGGACGGTGACATTTTCCTTGAACGGCTGGATGTCGCGCAGGGAATCGAATTTCATGTTGGCAAGCGCCACGCCCATCACCGTCACGGTGACGAGGCCGGTTTCCGCCTGGATGAGGTTGGAGAGAACGAAGACGCCGATCACCGCGACCAGCAGGATCGGCGCTTTCAGATATTCCGGCACATGGCCGCGCTGGAACGCCCAGCCGATCGCGCGGGCGGCAAGCCAGCCGATGAGGCCGGCGATGATCGCGGCCGCGACCAGCGACAGGATGACGGCCGCCAGCGTGCTGCCCTCGCTCGACCGGCGCAGATATTCATAGGTGGCAAGGCCGAGCAGCGCGCCGACCGGATCGTTGACGATCGCTTCCCATTTGAGGATCGCGCGCGGCCGGGCGGCGACGTTGGACTGGCGCAGCAACGGCAGCACTACGGTCGGCCCCGTCACCACAAGAATGCCCGCAAACAGGATCGCCACCGGCCAGACGAGGCCCGCGACATAGTAAAGGGCGAGCGCGCCCAATATCCATCCGATCGGTGCGCCCAGCACCACCAGCCGGGTGACGGCGCCGTCGGTCTTGCGCAATTCGCGGAAATTGAGGCTGAGCCCGCCCTCGAACAGGATCAGGGCGACCGCCACCGACACCATGGGTTCGAGCAGTTCGCCAAAAGTGAGCTTGGGATCGATAAGGCCGGTCACCGGGCCACCGATGACGCCGGCGGCGAGCATCAGGGCGATGGCGGGCCAGCCGGTGCGCCAGGCAATCCATTGGGCGCCGATGCCCAATATGCCGATCAGCGCGATTACAAGGGCCTGTTCATGCATGGCCGGGACCATAGACAGGCGAAGCCGCCATGGTCACCCCCTTTATTTTCAACGATCTGGGGAACCGGATCGCAGAACGGGAATGGCGGGCAAGGGAGAACCCGCCATTCCCGTGCCAAATATGCTTATTGCTGCGGCGGGGTTGCCGGATCAGCCGGGGTCGCCGGGCTGGCGGGCGCGGCCGGGGCTGGCGTGCCCGCGGCAGCCTGAATCCGCTGCTGCAGGGCCGGATCGGCGGCCGCAGCCTGGCCGATGGCGTTGAACTTTTCGGGCGGAATGCCCTTCGACTGCAGCGCAGCCAGCATCTTGGGCTGCTTTTCCGCGGCGGCAATCGCATTGTCCGACTGAATCTTGGTCACTTCGACGGCGGCGGCGGCAAACTGCTTGATGTCGGCATCGCTGAAATTGCTGGCGCCGGCGGCGGGGGCCGATGCTGCGGGGGCGGCAGGCGTCTGCGCCGACACGGAATAGGCTGCCAGCAGCGCGACGGACGCGACACCGGTTTTGATGATGTTCGAAAGGTTGAGACCCGTCATGTGCTTCTCCTTGGCTTTGCTACCGCCCAAAGCTGTGGACAAAGCAGGCGGGGGAAAAGTCCGGACAGGATGAAGCGTGGCATTAGAAAGATGGCGGAAAAGTTCCCGTCAGCCGGTCGCGAAGGGGAAACGATCGGTCGCGGGCCTCATTTCTATGCCGCAACGAAAAAGGGCCGCCCGGTGAGCGGCCCCTCTCCGATTCTGCTTACCAGATCTTCACGCGATCCTTGGGATCGAGATAGATCTTGCCGCCCGGCGCGGGCTTGAATGCATCATACCAGGCATCGAAATTGCGCACGATGTCGGCGCGATATTGCGACGGCGCATGCGGATCGGTGACCAGACGCTGGCGCAGATTGGCCTCGCGATAATTGCGGCGCCACACCTGCGCCCAGCCCAGGAAGAAGCGCTGGTCGCCGGTCATGCCGTCGATCACCGGCGCGGCCTTGCCGCCCAGCGAGGCATGATAGGCGTCGAGCGCGACGGCCAGGCCGCCCAGATCGCCGATATTCTCGCCCATGGTAAAGGCGCCCTTCACATGCGCGCCGGGGAAGGGTTCATAGGCGTCATATTGAGCGCCAAGCTTGGCGGTCAGTGCCTTGAAATTGGCGACATCCTGATCGGTCCACCACTGGTTGAGCTTGCCGGTCTCGTCATATTTCGCGCCCTGGTCGTCGAAATGATGGCTGAGTTCATGACCGATCACCGCGCCGATGCCGCCATAATTGACTGCCGGATCGGCATTCGGGTCAAAGAAGGGCGGTTGAAGGATGGCGGCGGGGAAGACGATCTCGACCATGCCGAAATTGGCATAGGCGTTGATCTCCATCGGGGTCATGCCCCATTCCCAGCGATAGATGGGCTTGCCCAGCTTGCCGACATTATAGTCGAAGTCGAACTGGTTCGACCGCATCGCATTGCCGAACAGATCGCCCGATTTGATGGTCAGGCCGCTATAGTCGCGCCAGCGATCGGGATAGCCGATCTTGGGCGTGAAGGCGGCCAGCTTCTTGTGGGCGCGGGCCTTGGCCTCGTCGCTCATCCACGGCAGGCCATCGATGCGGCGCCCCATGGCCGACAGGACATTCTTGACCAGCTGGTCCATCGCCGCCTTGGTTTCAGGCGGAAAATATTTGGCGACATAGACCTTGCCGACTTCCTCACCCAGCGACTCCTTGAGGAAGGTCACGCCGCGCTTCCAGCGCTCCTCGCGCTCGGGCGTGCCCGACAGGGTAGTGCCGAAAAAGGCGAAATCGGCGCTGGCGATATTGTCGGGCAGATAATCGGCATAGCTGTGGACGCTGCGCAGCAGCAGGCTGTCCTTCAGCACGCCGATCGGCGCCTTCGCGATCAGCGCGGCTTCGCCGGTGACCGCGGAGGGCTGGGCAACCAGCAGGTCGGTGGGCTTGAGGCCGACGGCGCCGAAATAGGCGGCAAAGTCGAAACCGGGCGCAGCCTTCTGCAGCGCCGCGAGGCTCATCTTGTTATAGGTCTTGTCCGCATCGCGGCTGTCGACCTGGGTCCAGTGAACCTTGGCGATCTCGGTCTCGAACGCCATCAGCGCGGCGGCGCGCGCCTTGGCATTGGGCTCGCCCAGCAAGGTCAGCATCTGTTCGAGATGGGCGACATAGGCGGTGCGGATCGCCGCCATCTTCTCGCCCTGGTCGAGATAATAGTCGCGGTCGGGCAGGCCCAGGCCACCCTGCATCATCGAGAGAATGTAGGTTTCGGGATCCTTGTCGTCCTGACCGACATAGAAGCGGAACGGGCCGCGCACGCCGGCGCGCGCCGCCTTGCCGGACAGGGCGGCATAGGCCTTCAGATCCTTGACCGCGCCGATCTCGGCGAGCCAGGGCTTGATCGGGGCAAGGCCCTTCGCCTCGACCGCCGCCGAGTCCAGATAGGTCGCATAGGCGACGCCGATCTTGCTGTTCGGATCGGTCTTGGCGCCGTCCAATATCTCGCGGGTGCGCTTCTGCGACAGCTCGTCCAGCACGGTGAAGGCGCCATAGTTGGACTTGTCCGCCGGGATCGGCGTGTTCTTCAGCCAGGTGCCGTTGGCATATTCATAGAAATCGTCGCCGGGCTTGACCGAGCTGTCCATGCCGGCGGTGTCGAAGCCGTAAGTGCCATAGGTCGGCTTGGCGGCCGGGGCAGCGGCGGTCGTGGTGGCGGGCTGGTCGGCATGGGCCACGGTCGCGGCGAGCGCGAGGCCGGTGGCGGCAGCGCCCATCAGGAGGAACTTCATGAAGGCTATTCCCTTGCTTCGTCTGGATCGGACGTCATTCGTTCTGTCCGTTCTGGCGGGCAGTTCAACGCCCGTCAAAGCGGCATGTCCATGTCGTTGGTCGAAAATTATCGGCCGTTGAAATTATCAGGAAGATGGATGTGCGCCCTGAAGGCGGCCGCCAGACTATCCCGCTCGAGCGGATCGAGCAGCGGCAGGCGACCCAGGCTGGGGACGCCGGCGATGTGCGGGATGATCCGTTCATTCTCCTCATGCGCATCCCCGATGAAGGCGATGCCGACGACATGGACGCCGCGCGCGCGCAGCGCCTCTATGCTGAGCAGGCTGTGGTTGATCGTGCCAAGGCCGGTGCGGGCGCACAGGATCGCAGGCTGGCCCCAATAGGCGAACAGGTCCGCCATCAGCAGGCTCTCGCTGACCGGCACCAGTACGCCGCCGGCCCCTTCGACCACCAGCGGCCCGTCGACCCTGGGCAGCGCCAGGCGATCGAGCGAGATGTCGACGCCGTCGATCCGCGCGGCAAGATGCGGCGAGGCGGGCGTGGCAAGGCGATAGGCTTCGGGCAGGATGCGTTCGGTCGGCAGACCGGACAGGGTGGCGACCCGTTCCTTGTCGCCCTGCGGATCGACGCCGGCCTGGATCGGCTTCCAATAATAAGCGCCGAGCGCCGCGGCGAGGCCGGCGGCGAAGACGGTCTTGCCGATGTCGGTATCGGTGCCGGTGACGATCAGGCGGGTCATCGGGCGACCCGGCGCAGCACGTCGCCGAGCGCAATCACGTCGGCGCGCCCGACATTGAGCGAGAGCGAGATGCGCAGGCGGCTGGTGCCGGCGGGCACGGTCGGCGGGCGGATGCCACGCACGTCGAAGCCGGCCTCCTGCAAGGCGGCGGCGGCGGCCATGGTGCGTGCGTCCTCGCCCAGGATCAGCGGGATGATCTGGCTGCGCGGACGGGGCAGGCCGAGCGGCGCGCAGATCGCCTCGACCGCATCCTGGCGCAATGTGGCCAGCCGGTCGCGGCGATTGTCGGCGGTCTCGATCCGGTCGATCGCGGCGGAGGCGGCGACCGCCATCAGCGGCGAAGGTGCGGTCGAGAAGATGAAGGGGCGGGCGCGGTTGATGAGATAGTCGATATGGATGCGCGGGCCGCAGATCAGCGCGCCCTCCACGCCCATCGCCTTGCCGCAGGTGTGGAGGGTGATGACATTGTGCAGCCCGTCGAGGCCGGCCGACAGGCCACGCCCGCCGGGACCGAAGACGCCGGTGCCATGGGCTTCGTCCAGCAACAGCATCGCATCATGGGTGGCGGCCAGCTTGGCGAGATCGCCGAGCGGCGCCATGTCGCCGTCCATCGAATAGAGCGTTTCGACCGCGATCCAGATCCGGCCCTTGCCCCCTTCGGCGCGGAAGGCGGTGATGAGGTCGGCGAAGCTTTGCAGGTCATTGTGACGGGCGAAGACCGCGGTCGCTTTCGACAGGCGGATGCCGTCATGGACGCTGGCATGGATCAGTTCGTCCGCGACGATCAGGTCGCCGCGCTGCGGCAGGGTCGCGAACAGCGCCATATTGGCGAGAAAGCCATTGGCCAGGAACAGCGACGCCTGGGTGCGGAAAAATTCCGCGGCCTTGGCCTCCAGCCCTTCATGTTCGGGGGCATTGCCGCGCAGCAGGCGCGAGCCGCCCGAGCCGACCGGCACGCCGCGCGCGACCGCGTCGGCCACGGCCTGGCCGATCATCGGATCGGACGCGAGGCCAAGATAGTCGTTGGAGGCAAAATCACGCCCGGCGCGAGGGATCAGGTGGCGCAGGCGCCCCCGCGATTCAAGCGCTGCGAGTTGCGTGCGGAAGGGTTCGCTGCTCATGGCCGCGGGCTATAGGCCCCCACCCCGAGCCGGGCAAGCAAGCGCTTAACTTCGCACATTTCCCGCACATTTTGTCATCTTCATTCAAATGTGGGAAATTTCGTTACAAAGCTGTTCGATCGCCGAGGCCGGGCAATATAGGGCGGTGACATGCTGTAGGACAGCATAAGCGGCATATTGGCAAAGGGCAGGTGCCCTGTTGCTTGGTTGCGTCCGCGCTGCGCGGTCGATAGCCTCGGCATTCTCCCTCCCCGACGAGTGCCCCGTGTCGATGCGTTCCGTTGCCTGCCGTCTTGCCGTCTTCCTGTTTGCCCTGTTTTCCGGTCTGGCCCATGCCCAACCCGCCAATCGGCCGACCCCCGGCTATACGCGCGTCGCGATCGATACATCGGTCGGGACCATCATCGTGGCCCTCGACCAGCGTCGCGCTCCCCTGACCAGCGCCAATTTCCTCGCCTATGCCGATGACCAGCGGCTCGACGGCACGGTCTTCTACCGGGCGGCGCGGCGCAAGAGCGATCCCCGATATGGGCTGATCCAGGGCGGGATCGATACCGACCTGCGCCGGGCCTTGCCGCCGGTCCGGCATGAGCCGACCAGCCAGACCGGGATCAGGCATCTCGACGCGACCCTGTCGATGGCCCGGCCGGACCGGCCCAATTCGGCATCAGGCAATTTCTTCATCACGGTAGGCCCGACGCCGAGGATGGACGCGCAGGGCAGTTCGATCGGCTATGCCGCCTTTGGCCATGTGGTGGCCGGCATGGATGTGGTGCGTCGCATCCTGGCGGTGCCGACCTGTTGCGGCACCGGGCCGATGCGCGGGCAGATGATCGTCAAGCCGATCACCATCCGGCATGTGCGACGGCTGGACGGAAAGGCGCGGCCGACCGGCAAGGTGAAGCCCTGGCTGATCCCGCGCGCCAAGCCGCGCCCGAAGAAGTGAGGGGTCAGGCGATCGCCGCCTGACCGCGCATCCAGTCGCGTCCGGCATTGCGCGGCGGCCGGGCGCTGAAGCGCTTCCAGGCCTGTTCGTGGAAGAAGAAGGCAACCGCATTGACCATCGGTTCGACGAGCGCGATGCCGCCGGCCAGCGCGACCGATCCGGTCATCAGATAGGCGACGGTGAAGCCCACGGTCAGGTGGATCGACAAATAGGTGGCGGTCTTGATGAGATCGAGCGACATGGCGGAACCCCTTTGAAATCTGTTGCTCGATAATTAAGAATTGTTCGCAATAATCGCCAATGGCTTTTCCCGCTGGCTCTGATCGTTCCGGGCGATCAATATGGCGCAGGGAGGATCTTCATGACGGGACGGATCAGGGTCGGGATCGGCGGATGGGTCTATGAGCCCTGGCGCGGCAGCTTCTATCCCGCCGGCATGCGCCAGAAGGATGAACTGGCCTATGTCGGCGTGCAACTGACCGCGACGGAGATCAACGCCACCTATTATAGCAGCCAGAAGCCGGCGACCTTTGCCGGTTGGGCGCAGGCGGTGCCCGACGGCTTTCAGTTTGCGGTCAAGGCGTCGCGATTCTGCACCAATCGCCGCGTGCTGGCGGAGGCGGGCGAGTCGATCCAGAAATTCGTCCAGCAGGGGATCGTCGAACTGGGCGACCGGCTGGGGCCGATCCTGTGGCAGTTCATGCCGACCAAGAAGTTTGACCCCGATGATTTCGGCGCCTTCCTGCAATTGTTGCCGGCCAGTGTCGATGGCGTGGCGCTACGCCATGCGCTGGAGGTGCGGCACGAAAGCTTCGATGACCCGGCCTTCCTGGCTCTGGCACGCGACGCGGGCGCGGCGGTGGTGCTGGCCGACCATGACGATTATCCGGCAATCACCGGCCATGATGTCGGTTTTGCCTACAGCCGGCTGATGCGCAGCCGAGAGGACGAGGAGACCGGCTATGGCAGGGCGGACATCGCCGGCTGGGCCGATCGGGCAAAGGCGCAGGCGGCGCAGGGCGACGCCTATCTCTTCTACATCAGCGGCGCCAAGGTCCGGAACCCGGCAGCGGCGCGTGCGACCATCATGGCTCTGGAGCAACAGCTGTGACATAATTGCGTTTGATGCAATTGGTATGTCAGGCTTTGCGATTGTTACAATGATGTGAAATCATCATATGGCGCTGCATCCCGATCCGGGATGTCGTTCCAATGATGGAGTCCAATATGCGTCAGGCCTTTCAGGCGACTGCGCTGGTGGTTGCGGTCAGCGTCCAGATGCTGACCTTCTACTCGGTGCTGTACGCTTAAGCGCAGATCGCGCTCATCCTTGTCCCGTCGATGCGGGGCATAAAAAGGCCGCCCAGGGCATATGCCGGGGCGGCGCTTTTGTATCCGGAAACCCTGCCTTCCGGTGGCGGCGAGGGATCAACCCTCGGCCAGCCAGCCGGCGAGCAGATAGGCCACGACGCCGATCGGGCCTAGGGCGCACAGGGTCAGCAGCACCAGGGCAACGCGGATCAGCGTGACATCCAGCCCGGTGCGGTTGGCGATGCCGGCGCACACGCCCATGATCTTCGCGTTGCGGCGGTCGAGGGTGAAGCTGTTGTTCATGGATCTGGCCTTCAATAATATCTGTGATGGGAAAGGGGCGGTTGCCCGATCAGGCGATCGGGGCAACCGGAACCGCCGCGCCGACGAACAGGCTGGCGAAGATGACGGCGCCGACAAAGGCAAGGGCGACGCTCTGGAACTTGGCGATGGACATGATACTCACTCCCTAGATATTTCCTGGCCGGACCGTCCGGCCTTGATGCCAGACGATATTGCAGGCGGCGTGCCAGTTTCGATTTTTGGCGGAAATCCGTGCGTTTTCCTCAGTTGCTGATTTTTTTGCTATGCGAAAAAATCCGATGATTGGGAAAATTTGCCGTCAATCGGTGAAAGTTGCAGGTTGGTAATGAAAAGGCCGTTGCTTTTCGTTTATGGCACGCTGCGACCGGGCTTTGAAGGGCCGATGGCGCATTGGCTGGCCGATCGCGCCGAGTGGATCGGGGCGGGCTGGATCGGCGGCAAACTCTATCAGGTGGCGGATTATCCCGGTTTCGTGCCGGGGGAGGCGGGGCGCGTATATGGCGACCTGTTCGCACTGTCCGAAGCGGAGGCGCTGCTGGCGCGGCTCGACGCCTATGAGGAATGCACGCCCGACGATTCCCTGCCCCATGAATATCGGCGCGAACGCTGTCTCGTGGAAACGGCGGATGGGCCTGTCGACGCCTGGGTCTATCTGTACGCCCTGTCCGTTACCGGACATCGGGTGATCGCCAGCGGCGATTATCTGGCGGCGCGCTGATCCGCTGGAATGGATGGCTCTGGCCTCTGGACGGGCAGGGCTGCCTTGCGCCTGCCCGTCCCGACTGACGTCAGAAATGATAGGCGAGGCCGACCAGGGTCTGGTGCCGGTCGAACTTGCCGCCGTTGCCGAGGTCACTGTATCGATATTCGATACGCGCGGTGACCTTGTCGGCGACGAAGCGTTCGACGCCGGCACCCACGCCCCAGCCGTCGAAACTGTCATGGCCCGACAGGGTGCCGCTGGTATCGCTGAGCGCGATACGGGCGCGCATATTCTCATAGCTGCCCCGGACATAGAGCAGGGTGTTGCCGCCGACGACATAGCCGGCGCGCGCGCCGATATCGAAGCTGTAATTGGGGTCGATCAGCGATCCGCCGACGCGGGATGCGTCATCGGCGGCGATGTCGAAACCGGCCTCCACGCCGACCACGATCTTGTCGGTAAGCTGATGATCATAACCGGCAAATCCGCCACCGAAGAAGGCGTCGCGCGATTCATGCATGTCGAGGCGGCCGACATCGCTGTTGGCGCTGCCGATGCTGTCGCGGTTCCAGCCGGCCTGGACGCCGACATAGGGGCCCTGGAAGCTTTCGGCATGGGCGGTGCCGCAGGCGAGGGCAAGGCCGATGGCTGCCGCGGTGCCGATCATGTTTCTCATCATGTCTATCCCTTTTCCCATTTGTTCGAGATGGGCTCGAAATAGGGAAATGGGCGGGCATGATAAGCCGGCGGCGGCGCACCAGACTGTCTCGCTCGGCGAGACAATCCGGTGGCTATGCGTCAGTGCATCGCCACGTCGCGGCTGAGATAGACCTCTGCCACGCGGCCGTCCTTCATCGCGCAGGTGAAGCGACGGGTGGTGCCTTCGGTGGCGCGATAGCTGGTGCGGGTCTCGACCTCGCCATCGATATTATAGCCGTCGGCGGTCGCGCGCGGCTCGTCGATGTGGCGGATTTCGGCATAGCCGGCCTGGCCCTGCGCCTCGTCCCGCGCGGCCAGCGCGCAGGCATCGGTCAGCTGGTCATTGCTCTGGTTGGTGGCAGCGACGTCCGAAAAATCATCCGTGCGCGCGGGCGGTCCCGCGTTGTCGGCATCCGCTCCATAGTCGGTGCCACTGGTTGGAGGCGGGGCGTCATTGTCGGCATAGGGGCGGTTGTCGACATCAGCGCCGCGTGCGTCCTTGCGGTCCTTGGAGACGGAATTGGCGACCACCACGGCGGCGCCAAGCAGTGCGGCAATGCCGACCGCGTCGCCAAAGCCGAAGCCATTGCCGCGATCATGGCGGTGATGCCAGTAGCGATCGTCATAGCGGGGCCGGGCCTGTGCCGGGGCGACGCTGCCCAGCAGCAGCCCTGCGCCGACCAGCGCCCCCGTCATCCACCGCGTCCTGTTCCCGATCATCTGCCTGTCTCCTGCGATGGAATGAGCCATAGCCGCGTCGGGCTGTCCAGAGGCTGAATGGGCTCAGTCCGGCTTGCGCTGGATGTCGAGCCCGGTGAAATGGGCGGCGAAGGCATAGCTGTCGGCATATTCCTCGATCAGCTTGTCGATCGGCTTGCCCGCGCCATGGCCGGCACGATTCTCCACCCGCAACAGATGCGGCTTGTCGCCGATCGACGCGGCCTGCAGCGCGGCGGCATATTTGAAGCTGTGCGCCGGCACGACCCGGTCGTCGGTATCCGCCGTGGTCACCAGGATCGCCGGATAATCCTTGCCGCTCAAGATGTTGTGATAGGGCGAATAGCCATAGAGCAGGGGGAAGTCACGTTCATTGTCGGGCGATCCATAATCGTCGACCCAATAGCGGCCGGCGGTGAAGCGATCGAAGCGCAGCATGTCCATGACCCCGACCGCGGGCAGGGCGGCGGCGAACAGGTCGGGCCGCTGGTTGACCACCGCGCCGACCAGCAGGCCGCCATTGGAACGGCCCTCGATCGCCAGCCCATCCTTGGGGGTATAGCCCTGGGCCTTGAGATATTCGGCGGCGGCGATGAAATCGTCGAACACATTCTGCTTGTTGGCGCCGCGCCCGGCATCGTGCCAGGCCTTGCCGAACTCGCCGCCGCCGCGCAGATTGGCGATGGCATAGGCGCCGCCCTGTTCCAGCCAGGCCATGCGGGTCGCCGAATAGCCGGGCGTCAGCGCGATGTTGAAGCCGCCATAGCCATAGAGGATGGTCGGCACCGCCTGTGTATGGTCGGCCAGCACTTTCTTGCGCAGGATCGTCATCGGGATCAGCGTGCCGTCCTTCGAGGGATAGCTGACCTGTTCGACGCCATAATCGGCGGGATTGAAGGGCAGGTCGGGCTGGGCGAAGAGCTGGGTCTGCTGGCTCGCCGTGTCGAAGCGATAGATGCTGGCCGGCGTCACGAAGCCGGAGAAGGAGAAGAAGGTTTCCGGGTCGCCATCGCGCCCGCCGAAACCGGCAGCGGTGCCCATGCCGGGCAGCGGCACGTCGCCGACCTTGCGCCCGTCCAGCTCGACCAGTTCGGCGACGGTTTCCGATTGGGTCATGTAAGCGAGGATGAAGCGGTTGCCGACCAGCGATCCGCCGGCAAGCGTATCGGTGCGTTCGGCCACCAGCGGCTTTTCGCTGCGCCCCGGCCGCAGGGCATCGAGCGTCACCAGCCGCATATGGGCGGCCTTGCGGTCGGTGACGAAATAGAGGGTCGATCCCCGGCTGCCGATCAGGCGCCAGTCATTGGCGAGGCCCTTGACCAGCGTCCGCAGCTTGACGGGGCCACCGTCGAGCGCGGCGACATGCAGCTCGCGGCGCGGATCCATGCCGGCAAAGCTGCTGACGATCAGCCAGCGGCCATCGCTCGTCACCTGGGCGGTGTGGCTGAGGCCGGGGCGATCGGGCGTCGCATAGATGAGCTGGTCCTGCGCCTGGGGCGTGCCGATGCGATGATAATAAAGCTGCTGGTCGCTGTTGGTCGACTGATAGGCTTCGCCGTCGACCGGCGCGGCATAGCGGGAGTAGAAGAAGCCCTCGCCCCGGCCGTCCCAGGCAGTTTGCGAGAATTTGACCCATTCGACCTTGTCGTCGAGGATCTTGCCGCTGTCGACGTCCAGCACGCGCAGGGTGCGCCAGTCGCTGCCGGCATCCTGCACGCCATAGGCGAGGAAGCGGCCGTCGGGCGAGGGCGTCCATTCGGCGAGCGCACTGGCGCCATCCCTGGCCCAGCGATTGGGATCGAGCAGCAGCCTTTGTTCACCGGCCAGTCCTTCGCGGACATAGAGCGGTGTCTGGTTCTGCAGCCCCTTGTTATAGCCGTAGAAATAGCGGGTGCCGGCCTTGCGCGGCACGGTGAAGCGGCCATGGGCGAAGAGCGCCTGCATCCGCGTCTTGAGCGCATTGCGGCCGGGCAGGTCATCGATATAGCGGCGGGTCAGGTCATTTTCGCGGCCGACCCAGTCGCGCACGGCGGGATCGGTGCGGACGTCATTTTCCAGCCAGCGATAGGGATCGGTCACCTTCACGCCGAAATGATCCTCGACCAGATCCTGGCGGCGGGTGAGCGGGTAATGGAGGCCATTGTCCGGCGGCGTCGCGTCGATCGCGGCGGGGGTGGCATCGCCCGAGGCAGCGGCAGCCACAGCAGAGGCCGGCGCGGCGGCGATCACTGCCAGCAGGGCCGGCAGCGGCCAGATCAGGCGGCGAAGCGCGCGCATCCTCTCGACCCTATATCCTTGAAAGAAAACAGGCCGCGGCTTCGGATGAAGCCGCGGCCTGTTCGACTATCGTCTATCCACCGTTACCGGCGGAACCGCGATCAGGCGGCTTCGAATTCGTCTTCGTCGACGGTGTTGACCGGACCGGAGTCCTGGCCCTTGGCATCGACGTCACGGTCGACCAGCTCGATGATCGCGATCGGCGCGGCGTCCGAAGCGCGGAAACCGGCCTTGATCACGCGGGTGTAGCCACCGTTGCGATCCTTGTAACGCTCGGCCAGGACTTCGAACAGCTTGGTCAGCTGCGCATCGTCCTTCAGGCGGGCGTCGGCCAGACGACGGTTGGACAGGCCACCCTTCTTGGCGAGGGTGATCAGCTTCTCGACGTAGGGACGCAGTTCCTTCGCCTTCGGCGTGGTGGTCAGGATCTGCTCATGCTTGATGAGCGAGGCAGCCAGGTTGCGAAGCAGGGCGGTACGATGACCGGTGCTGCGCTGAAGCTTACGATGACCAACTTTATGACGCATGTCTCATTCCTTCGTTCGTTAAGGGGCCGGATGAGGTACCCCAGACCAGGCGGTTTTCATGGGGACCGCCTAATACCCCATTGACCGTCCGGCGACCGTCACGGGAGTAAATCCCGTGACGTCAGACGACGCGGCGCGTCGCTGGCCGGTCGTTCGCGTTCGCGTTGCGAACCGCCGCGCTGCTGCGCTGCGCGGCTCGCTCCGACTTAGCCCAGCAGCTCCTGTTCGAGCTTCTTGGCCATTTCCTCGATATTTTCCGGCGGCCAGCCGGGGATGTCCATGCCCAGGCGCAGGCCCATGGACGACAGCACTTCCTTGATTTCGTTCAGCGACTTGCGGCCGAAATTCGGGGTGCGCAGCATCTCGGCTTCGGTCTTCTGGACCAGATCGCCGATATAGATGATGTTGTCGTTCTTGAGGCAGTTGGCCGAGCGGACCGACAGTTCCAGTTCGTCCACCTTCTTGAGCAGATAGCGGTTGATCTGGTTGGTGTCGCTTTCGCCTTCCGACGCAGCGGCAGCGGCATGGCCGGCAGCCGGGGCAGCGGCGGGCAGCGCGTCCTCGAAGTGGACGAACAGCTGGAGCTGGTCCTGCAGGATGCGGGCTGCATAGGCAATCGCATCTTCCGGCGTCACGGTGCCGTCGGTTTCCAGCGTCAGCGACAGCTTGTCATAGTCCAGTTCCTGGCCGACGCGGGTGTTATCCACCTTGTAGGCGACCTGGCGGACCGGCGAGTAGAGCGCGTCGACCGGGATCAGGCCGATCGGTGCGTCTGCCGGGCGGTTGGCGACGGCGGGGACATAGCCCTTGCCGATGTCAGCCGTCAGTTCCATGTTCAGCGTCGCGCCCTGATCGAGGTGACAGATCACCAGATCGGGGTTCATCACTTCGATGTCGCCGACGACGGCAATGTCGCCTGCCTTCACCACGGCCGGGCCGGTGGCGGACAGCTGCAGACGCTTGGGGCCTTCGCCTTCCATCTTCAGCGCGACCTGCTTGATGTTCAGGACGATGTCGGTGACGTCCTCACGCACGCCGGCGAGCGACGAGAATTCGTGCAGGACATTCTCGATCTTGATCGAGGTGACCGCCGCGCCCTGGAGCGAGGAGAGAAGAACCCGGCGCAGCGCGTTGCCGAGCGTCAGGCCGAAACCGCGCTCAAGCGGTTCGGCAACGAAGGTCGCCTTGCGCTTGCCGTCGCCGGTCGGCTTGATCTCGAGGGCGTTGGGCTTCTTCAATTCCTGCCAGTTCTTCATGTTGACAGTCATGTACTTCCCCTGGGGATGTGGCCGTAACGGGTAGATCCTGGACCCATCAGGACGTTCCGGCCGATGCAAACGGGTAAGCGGGCGACGCGTCCGCCGCCCGCCTTCAAGCCTCTAGCGAAGCTTAATTAGACGCGGCGGCGCTTCGACGGACGCACACCATTGTGCGGGATCGGCGTGACGTCGCGGATCGAGGTGATGTGGAAGCCGACGGCCTGCAGCGCGCGCAGAGCCGATTCACGGCCCGAACCGGGGCCCTTGACTTCGACTTCGAGGGTGCGGACGCCATGTTCCGCAGCCTTGCGGCCGGCGTCTTCGGCGCACACCTGAGCGGCGTACGGGGTCGACTTGCGGCTGCCCTTGAAGCCCATCATGCCGGCCGAGGACCACGAGATCGCGTTGCCCTGGGCGTCGGTGATGGTCACCATGGTGTTGTTGAAGCTGGCGTTGACGTGCGCGACGCCGGCCGAGATGTTCTTGCGTTCGCGGCGCTTAATGCGCTGGGGTTCGCGTGCCATTTTGCTCTAATCCTACAAAAATCGTTCAAAAGCAGAAGTCACCGGAGGGTCCGTCCAAAGGACCAGCCCTCGACGATTACTTCTTCTTGCCGGCGATCGGCTTCGCCTTACCCTTGCGGGTGCGCGCATTGGTGTGCGTGCGCTGACCGCGAACCGGCAGGCCCTTGCGATGACGCAGGCCGCGATAGCAGGCCAGATCCATCAGGCGCTTGATGTTCATCGCGGTTTCGCGACGCAGATCGCCTTCGACGGTCAGGTCGGCGTCGATGGCTTCGCGGATCTGCAGGACTTCGGCGTCCGACAGGTCCTGAACGCGGCGCGCATGGTCGATGCCCAGCTTGTCGGCGAGGTCGACGGCGGTCTTGCGACCGATGCCGTGGATGTAGGTGAGCGCGATGATTACGCGCTTGTTGGTCGGGATGTTAACACCCGCAATACGTGCCATGGTACTTAAATCTCCTGCTCCACGGGGCAGTTGGCGCCGCCCCATCTCAAAGCGTTCGGGCCTCTTTCCTGGCAAGGAAAAACAGGCCATGATGTTGCTTCCCGAGACGCAAAAAAGACGGCCAGTGCAGGAAGCACTGCCGCTGTTACGCGTGTAGGGAACGGCGGCCTTTATCGATTCGCCCTAAAACTGTCAATATCCGGCGCTTTTTTGAGGCTCTCCGTGCGATGAACGGAGCGGTTGTCCATGGGGGCAAGTGGCGGCGGTCGTGGTCGGCCATCCGCCTCTGCCGTCGCCTTGCCCCTTTTCGGGTTGAGCGCTCCGGCCGGCTCGGGCATGGAAGCGCCATGCGTCTGACCCGATTTCTTGTGTCCGCCCCGGCCCTTGCAGCGCCGCTGACCCTGTTGGTGGCCGGCTGCGTCGCGCCGCCCTCCGCGCCGCCTTCGACAGCGGCGTCGCGTCCGGCGCCCGCATCCCGGCCTGCGCCTTTGCCACCGGCGCAGCCCGCACCGCCTGCGGCGGTCGAGTGGCAATATCGCCCTGCGACGCCGGGCAACTGGACCTATCGCGCCGATCCGGCCGGGCCGGTCGCGCTGTTTGGCGAGTCGGCTTCTGCCCCGCGTTTGACGCTGCGCTGCGACCGGGCGACGCGGCGGATCAGCCTCGGCCGGGCCGGCGGCGGGCAGGGGGCGATCACGGTGCGGACAAGCTATGGCGCGAGCAGCTGGCCGGCGGTGATGGCGGGGACGCAGGTGCCGCAACTGACTGCCGTGCGCGGCGCGAGCGACGCGGTACTGGACCAGCTCGCCTATAGCCGGGGCCGTTTCGCGGTCGAGGTGCAGGGGCAGGAGACGCTGATCGTGCCGGCCTGGGCCGAAATATCGCGCGTGATCGAGGAGTGTCGGGGCTGAAAATCAGCGGTCCCGCCGTTTCGGCGCGGACGTTCAAGTATGATTCCAAAAAAGAATATTACAAGTCTTGATCCTGCAATCCGTCTGATTCACAGTCCGTCTCGTGGCCGATCGAGGGGTAGCTCAAAGCCGGTCACGCGGGCTTAATTAGCGAAAGGAGGTGATCCGATGTCTCATGGTTCAGCAATGGGGTCGGTCAAGTCCATTCGGGAAACGCGCCGCTGACGACGCCGGAGCGTCGGTACAAACCCTTCATGGTGTAGAGACCAAGAGCGCCGACATACAGGCCGTCTCCGCCAGGGGCTTTAGCGCGAACTTGTCTTCCTTCTGGGCGGTTTCCGGCCGCTGACCATGCACATGATGGGCCGTCGGGCATTGCGTCCCGGCGGCCCCTCTCATGTCCGGGGTGTGGCGCCTTTTTTTGGGGCGTCGCGAAAGGGCGATGTCTCGGTACGGTGCCGGCCCGCTCCCCCGCCCAACCACCCGACAGGATGACACTGGATCGGGCGGTTGGGCGGGGGAGCGGGCTGGAACCGGCTTTCTCAAACAGGATTCTTACCGCCGGCGGGTTGCGAACCAGATGACGTGGCGGGGGCCCTTGCCATTGTCGCGCGCCTTGACCGCGACTTCTTCCACCGCGAAGCCCGCATTCTGCAGCCGCCGGGTGAAGGCGGCGTCCGATCCTGCCGACCAGATCGCCAATATGCCGCCGGGCTTGAGCGCGCGCATCGCGCTGGCGAGGCCCGCATTGGTATAGAGCCGGTCGTTGGCGTCGGCGGTCAGGCCGTCCGGGCCATTGTCGACATCCAGCAGGATCGCGTCATAGCTGCCATGGCCGGCGGCGATCACATGGGCGACATCGTCCATCACCAGCCGCACGCGCGGATCGTCCAGGCAGCCGGCGGCCAGGTCGACCATCGGGCCGCGCGCCCATTCGATGATCTCGGGCACCAGTTCGGCCAGCGTGATCTGCGCCTTTGCGTCCATTTCCGCGAGCGCGGCGCGCAGGGTGAAGCCCATGCCATAGCCGCCGATCAGCATGTGAAGACCGGCGCGCTTGCCCAGTCGCTCCAGCGTCATCAACGCCAGCGCCTTTTCCGACCCGCTCATCCGGCTACTCATCAGCTCGTTGCGGTCGAGCACGATCATGAAGTCGCCGCCGCGGCGATAGAGGCGCAGTTCCTGTCCGCCCGGAACGGCGGCGGTGCCCAGCAATTCGCGCGGTGTCATGGCAATGGTCCTCAAACAGGGCGGGGAAAGCGGCCGCATGACAGGTCACGGGCCGCTGCGCAATGGCGGCCCGATGGACGGTTCGCCGCCTATGGGCTGGCCAGCGGCGGCGCAGGGGTCTATCGGCACCCCCATCATGCGTTATTTTCTCGATACCGAATTCAACGGCTTTGGCGGCGCGCTGATCAGCGTGGCGCTGGTGCCCGAACATGGCGACGATGATTTCTATGCGTCGCTGCCGCTGCCCGATATGATCGAACCCTGGGTCGAGCGCCATGTCATCCCCTATCTGCGCCATGTGCCGGCGGGGCTGGACCATGAACTCAGCCGGATCGAGGCGGCCGACCATATCGCCGCCTATCTGGATGGCGATTCCGATCCGGTGATCATCGCCGACTGGCCCGAGGATCTGGCCCATTTCTGCGCGCTGCTGACCACCGGGCCGGGGCAGATGGCGGCGGTCGACTATGGGCTGCGGCTGGAACTGATCAACGCGGCGGGCTTCAGCGCGGCGGCCAACAGCCGGGTGCCGCACAATGCCCTGCATGATGCGCGGGCATTGCGCGACTTCTACGTCAATAATTGAGTCGAAAGGGGCGGTGTTGCGCACCGCCTCTGGCTCTCAGAGACTGTTTGAGAAAGTCGGTTCCGGTCCGCTCCCCCGCCCAACCGCCCGACAGGATGACACTGGATCGGGTGGTTGGGCGGGGGAGCGGGCTGGTACCGCGCTGAAAAATCGCTCTTTCGCGATTTTTCAAGCAGGCTCTCAGCGCTCCGTGCCCCTCGCCTTGCCCCAGGCATGGGCGGCGGTATAGCCGAGATAGGCCGTGCCGAAGAGCGCGTAGAGCGGCTCGGGCAGGGCATCGAGATAGGCGCGCATGCCCGCGATGATCGCGCCCGCCACCTCCGGCTGCCAGCCCGAGATCAGCCCCATCGGGATCGACCAGAGCAGCAGCGCATAGATGACGTAGAGAAAGGCCGGCCGCGACCGCTGTGTCCACAGGTCGGTCGGCTCGGTGGGGAGAGGAATGTCGTCGGTCTTCAACATGATCGCGTCTTCCTTCAGCCGATGCGGTTGGCGAGCCAGCCATAGAGAAAGGCCTCGTTGGCCGGGCGGCTTTCGGCCAGCGCCAGATAGCGTTCGCCCTGCAAGGCCTCGATCGCCTTGATCAGCACCGCGTCGCCGGCTGCGCCACGCAGGGTGCGGAAGGCGCGCAGCGCAGCGAGCGTGCGGGCGCCGATCGCGCCGTCGGCCTTCAGGTCGGCATAGTCGCGCTGGTTGCGGTTGAGGGCGTTGAGCGCCCGCTGGAGAAAGGTGCTGGCGACCCCCGGCCCCATGTTGACGGCGGTGTCGAACAGTTCGGCCGCGAGCGTCATGCTTTGCTGCGCGACCGCGGCATAGCCCGGCCCATCCCAATAGAGCTGGCGGTAGATGGTGCGCGCGGTTGCGGCCGGCAGACGGCGCATGTCGCCGGCAAAGCCGTTCGCCCGCGCGACCCCCAGCGTGATGCCCATATTGGTCGGCCCGCCGCGATCGGCCGGATGGTCGACATAGCCACCCTCCCGCGCGATCAGTTCGTCCAGCAATGTGTCGATGGTCATGGTCGGCCCTTCCATGGTTCGTGAATGGCGAATCATTTATCCCATATGGTTATCTGTAGGACAGAGTGGAATGGCAGGTGCGCGCCTGCCGAAGTTCACAGTGTAAACGGGCTTCTGGGGGCGTTTGCGCCTGAAACGCGTCGGCAACGCCTCTGCTGCGCGTCGGTCATGCACTGGAACGCGTCCTGTCCAACAGGGGCTGGGTCAGCGCGCCGCGTTAACGCCGAGCGCGGCACGCGCCCCTGACGCGACGCCTATGCGCCATTTTCGCGCGCGGCACACGTCAGAAGGCGCGGGGTTTACCCGGATATTCATCAATTTCTTCTGGAGATAATCACTGTTATCGTGCCCGATCAGGGCTGGACGCTGAATCCGATCGCCAGAGTTTGGACGGCACGGACCGGTGTGCCAGTGGCATCGTTGAGTGGTTGCGTGCCGCTTCGCATCACGGCCTGACAGGCGGCTTTGTCGAGTGCGATGTTGCCACTGCTGCTGGTTGGCTCGCATGTCTCTACCTTGCCGTCGGCGGCGACAACCAGATTGACATTGGTGGTCGCATCGTCGCGTGCCCCGTCCGGCATCTGGCGCAAGGGCAGATAAAGATCTGCGCCAGACGAAGCATCGGCCCGCGCACCCGCGTTCGCATCCGTCCGCTTCCAGGACAGCCTAAACTCCAGCATGCCATGGAGGCTCGTTCCCGCTTGATCGCTGGCGGGAATGGCCTTGAGCGTCAGCAATTTTCGACAATTGTCCCGATCCTCGATCGGGCCGTGGTTCGCGACTTGGGCGTTGCAGCCAGCGATCGTTCCGTCCGGCGCCACGGTTAACCGGATGGTTTCCACACCATTGGCCGACAGGGCGAGTGCTTTGGGCGAAGGCTGCAGGGGCAGCCGAACATTGTCGATACTGGCCTGCTGAACGGCCATCGCCATGCCAACCAACAAAGTCCCCAACCCCTGCCTCCCTGATGTGACGGGGCAAGTTACACATTATTTGTCCGCAAGCCATATTGCTGGACTTCAAGCGGCAACTGATCGAGGCCGTGGCGCTGCTCCTGCCGCCTAACATGACCAAGATTTCATGATTGCGCGGATTGATCCGGCGCGGTGCGGGGTCTAGCGGCCATGCTGTTCCAGCCGGAATATTCCGCCCATCTTTTCGAGGAAATCATGTCCGACAACGACCATAGTCGAAAGACCGCGCGTTCGGGCATGGGGGCGAACTGACAGGTTCGGATCACCCGCCCGCCCCGAAGGCGCGGTCGCACGAGGTGATCCATGAATGCAGCCATCCGTTTTCTCGTCGGCTCCCTGCGCCGCGGGCCCCAGGCCCCTGATCTCAACCGCCTGTTCGATGACGGCCAGACCTATGGCGAGCGACTGGCCGACCGGGTCGCGGCGATCGGCGGCTCCTGGCGCTTCATCATCGGCTTCAGCCTGTTCCTGGTCGCCTGGGCGCTGCTGAACACGCTGGTGCTGGCGCGCCACGCCTTCGACCCCTTTCCCTTCATCTTTTTAAACCTGATGCTGTCGATGCTGGCCGCGTTGCAGGCGCCGATCATCATGATGAGCCAGAATCGCCAGGCGGCAAAGGACCGGCTGGAGGCGCGGCTCGACTATGAGACCAATTTGCGATCGGAAGCGCAGATCGCCAGCCTGCACGACAAGATCGACCTGCTGCTGGCGATGGCGGGCGAGAGGGAGGATACGGCAGGGGCGGCGGGCTGATCTTCCGGCATTTCCGGGTCTTGTTTGACATTGTGGGTCATGGTCCCGCAATGTGGCCGCATGTCCAATGGGGCGACATGGGGAGGGTCAGGTCGTGCAGAACAGGCTTATCATCGATCGGCGAACATGGCTGGCGGGGCTTGTGGGGCTGGCCGGCCAGGCATCACTGACCGGGCCGGCTCACGCCCTGACCGCGCGGGTCCGCAGCCGGGTGATCATCGACAATGATTTTTCCGGCGATCCCGATGGCCTGTTCCAACTGGCGCATCATCTGTTGTCGCCTTCGGTGCAGATCCCGCTGGTCATCGGATCGCATATTCATCCCAGAGATTTCCTCGACGGGTCGGACCGGCAAGCCGACAATGCCGTGCAATGCGTCAGCGACATGATGGATTGCATGCGGCTGCCGCATCGGCCGCCGGTGCTGGCGGGGCGCAATGCCGCGCCGGCGCCCGGCACGCCGCCATCGGCCACCCCGGCGGTGGCCGCGATCATCGCCGAAGCGCAACGGACTGATAGCAAATTGCCCCTCTTCTATGTTGCGGGGGCTGGCCTGACCGACCTGGCCGAAGCGGTGCGCCTGCGACCGGAGATCGCGCGGCGGATCATCCTGGTCTGGATCGGCGGGCCGGAACATGGGGATGTCGATCCCACCGTCCATGTTCGGGCAAGCAAGGAATATAATCTGACCATCGATCTGGCCGCCGCGCAGACATTGTTCAACGATTCGGCGGTCGAGATCTGGCAGGTGCCGCGCAACGTCTATCGCACGCTGATGATCAGTCATGCCGAACTCGACCGGGAACTGGCAGGGGCGGGGCGGCTCGGCCGTTATCTGCTGGATCAGCTGGAGCGGGCAATCAGGCGGATCGATGCGCCGCTCGGCGAAACCTATATATTGGGGGACAGTCCGCTGGTCACGCTGACCGCGCTGCAATCCTCCTTTGATCCCGATGCGGCGTCGAGCGATTATCTGATCCGGCCGACGCCGCGGATCAACGATCAGGCGGGCTATGTTGCACATCCAGCCGGCCGACCGATGCGCATCTTCACCCGGATCGATAGCCGGCTGACCTTTGCGGACATGTTTGCCAAGGTCCGCGCCGGCAGCGTTTGACACGCAGGGGCAGACCCTCCGCCGAAGCGGCGAAAATCATGGATTATGGCGATGTTCGGAGAATTTTGGTCGGGACGAGAGGATTCGAACCTCCGACCCCCACACCCCCAGTGTGATGCGCTACCAGGCTGCGCTACGTCCCGACCGGAGGGCGCCCAATAGAGGGATGAATTGGAAGTTGCAAGGGATTCGATGCAGGCTTTTTGCGGGGCGTGCAAATGACCGGCTTTCCCGTCCCTTGCCCGATGCTTTCAAAGCCCGTCATTCCGGGCGCGAAAAGCCAAGCTTGTTGCCTTGCCCCGGCCATCTGTGTTAGCCGCCCGCGCTTGATCCCATGCCCGCGCCCTGCGGGTTGGGGAGACCGAAAAACAAGGCGAAAGTCCCACCATGTTCATTACTCCAGCCTTTGCCCAGACCGCGGGCGGGCAAGCCTCCGGCGCCGGTATCCTGGTGCAGATGGCACCGCTGGTCCTCATCTTCGTCGTCTTCTATTTCCTGCTGATCCGTCCGCAGCAGAAGAAGATGAAGGAGCATAAGGGCAAGATCGACGCCGTGAAGAAGGGCGATCAGGTCGTGACCGGCGGTGGCCTGGTCGGCAAGGTCGCGCGCGTCGACGACATCTATGTCGATATCGAGCTGGCGCCGAACATGAAGGTCAAGGCGGTCAAGTCGACCCTGGCCGACGTGATCGACCCGACCACCGCCAAGCCCGCGAACGACTGATCCAACCATGCTGAACTTCTCGCGCTGGGCCATCGCCGGCATCCTGTTGCCGCTAATCATCGGCATCTTCTGCGCCGTCCCGAGCTTCCTGCCCGATTCGACGGTGGCGAAGCTGCCCCCCTTCATGCAGACGCGGGTCAATCTGGGCCTCGACCTTGCCGGCGGCAGCCATCTGCTGCTGGAAGCGTCGACCCAGGATGTGGCCAAGCAGCGGCTCGCCAATATGGAGGAGCAGGTCCGCACGGAACTGCGCCGGGGCGAGACGAAGATCGCGATCGGCGATATTTCCAGCCGTGACGGGAAACTCAGCTTCATGGTCCGCAACCCCAGCGAAGTGGATGCCGCCGTCGAGCGCATCCGCCCGCTGACCCAGGGTGCGGGCCTGACCGGCCAGCGCGACTTCAATGTCGAGGTGGTCAACAGCTCCACCATCGTCATCACGCCGACCCAGGCGGGAATCGACAATGCGGTGAAGAGCGCGATGCAGGTCGCGACTGAAGTCATCCGCAAGCGCATCGACGAAATGGGCACGCGCGAGCCGACCATCCAGCAGCAGGGTGCCAACCGCATCGTCGTGCAGGTGCCGGGCCTGCAGGATCCCAAGGCGCTGAAGGCTTTGCTGGGCCAGACCGCGAAGCTGGAATTCAAGCTGGTCGACATGAGCGCCAACCCGAGCGAAGTGGCCCAGGGCCGCGCGCCGGTGGGCAGCGAAGTTCTGCCCTATCCGACCAATCCGGCCGGGCCGCCGATGATCGCGGTCCACCGCCAGGTGATGGTGTCGGGCGAGGAGCTGACCGACGCCCAGCAGACCTATGACCAGCAGACCAACGAACCCAATGTCACCATCCGCTTCAACGGATCGGGCGGCAACAAGTTCGCCAAGGTGACGTCGCAGAATGTCAACCGCCCCTTCGCCATCATCCTGGATGGCAAGGTGCTGTCGGCGCCGAACATCAATGAGCCGATCCTGGGCGGGTCGGCGACGATTTCGGGCAGCTTCACCGTCGAAGGCGCCAACCAGTTGGCGATCGCGCTGCGCTCGGGCAAGCTGCCGGTCAACTTCGTCGTGGTCGAGGAACGCACCGTCGGTCCGGGCCTGGGCGCCGATTCGATCCGCGCCGGCCTGGTCGCGTCGATCGTCGCGGTCGTCGCCGTCGCCGCCTTCATGTTCGTGAGCTATGGCCGGTTCGGCATGTATGCGAACCTGGCCGTGGCCATCAACGTGCTGGTGATCCTGGGCGTGATGGGCATTTTGGGCGCGACGCTGACCCTGCCGGGCATTGCCGGCTTCGTGCTAACCATCGGCACCGCGGTCGACGCGAACGTGCTGATCTATGAGCGTATTCGCGAAGAGCGGCGGCGCGGGCGCGGGGTCGTGCAGGCGATCGAGTTCGGCTACAAGGAAGCCAGCCGCACCATCTTCGAAGCGAACGTGACCCATGCGATCGCCGGTGGCATCATGCTCGCGCTGGGCTCCGGCCCGGTCAAGGGCTTCGCCATCGTGCTGCTGATCGGTATCGCGACCAGCGTGTTCACCGCCGTGACCTTCACGCGCGTTCTCGTCTCGGGCTGGGTGCGTCGCACTCGTCCCACGGACATCCACATTTAAGAGGGGCGGGAGGAACAACCCATGAAACTTCTCAAGCTCGTCCCCGACAACACCAATATCGGCTTCGTCAAGCTGCGCCACTGGGCCTTTGGCCTGACGCTGCTGCTGACCGTGCTGGCGGTCGGCGCGACCTTCTACAAGGGCCTGAACCTGGGCGTCGACTTTGTCGGCGGCCTGATGATCGAGGCGAAGTTCCCGCAGGCGGTCGAGACCGACAAGGTCCGCGATACGATCGCGGGGCTGCGTGTGGGCGAAAGCTCGCTGCAGCAGTTCGGCGACCCCAAGACGGTGCAGATCCGCCTGCCGCTGCCCGAGCAGGGCGGCGCCGGCGCCGCCAATGCCGTGGTCGAAAAGACCCGCAAGGCGATGGAGGCGCAGTTCCCCGGCGTCACCTTCTCGCGCTATGACACGGTGTCGGGCAAGGTGTCGGGCGAACTGATCCAGAATGGCGTGCTGGCGGTCGTGCTGGCGATCATCGGCATCGCGATCTTCTCTTGGTTCCGCTACGAATGGCAGTTCGGCGTGTCGACCTTCGTCGCGATCGTCCACGACGTGCTGATGACGCTGGGCTTCTTCGCGGTCACCCAGCTGGAGTTCGACCTCAACATCATCGCCGCCGTGCTGACCATCGTGGGCTATTCGATCAACGACAAGATGGTGATCGACGACCGCATCCGCGAAAATATGCGCAAATATCGCAAGATGGACATGAAGTCGCTGATCGACCTGTCGGTCAACGAGACGCTGCCGCGCACGGTCATGACCTCGGTCACCATCCTGCTGGCGCTGGGCGCGCTGCTGCTGCTGGGCGGCCATGTGCTGCGCGGCTTCACCGCGGCCATGATGCTGGGCATCATCGTCGGCACCTATTCGTCGGTCTATGTCTCCTCCTCGCTGCTGATCACGCTGGGCCTGAGCCCGCAGACGTCCGAGAAGAAGGCGAAGAAGGGCGGCATCGCCGCCCAGGCCGAGCGCATGGGCCCGCGCGACGGAGCCCAGCCCTGAGCGACCGTCAAACCGGAATCGAACTGCGCCGCGACGATAGCGGCCAGGGGCCGATCGTCACCGGCTTCCAGGGCCGGGGCTTCCGGGTGAAGGACGATGTCTTCTCGGACGGGCTGTTGCTCAGCCCCGTCCGGGCACTCGCCTGGCAGGCCGCCCCGCTCGTGTCGGCGATGAGCGTCGCAGCGCTGGGCGACCTGTTCGACCATCTGGAACTGAAGCCTGAATTCCTGCTGCTGGGTACCGGCAGCGGGTTGCAACAGCCGCCCCGCGCCTTCGTGCGGGAGCTGGAAGCGCGCGGCATCGGCGTCGAGGCGATGGACAGCCGCGCCGCCGCCCGTGCCTGGGGCGTACTGCGCGCCGAAGAACGCTGGATCGTGGGTGCGTTGCTGCCGCTCTGATCAGCCGGGCTGGAGCCGGGGATAACGCGCCAGCCACCGCTTGGCGCACACCCGCGCATCGAAGATCGCCCGCCTTGCGCCGAGAAAGGCGGGGCCGGGCACCAGCCGCAAGCCGAACAGATCATCAAGGCCGAAGGGGGCGTTGACCTCCAGCCGGTCGTCGGGCGTCAGGCAAACGCCGACGGCGGTCGCCGTTTCGGTCCAGTGGCGCATCGCATCGGCAGCATCGGCATAGGGTGCGTCCCGATTGCGCAGGTGCATCCGCGCCTGATTCTTGACCGACCAGTCGACGTCCGGGCGCAGCGCGGCCAGTTGCCGCTGGATCTGCCGGTCGAGCGCAGGATCGGTCCGGCCGGGATCGAACCAGATGATGTCGATATCGCCGACGGGTATCGACGGGGCGTAGCCGTGGAGATGGTCCCAGACCGCATCGCGCACGAAGCCGGCGGCGACCCAGCCATCGGGCAGGTCGAGCGAGCGGAGCAGATGCAGGATCGCCATGCGCCAGGGATCGGCGTTCAGCAGGTCGCGCAACCGCGCTTCCATTGGGCTCACGACTTCATCGACCAGGCGGTCAGCTCCTCCAGGTCGAGGTCGTGTTCCAGTTCCTGCAGCACATGTTCGTCAATGTCGCCGGCGCGGTGCAGGCGCAGCAGTTCGGCGCGGCCGGCGGCGATTGCCTCCAGCACCAGATCGAAATGGGCGTGGAGCCGGTCGGCGAACTGTTCTTCCTGCCCGGCATAATTTTTCGAGAGGACGGCGCGGCGCTGATAGCGTTCGAGCAGTTGCGGGTGGATGAGTTCGCCCGACGCATCATAGGCGAGCTGTTCGACGCGCACGGCCTGGACCCTGGCGATGGCGGCTTCGGCATCGCTCATGCTGAGGCGGGGGCGATCATGAATCGGGTCGGAGAGGCCCGCCCAGCGGATCAGCAGGCCAAGCGTCGTGCCCTGGATCAGGACGGTGCCGAGGATCACGCCAAAGGCCGCGACCAGCAGGAAGTCGCGTCCCGGAAAGCCCTCCGGCACGGAGAGCGCGACCGCCAGCGTCACCACGCCGCGCATGCCGGCCCAGCCAAGCACGGTGGCGCCGCGCGGGCCGACCGGGCTGTAGCGGCGCAGGCCCATTGCGCGCAGCAGCAGGATGATGGCGTCCGAGCCGAACACCCAGACGAAGCGGGCGGCGGTGAGGGCGAGCAGGATGAGCAGCACGGGCACCGCCATATTGTCGAGCACGACGGCAAAGCCGCCGACCCGGTCGACCACCCCGCGCAGCGAGGAGCCGATCAGCATGAACACGGTCGCTTCCATGAGGAAGATCATCACCGCCCAGAAGGCGGTGCCGCGCATCCGCACCGAGGCGGACCAGACGATATGCTGATACCAGCCGCAGATGAGGCCGGCGGCGACGGTGGCGATGACGCCGGAGACATGGAAGGCTTCGCCCAGCAGATAGGCCGACCAGGGCACCAGCATGGAAGAGGCGATCATCAGATAATCGTCACCCAGCCGCCGGACCAGCAGCACCCAGATGGCGCCGATCGCGCCGCCGACCACCAGCCCGCCGACGGCGAGCAGGATGAAGCTTTCGAGGCCGGCGACCGCGCTGAAGCTGCCGGTGGCGACGGCGGCGATGGCGAAGCGGAAGAGGACCAGGCCGCTGGCGTCGTTGAACAGGCTTTCGCCCTCCAGCAGGACCGACAGGCGGCGGGGGAGATGCACGCGTTGCAGCACGGCGCGCGCGGCAATGGCGTCGGGCGGCGATACGATCGCGCCCAGCGCGGCGCAGGCGGCCCAGGGCAGGGAGGGCATCAGGGCATGGGCGACCGCGGCCACGACAAGCGTGGTGAAGATCACCGCGCCGATCGCCAGCGACATGATGCCGATCAGGTGGCGGCGCAGATGGCCGAGCGCAATGAACCAGGCGCCGTCCATCAACAGCGGCGGCAGGAAGATGACCAGGACCAGTTCGGGGTCGAGCGAGATGACCGGCAGGCCGGGCACGAAGGCGAGCAAGGTGCCGCCGGTCAGCAAGGCGACCGCTGGCGGCAGGCCCAGCCGATGCGCGGCATAATGAAGCGCGATGATCGCCAGCAGCATGGCCACCAGCAGTTCGAACAATTCCACCGGATGCATCGGCCTGGCCCCTGTCTGTCGATCACCCTACCCTAATAGGGTGGCCGATCCTGTCCAGCGGTCCGCCCGATCATCGCACCGGACAGGCGGCGATGGCGGCGGCGATCGCATCATAAAAGGGTTTGGGCCGCAGGGCATCGTCGAAGGGGTTGCCGCGCATGGGCAGGCCGTCGGACCGGCGCCTCCGGGTCGGATAGCTGTCGCGATTGAGATTGGAATAGCGATCGCTGAGGCCCCAGCAGATGATCTGGGAGACATTGCGATGGCTGAGCGTGATGTCGAGATAGCCCTTCACAAAGGCGGCGATTTCGGCATCGCGTCTGGCCGGCTCCTGGTCGCTCAGATGGCGGTCGGCGCAATCCAGTTCGGTGACCAGCACCGTCATGCCCATGGCGTCCAGTTCGGCAAGGAAGCGATTCCAGGCCCGTTCGTCGCGGCCGCGGCCGAGCGTATTGCCCAGATGGCTCTGTATGCCGATGGCATCGACCGGGACGCCGCGCTTGAGCGCCTGTTCCAGCACGCGCAGCACGGCGTCGCGATGATCGGGATTCTGCTCCCAGCTCATATTGCCATTATAGACGCGCTGCGCATGGGGGGCATATTGCGCCATCAGTTGAAAGGCGAGGTCGAAGAAGCCCATGCCGAGGATGCGGGTGTAGATCGAGTTCTTCAATTGTCCGCTCTGGACGACGAACGCCTCGTTCACGCAGTCCCATGATTCGATCTGGGGGAAGGTGGTCGCAAGATAGCGGGCATGGTCGTTCATCAGGGCGATGAGCGGCGCGCCCCCCTTCTGTGTCAGCGCAGCCTCATTGGCGATCAGCCAGCCGGGCACCCGATCATCCTGATTCCAGACGAACGTATGGCCCCGCGGCGACATGCGGTGGCGGCTGGCGAAGCGCAGGACGCGCAGCGCCTTTGCCGGGTTGCGCTGACCCTCCTTGGTTTCGAGATATTTCCATTTGAAATTATTCTCGGCGGTCAGCACCGAACATTCCCGGACGATCAACTGGGCAAAGGCCGGATCATCCAGATGGGTGGGCGATACGGCGGTGCCAAAGCGCAGGCCCCGGCTGCGGGCGATGGCGTCGAGACCGGAAGGCGGCGCGACGGCCAGGCCGGGCGCGCAGGACAGGGCCGGGATGGCGCCCGCCGTCAGCGACAGCATGTGCCGGCGGGACAGGGGCGGGCCATGGTCTTTCATGCAGCATTTGTCCGAGCGGAGAGGCGCAGAGGCAATCGGTAATTGGCCGGAGGGGGCTGCCCGCAAAAAAACGTATGGCCCGCCCCGTTTGCAAGTAGGATTTTACGGTGTTCTGATCAGTCTGCGTCAACGTATGCGGTCTCACGGGAGCATCCCGTGGCCAAGATGGACATCCGCACGTCTGGAGCCACAATAAGGGAACCGGCAACAGGTGCCATTTTTTTGCCCGGGCTTTCCAGACGCCGATCGACTGTCAGGCCATCTTCACGATCCTTCCTGCAAACATCGTTGGGCTACGCGCGCAGAAGCACGCAGCCGATCCGTTATGCCGCTGCTGGATAGCCGCGTTCGAAGCTCACTTCTTTGCGAAGGGCTGCCCAAGCGATCCGCGCCAGTTTATTAGCCAATGCGACGACGATTGCGTTGCGATGAACTCCTCGCTCGATCATTCCTGTCAACCAACGTCCCAGCGGGGTTTCGCTGCGCGCCAGTGACGGTAATGCTGCCCGGGCGCCATGGATGAGCAAAGTGCGCAAATAGGTGTTGCCACGCTTGGAGATGCCGAGCAGCCGGGGCTTGCCGCCGGTAGTATGTTGCCTGGGTACCAAGCCGAGCCAAGCACCCAAGTCTCGCGCTTTGGCAAAGCTGCTGGCATCGCCCACGGCTGCAATCAAAGCGGTTGCGTTCAACGTGCCGATGCCGGGGATGGACGTGAGCCGCCGGGCAGCTGCATCATTGCGAGCCAGTTCGACAAACTCGCCGTTCAGTGCCTCGACCTTGGTATCAAGTTCGTGCCATTCGGCGCGCAGTTCACCCACCAGTTGCTTCAAGCGTGGTGATAGGGCCGTATCTTCGGCGGCCAGCATGGCATCAATGCCCAACTCCAGCTTGCGCCGGCCGGCCGGAAAAATGGTCCCCCGCTCCAGGAGGATCGCCCGCAGTTGGTTGATAAGGTTTGTGCGCTCGGCTACCAGGCGGGACCTGACGCGGTGGAGGGTCTGGATGTCCAACTGCTCCTGAGTCTTGAGTTCGACGAAGCGCATAGTCGGGCGCGAGGCGGCCTCGGCAATCCCCTCCGCATCACGATCATCATTCTTCTGCGCTTTGACATACGGGCGTACGTACTCCGGCGACATCAATCTGATTTCGTGCCCCTGCGCGGCGAAAAGGCGACCAAGGTTGTGGGCACCACAGCACGCCTCCATTGCAATCACGCAAGCCGGAAGCTTGGTCACGTAATCGATAAGTGTCTGTCGGCGCATCGACTTACGCACGATGACAGCGCCTGCTGCATCAACGCCTACGACACTGCAGGCATTCTTGCCCAAATCAACGCCAAGGATAACAATAGACATCGGTCCGCTCCTTTCCTTTTCAAGCACCGGCATCATACCTGATGCCGGGGAAAAGGGGCGGGCCATCCCATAAGGGCCGCCCCATGCGGGACGGCCCAATGCTTCTGTTGCCGGGGAGCTGCTGTCAGAAGCGGAATTTGAGTGCGGCGCGATAGCTCTGATAGCTGAGGTTGCCGCGCCAGGCGGTGGTGTCGGCCGACAGGCTGATGTCGACATTGCCGGTGCTGAGAGTCAGGCCGCCGCCCACTTCGCCCCAATTCTTGTCCGCCCCGCCCAGCGCGAAGGGCGCGAGCGATCCGGTGCCGCCGACGAAATTGGCCAGGAAATAGGCCGGCTGGTCGCGGAACTCATGGACATAATTGGCGGTCAGATAGGGCTTGAACCCGCCGACATCGATCTTTGCCGTGGCCCCCAGGCGGCCCTGCGCGCTCTGGATCGCATGGCGATGGATCACCAGCGCGGTGTCGCCGCCATATTCAGCGAGGTTGCCGCCACTGATATAGGCGCCGCGCAGCGAGGCGCGCGGCGTGATGGTGAAGGCGTCCCCACCCAGCGGCGCGCCGATGCCGATCTCACCCGACAGGGCCAGTTGCTGGTCGCTGCCGCGCAGCGTGTAGGGGGTGGTGCCGACCGCGAAGGCGCGCTTGGTCCTGCTGGTGAGGGTGCCGGCGCTGCCGACGCCATCCAGAACCACGCCGCCCAGATCCCAATTGCCATAGACGGTGGCCTGGTAAAGGCGGGCACGGGCGGTATCGCCGATGCCGGTATTGCCCTTGAGCTCGCTATAGGATGCGGCCAGGCCGATCACGGCATCGTCGCCGATCATCTTTTCGATGCCGGCCGCACCATACCAGCCGTCGAACTTGTCGCGACCGGTGGTGATGGCACCCCGCATCGGATCGCTCTTGCCGTCGATATAGCCGCCGGCGATGAAGGCGCTGACGTCTTCAGGCAGGGCATTTTCCTGGGTGACGGTTTCGTTGCCGCCGCCCTGATCCATGCCCAGGTTGAGATTGTTCATGCTGAGTGCGGCGAGCTGGAGCGGCTGACCGGTCATGGTCAGCGTGCCGCCCATGCTGCCACCGCTGACGCGTGCCAAGCGATCGCGATAGAAGCGGGCCATATTGTCGTTCAGCACCTCGGACATGGAGGTGCGGAGCGCTTCGGTGCGCGGCGCCATGGCTTCGAGTGACGCCTGGATCGCGGCGACGCTCAGCAGGTCGGCCTCACCATAGAGGGTGGCATAATTGCCGTAGAGGGCGCGGTTCTGATCGAGCAGGCGGGCAAAGCTGGTCTGCACCTGCGAGCCGCCATTGACGACGCCGGCATAGGTGCCGGCATCGATCGTGACGCTGACGCTGTTGGCGCCATAGGTCAACACGGGCTTCAGGATGGCGCTGATGTTGGTCGGTGTGTCGAACGTGCCTTCGACGCCGCCTTCCGCAGTCAGGAAGGTGTAGCGGCTGCCATAACGCAGCTTGGCGCCGCTCGCCGCGCCGAAGACGACCTTGCCATCGACCGCCGCGACGCCTTCGACATCATCGGTGGCCTTGACCGCGAGCAGATCGGAACCGCTGCTGCCAAGGTCGACATGCAGCGTGCTGCCCGAGGAGAGGATGGCATTACCCTCGACCGTGAGCGTGCCGACCGTGCCGATGCCGCCAGGCGCGACCACGCCCATGATGTTGGTGAAATAGGGGGTGCGCAGCGTGCCCTTGCCCGAGAGCAGGCCCGAGAGCAGCAGATAGTCGCCCGGCGTCTCGACTGCGCCATCGACGTTCACCACGCCGGCGAGATGATTGATGTCCATCAGGCTGGTGAGCGACCCGGCGCTGGTCACGTCGAGCGTCGAGCCGGTGCCCGAGATGGTGAAGCGATCGACGGTGGCGTCGATGTCGAGCGTGGTCTTGCCGGCGGCGCTGAGCGTGACGTCATAATAGCGACCGACGATGCCCTGCGCGGCGACCGGGTCGATATTGTTCGGCACGAAATTGGTGGCGCCGGGCAGGCCGTTGGCCAGGGTCGCGGCGGGCAGGACGGCATCGCCCTCCGCCTGGGCCTCGACGATGGCCTCGTCCGCCAGGCTGGCGGCACCATCGGACGGGCTGCGCTCGGCGATCTCAACCTTGCCCTTGTTGTCGGCGACGGTCTTGCTGCCGCTGCTGCCGCTGGTGGTGGTCGCGTCGGTCGCCTCGACCGGCTCGCCATTGATCAGCAGCGTGTCGGTGCCGACGTCGTAACAGGCGTCGTCCGAGCCATCATTGGGCTGGTAGCAGACCTGGCCGAACTTCTGCGCATCATCCTCGCCAAAGGCGCCAGCGCCGGGCGTGGTCGGCACGCCGTTCACCAGCGATCCGTTGCTGTCGATGATCATGTAATTGGGATCGAGCGCCGTCACCCAGTGGCTGGCGTCGCTCCACTTGCCGTCGCCGGCCTTGGCCGTGGCGTAGCGATAGGGATTATTCTGCGCGATCCAGTCCCAGAAGAGATAGAGCGGCTGATAGAAGGCGGAGCCGCCATAAGAGCTTTGCGGCTGTTCCAGGAAGTAGCGGCTGCCGCCCGACAGGACGCCCAGCACCACCTTCTGGTCGAAGGTCTGGTCGAGGATCAGCGGGCCGCCGGAATCGCCGCCAGCGGTATTGCCTTCATTGGGAAGCGCATCGTCCTTGAAGACATTGAAGTCGAATTCGTTGGTCCGGGTCGGATCGTCGAAGTCGGTCTGGTAGAGATTCTGGGTATAGCCACCGCCCTCGCCGAACAGGAAAATGTCGATATCGTCGAGCGAGCCGAGCATGCCGAGGAAATTCTCGGCCACCTTGCGGCGATAATCGATGCCATAGCTGTTGCCGGTGGTGCCGCTGCCGCTGCGGCCATAGCCGGTGATCGTCACATGATAGCCGGTGCCGGTCGTGTCGCTGATGCTTTCCGGCGCGGGCAGGGCGGAAAAGAGCATCGCCCAGGTCGGCACATCGCTGGCCGGCGTGTCGAGCGTGGCCATCGCCGTGTCGCCATAGAGGAAGCTGAGCGCCGGCGGATCGAGCGAGTCCGGATTATAGGCGATATTGTTGACGTTGTAGACGCTGAGCGCGGTGTTGGTGCGATAGCCGTTGTTGATCCAGTTGACGAGGCCGGGGCGGGCGTTGCTCTGGAAGGCGAAGGCAACCGGAATGCCGTCATTCACCGTGCTGTAGGTGCTGGGGTCATAGTCATTGACGCAGTGGGCGGCGAAAATGACGGTGCGCGGATTGATCAGCGTACCGGTGCAGACATAGCCGTCGGCGCGATACATGATGCCGACGCCGTTCACATCGGTGCCATCGACGATGTCGGCCGGCGTATTATTGTCGTTCGGCACGACGGCATGGGCTGCCGGTGCGATGCTCAGAGCGGACAGAGCGGCCGATGCCAAAAGGGCAGAACGACCGGCGCGTGCCAACGGGCCCGCGCCATTCTTACGAATGCGCATGATGTTAACTCCCCAAAGACCGTTGGCGAGGCTATGCAGCTATTCGGCGCAAGACAATTGCCCAAAAATGAAAGTTTCTGTCATGTATCCAAAAAGACACAATGTTATCTTTGCGTTATGAATATCCAGCGTTGATTGACTGATCCGGCGGTCATGCCGTTTTCTATGTTAACGGTATCGATTATGTAATTTATGCAAATGTAATGGGTTGAAGAAATGCCGGGGATTTTCGGCTTGTTTCCCGCCCACTTGCGGAAGCGAACGGTTCCGCTTAAGCATGAAGGCAAGTTCCGATCGGATTTGCGCGATCGGCGATTGATGAAGTGAGATACGGCCTTGGTGCAGCATAGCCGCCCATCGCCGCAGAGTTCCGGCCCGGTTGGCCGCGTTTCGGGCAAGTCCGCCCGTTCCGGTTCGGGTAATGGGAGCAAGGCTGCGGCCATTACGCCCCCGTCGAAGCAACGGGGCCTTTATCCCTACACGGCGCGTGACCGCCGATCCTATGCGGCAATCGATCTGGGTACCAATAATTGCCGTCTGCTGATCGCCAAGCCGTCAGCGGACGGTTTCATCGTGGTCGATGCCTTTTCCCGGATCGTGCGTCTGGGCGAGGGGTTGGCGGCCACCGGGCGGATCAGCGATGCGGCGATCGACCGGGCCATCGCCGCGCTGTCGGTCTGTGCCGACAAGCTGCGGCGGCGCCATGTGACGCTGGCGCGGTCGGTCGCGACCGAGGCCTGTCGGCGGGCGAGCAATGGCGCCGAGTTCATCCAGCGCGTCTATCGCGAGACCGGGATCGCGCTCGACATCATCAGCGCGCAGGAAGAGGCGCGACTGGCGGTGCTGGGGTGCCACGCGCTGCTGGAAGAGGGCAATGGCCCGGCGCTGATCTTCGACATTGGCGGTGGATCGACCGAACTGGTGCTGGTCGATTCCCATTGCGACGGCGCGCCGCGCATCGTCGATTGGGTGAGCGCGCCCTGGGGCGTGGTGTCGCTGACCGAGAGTGAATTGTTCGACCATGCCAATCCGGCCGAGCGGCTGGCCGCCTATGGCCGGATGCGCGCGCGCGTGGCCGAGGCGTTCGCGCCGCTCGCCCGCCGCCTGCCGCAGGGCGAAGCCGGCATCAGGCTGCTGGGCACGTCGGGCACGGTGACGACTTTGGCCAGCCTGCACCTTGACCTGCCGCGCTATGACAGGCAGGCGATCGACGGGCTGATCGTGCCGAGCAGTTCGATGCGCGCGATTTCCGAACGGCTGTCGACCATGGCGCTGGCGGATCGGCAACGATTGCCCTGCATCGGCACGGAGCGCGCGGACCTGGTGGTCGCGGGCTGTGCCATTCTGGAATCGATCCTCGACATCTGGCCGGCCGAGCGACTGGGCGTCGCCGACCGCGGCATTCGCGAGGGCATATTGCGCGGCCTGATGGACCGCCATGGAGCAACGACGTGAGGGGTTCTGGCGCAGGCAAGGTGCGGGTGAAATCCGCCAAGGGTCGCACCGCGCAGTCGGTGCGCTGGCTGGAGCGGCACCTGAACGACCCCTATGTCCACAAGGCCAAGCAGGAAGGCTGGCGCAGCCGTGCCGCCTTCAAGCTGATCGAGCTGGACGAGAAATTCCATTTCGTGAAGGGCTCGCGCGCGGTCGTCGACCTGGGCGTGGCGCCGGGCGGCTGGGCACAGGTGATCCGCAAGATGGCGCCCAAGGCGGCCGTGGTCGGCATCGACCTGCTGCCGGTCGATCCGATTCCCGGCGTCACCCTGTTCGAAATGGACTTCATGGACGACAAGGCGCCGGACCTGCTGCGCGAGGCGCTGGGGCAGGAGCCGGACCTGGTGATTTCCGACATGGCGGCCAATACGGTGGGCCATGCCCAGACCGACCATCTGCGCACCATGGGGCTGGTCGAGGCCGCGGCGGATTTCGCCGTGCAGAATCTGCGCAAGGGCGGCACTTTCGTCGCCAAGGTCTTTGCCGGCGGCACCGATGCGGAGTTGCTGGCGGTGCTCAAGAAGCATTTCACCACGATCAAGCATGCCAAGCCGCCGGCGAGCCGCAAGGGCAGCGTCGAATGGTATGTCGTGGCGCAGGGATTCAAGGGACGGCCGGACGCGCAAGAGTAACGGGGACAAGCGATCGGCCGCCTTCATGGGGGAAGAAGGGGGCGGGGCCTTTGGTAGCGACGGTTTCGACGGTGGCCTATCTGGGCCTGGAGGCGCGCACGGTCGAGGTGCAGTGCCAGCTTGTTCCGGGATTGCCCGCCTTCATCGTCGTCGGCCTGCCCGACAAGGCGGTGGCCGAAAGCCGCGAGCGGGTGCGCAATGCGATCGCCGCGATCGGCCTGTCGCTGCCGCCCAAGCGGATCACCGTCAATCTCTCCCCCGCCGACCTGCCCAAGGAAGGCGTGCCTCTCACGTTTCTGAAACCTATCAATTTGGGTTAAGGTATCGGAAAAGCCTGTTTTTTTTGACACCGCCGAATTGATAGGCTGCCATAAAATCTGAGTGACCAGGGAAGTTCGAATTTTATATTCGAACTTCCCTGGTCGCAACCGCCGAAGGCGGCACTTCCTTAGCGCCACAGCCAACGTGTGCGGCAAGGCCTGAGGGGGCTGAAGACGGCTCCATGGGGCCACTTTGTCATTGAGGCTACACATCAGACACCTGGTGCCGCTCAAGAACCTGTGACAGGCGGGGTCACAGACGTGAGATGAGGCAGCGCCTGAGCGGGTTTTGTTGTCGATCAACGTTGGCGGTTGCTTTTCTCATTTTGGGACATTTAGAGGTCTGGCCGCAGATGCTCTAATTAGCGACTAAGGTGGCACTCGAAATTTTTGAGGTTTTCGAAATGCTAGACCTAATCCAGATAGTCTCATCCACAGGCAATGACATCGCGCTGAAGCAAGTCGAAAGGAAGTTGTTGGAATCTGACTTTAAGGCGATAATAGTCGACGCTGGCGGGCAAAATGATATTGTCGAAGCTGGCGCGAAGATGATTGAACAGATTGCTGAAAACTCCATCAATCCGACGCAGGTGCAAATTATTTCAGCAGATTCTTTGGAAGGGCTGATGCGATCCGACGCGTTTGCGGCGAGTTTGGGGAGAGATATGTCTGACCCCGCCGCTTACGGCGGATATCCGCCAGTCCTGGTTGTGGTTGGTTCACCCGAGTATGCGATCGCCCGTCCAAACGTTTTTTCAATCGATGAATTCGTCGGTCTTGAACTCGGCCAACTGCGTGACCTGTTTAATACGGATGACAGCGAACAGTAGCACGAGCCGGATGGCCAGGGGCGGCAACTAACCTGATCCACGAGAAATACCTGTCGTCCCGCAACCTCCCGTTTCCATGTGGTGCGGCATAATTCGCGCAGCACTTGTTGCGGATCCAGCGTCAGATGCCACGGACAAGATCGTCGATTTGCCTTGTCGCGCAACTTCGATTTGGCGATTGGCGATTCCCTTCAAGTCAGAAGGATTCTACTTCTTGATAGATGGTGGGACATTGGTGTTCGCCATCGATTAGCCACGGATCACGACAACGATCGTGCTGCCGGCTCTCTTGAGCCCCTGGTTCCCGCCGAAAGTCCGCCCAGACTCAAGCTATGCCCGAGTTTCTTCAGGTTCAAGACCAACCGAGTCGGGCTGGCAATCGGTGAGCTCGATCTCTCCGAGGATTTCGGAAGGCTTCACACCCAGGCCCGCCGCTAACGCGAATAGGACGTTGAGCGAGATGTTGAGCTCCCCTCGCTCGATACGTCCGTAACGAGCGCGTTCCACGTTTGCGAGTTGCGCGAATCGCTCCTGAGAGACGCCTTTGGCTTCTCTCAGGCTGCGAATGGTCGCTGCGAGCTTCTTTTGGGCCGTGCTGTACACTTGGCCGTTCAACGAAATACTTGCAATCACGGCAACGCCATATATAGCCACGCCATATATGGCGCTATGTGTTAGCACACTCGATAGGCAGGTCGGACCGACACTTCCTAGCGAACAGCCTCACACCCACTCGTTTGGGAAGAGGCGCTCATCGTGCTGATCCTCGTGGGCCGTAGGGAATGTCGGCCATCGCTTCGGCAAGCCGATGCACAGGAAAATAGTGGGAGCCTCAAGATGAATCTCGTCGCGGACACTTCTCAAGAAACACGCCTTGAGCATGCATCGTGGGGGTCCACCTCCTGTTTGGCATTCCTGATGCCTGAGGCGACGCGCCGCACACTCAGGTCCACGCAATGAAAACCGACTTTTTAAGTTACGAGTACGTGACGTCGCCTTTCAGACCGGATTGGGTCGGAGCATTGCCTCCGGGCGCAAAGATCGGCCTCATAAATGTGAGACGAAACAGTCAGCGGCTCGTCGCGGACATCAGTTGGGGGACGCTCGACGACGCTGGAAGCATAACGTCCGGGACCATCACTATTAAGTGGAAGAACCTAGAAGCCAGTCCGACAAGTGAGGCGGAAAAGCTCCGCCTCTATCGGAATGCCGCGAACGCCCTCAATCGGCGCCTCCGCGGCGTGGTCATAGAGAAGACCGACTATCGACCAAATAGTAGCCCAGAAACGTCGTTCCATGAGGAGGCTCAGGTTAAGCCTTCTTGGCTTCGCGCGGTAGGCGACGCGTATGCACTCTTTGACGAACTTCGGATTGAGGTGGCTGAAGGCATCGGCTTCAAGACGTTTCTTCGAAGATGGACGGAGAGTTCCGCAGAGGGGCAGATTATCGCTATGCTGGAAGCGTTTCGCACCCTTCGCGAATTTCGCCGGCAAGTCACAGCAGAGGTATTTACTCCAGATTTCAAGCGAGCAAAGCCGCCAAAGAATTTCAGCGACGTCATTCCGGGATGATGGTCGTTCGGATAGAAATTTGGCCTGGCGGGGACGAACAGGCCGCTTTCGAGATCGGCCGTATGAACTCCTCGCTCGATCATTCCTGTCAACCAACGTCCCAGCGGGGTTTCGCTGCGCGCCAGTGACGGTAATGCTGCCCGGGCGCCATGGATGAGCAAAGTGCGCAAATAGGTGTAGCGAGCAACTCAAATAAGACCGGACGCAGCGCCGGTCGGTATTCACTGACATTCGTTGTCCAACCAGGTGCCGCGAAGTAAGACGGGTGGATCGGCCACCAACTGCCCGGCGCCGTGGTGTATTTGTCCCGATCCTCTCTTAGCCGCTCATTGAAAGCCGCTTCTGTGGGCCGCCAATGATTGAGCGCCTCGTACTTTTTAATAGTTTCATCGAGATCATTAGTAAAATCTCGAATCTCATCAAAATACGTTGTGATCCAGGTTATTGCTTGATTGACGAGAAAGCAGGCCTGATATGCTGGTGTGGTAAAAGATCGCTCCGCAGCGACACGGCAGATCGATTTAGCAATCTTCGAGATGCCATCCTCGCCTTCAAACGGCTCGAATTTGATCGGATCATGGGTAAGATATTTTCGATAATAGAATAGTAACTGCGGCGCAGTCAGGAATGATATTATCCGATTCTCCGAAAGCGCACCTTCCTCGATTTCGTTGACCAGATCATCTTCCTCATCGTCTTGGCCCGCGCCTTTGCGAGGTTGGATTGAAAGGCCTTGTCCGCGGATGAAGTCATCCAAATCATGCGAAACGGATGCCGGAAGACTCCGTGTGTGAGGTGCGCCGAGCGCATTGGCGAGCGGCTCTTTCCGGGCGTACTTCTTGTTCCCTTTGCAATAGAAGGGAATTTCGAACTCACCCGTCTCAATTTTCTGGATGAGTTCTCCGAGCCGCTGCCGATATGGGGGCAATCCGACGATGCCGCCGACTTCCAGGTCTTTAACGAGGTCATCAATATCGTCCTTAGTGAGCTCCGCGTTGCGCTCAATCCCGCGGGCGTGCCTCCAGCGGACAAAGGCAAAGTAGTTCCTGTTGTTTATAGGGATGATCGCGGCGATGAATCCCTGTCGCTGTGGCCATCTGTCCGACCCGGCCCTGGCCTGTTCGCGCGCGCCGCGCTGCGCCAGCGATTATCAGGCGAAGGTGTCCGGACCGCTGCTCGATCGCATCGACCTACATGTCGAGGTGCAGGCGGTGACGGCGGCCGACCTGGTGCTGCCGCCGCCGGCCGAGGGATCGGCGGAGGTGGCCGCGCGCGTCGCGGCGGCGCGCACGCTACAGACCCGGCGCTATGCCGGCAGCAAGGTGCGGACCAATGCCGAGGTGGATGGCGAGCGGCTGGAGGATGTGGCCGGGCCGGACGAGGCCGGGCGGCAATTATTGGCACAGGCCGCCGCCGCGATGAAGCTGTCGGCGCGCGGCTATACGCGGGTGTTGCGGGTGGCGCGCACGATCGCCGACCTGGCCGGCGCGGAGCAGGTCGGCCGGGTGCATGTGGCCGAGGCGCTGAGCTACCGGCGGCGGGCGCCGGTCAACTGAGTGCTTAGGCTGCGCTGTCGCTGGTAATGAGCTTGAGGTCGGCGGCCGCGACCGGGCCATTATCCTTATGGGCAAAGCGACCCTCGACCCGGCCGCCGGCCTCAATCGTGATCCGCTCATAGGTCACGTCGCCGGTGATGCGGGCGGTGCTTTCGACCACCAGTTCCTCGGCGCTGATCGATCCGTCGACGAGGCCCGCCAAGCGCGCGCTCTGCGCGGTGACATGGCCGATGATGCGGCTGTCGGGGCCCTGGACCAGCGCGGCGCAGCGAATGTCGCCGTCGATCACGCCGTCGACATGCAGGTCGACGGTCGCGGCGAGATTGCCGGTGATCGTCACGTCGCTGCCGATCAGCGAGAAGGGGGTGTGCTTAGCCCCGGTTGCCGACATCGGCGAGACGGGCCGTGGCGATTTGCTGGACTTGGAGAACATCTTTGCGGGCCTCGAGGAAACGGCGGGGATTGATGGGATCGCCGTTGACGCGCACCTCGAAATGAAGATGCGTGCCGGTCGAGCGGCCGGTGGAGCCCATGCGGGCGATCTGGTCACCGCGCGCGACCTGCTGGCCGACACGGGCGTTGAAGCCGGACAGATGGGCGTAGCGGGTCATGATGCCATTGCCATGGGTGACCTCCACGACATTGCCATAGCCGCTGCGCTGGCCGACATAGCTGACCTTGCCGGGGGCGGCGGCCAGGATCGGCTGGCCATAGCGGCCGGGAAAGTCGAGCCCGGCATGGAAGGCGGCGTGGCCGTTGAACGGGTCGCGACGATAGCCATAGGAACTGCTGAGCATCGGCGTGCCGGTCGGCTGGCCCGACGGGATGCGCAGCAGGCTGGTTTCCAGAAATTCCATGCGAGAAAGCGCGGTGGCGAGCTTTTCCAGCTCGGCCGGCATCGCATCCTCGTCGCCATGCCAGGGGACGAACGGGCCACCCTGGGCGCGGGCCGCGTTGCGGGCGAGCGCGTCGGGATTGAGGCCGAAGCTGCGGATCGCGGCGGCGGCCTTCTGCGCGCGGGCTTCGACGGCGCTGGTCAGCAGGGCTGCGAAGCGACGCTGGCGGGCATCGACCTGCATCAGCGGTGCGGCTTCGGGCGCCATGCTGATCTTGGTGTCGAGCTTGCCATTGGCGGCCTTGTCGGTCGCGGCGTCGGCCTTGCCGACCGGGGCATTGGCCGCAGCGTCGCCGGGCTCGCCAAAATGCGTCTTGTACAGATCGTCGATGAAGTCCTGGCGCGCTTCCAGGTCATGGGCGAGGTCGTTCACCGACTTGCGATAGCCATCGACCTTGCGTGCCTTGCTGGCCACGGCCGCGCCCTTGGCATCCAGCATCGCGCGGTCATGAGCGACGGCAGCGCTGCTCGCCAACATCGACACGGTGACGGCGCCCCAGCCGACCAGGCCGGTCGACAGGATGCCGAGCGCCAGCAACTGGGCGCGCTTGGAAATGCGGATGAACTTTACCTGGCCGCCCGAGCGCAGGAAGATTTCCCGCTCCGGGCACAAGGCACTGAGCCTGGCCCAGAGGGTGGCGACCCCCTTCTTCTTGCGCTGCGACAATTGCGACCCCGTAACTATTTATTTCGGTGAGTCGGGCCGGTAGCAAAAGAAGATCGGACGCGCGAATCCGCAGCCGCGGACTCGTGACGAGTCGAAGCTAAACCGGGACGAAATGATCTTCGTCCCATTTGGTTCCCTGGCTTTGAAAATATTTTTCGTGATGCGCTTCAGCTTCGGCGGGCGAAGCGGGAAGGCTCAAGAAAGCTGGGTAATTGCGATGCCGGAACGGCAGCGCTCCAATAATAGCCCTGGCCATAATGGCAACCACCTGATCGCAAATATTCCAGTTGTTCAATCGTTTCGACGCCTTCGGCGACGGTCTTCACGCCCAGGCTGTAGGCGAGATTGAGCACGGTGCGCACGATGGCGGCATCGTCCGGGTCGGTTTCCAGGTCGCGCACGAAGCCCTTGTCGATCTTGATGACGTCGATCGGAAACTGCTTGAGGTGGGACAGCGAGGCATAGCCGGTGCCGAAATCGTCGAGGGCGATGGCCATGCCCGCCTGGCTGAGGCGCTGAAGATTGCGTTCCACCACATCGACATTGCGGCCAAGGAAGACGGATTCGGTGACTTCCAGCTCGATCCGGCGCGGTTCGACATCGGCATGGGCGAGGCGGGCGAGCAACCGGTCGGGGAAGGCGCGGTCGTGCAGTTCGACGCCGGGGACATTGACCGCGACATGGCCGAAATCGATGCCGGCGCTGGTCCAGGCCCGGCAATCGGCCAGCACCTGGTCGATCATCCGTTCGGTGATCTTCCGGCCCAGTTCGGGATGTTCGAAGGCGGCCAATATCTGGTCGGGCATCATCAGCGTGCCGTCCGGACGGACGCAGCGCAGCAGCGCCTCGAAGCCGATGACGCGGCCGTCTTGCAGGTCGACCTTGGGCTGATACCAGGGCACGGGCTGGGCATGGGCGAGCGCATCGCGTGCCCGCTCCAGCATCCGCGCCTCGGTCTGCCAGCTTTCCAGCAGGCCGGGCTCGAACAGGCAGGCGCGCCCGCGTCCGCTATTCTTCGCCTCATACAGCGCGATGTCGGCATGCTTCATCAGGTCGATCATGTCGCCGGCATGGTCGGGATAGAGGGCGACGCCCATGCTGACGCGGCAATCAATGTCGCGCCCGCCATGGCGCAGCGGCATGTGCAGGCGCGCGATCATGCGGCTGAGGATGGTGTCGAGGTCGGCCAGGCCGCGCAGGCGGGTGAGGATGACGGCGAACTCGTCGCCGCCCATCCGGGCGATCATGTCGGCGGGGCGCACCGAGTCGCGCAGCCGTTCCGCCACGGCGCACAGCAGAGCGTCGCCCGCATCATGACCTGCGCTGTCGTTGATCCGCTTGAATTCGTCGACGTCGATCAGCACGACCGCCATCTGGCCGCCGGATCGTTCGGTCGACTGGGCCGCCTGCATCAGGCTGGCCATGAAATGGGATCGGTTGGCGAGGCCGGTCAGGGCGTCGGTCATCGCCAGATGGGCAAGATGGCGTTCGGCCTGCTTGCGGTCGGTGATGTCGACGATGCTGGCGAGGATACATTGTTCGCCGGCGAGCAGGATCGGGCGGGCACCCAGCAGGACATCGCGGATGATGCCTTCGTCATTGGCGAGGCAGCATTCGTCATTGTCGATGCTGTCGCCCCGCGTCAGTCGGTCAAGCAGGCGCAGCGGCGGGGCATGGTCGACGATCAGCGCCAGCCGGGCGACATCGTCTGCGGTGCCCAGGTTGCGTGTGGCGGAATCGTTCATGCGCAGGACGGTGCCGTCGTCGCGGATAACGATCAGCGGCAACGGCACCGTCATGAACAGCCGTTCGAGCGCTTCGCCATTGGCGGCGAGGGCGACGCGGGCGGCCTGCGCGTCCTGGCTGGCGGTCCATTCCAGGCGCTGCAACCGGTTGGTGCGGGCGATCGCGATCCACATGCCGCAATGGAGCATCAGCACCGCCATGATCATGCCGGGCATGGTCGGCGATAGAGGCGCAGGGGCCAGATAACCGATCAGCAGCGCGACGCCGCAGCCCAGGCCGCCGCCGACATTTCCCCGGAAGCTGGTCGGCACCACCAGGTAGAAGACGAGCGGCAGCATCACCAGAACGAAGATGGCGATGTCGCTGCGCGAGGAGACGAGGAAGGCGACACCGATGGCGGTGATGCATTGCCAGACGAAACAGATGCGCTCGACTGCCTTGAAGCTGTGCATGTAGCGGCACAGGCCCAGGCTGACGAGTGACCAGAACACCACGACCAGGCGGGCGGGCACCGCGACCCAGAAATGGGGCGTCCCGGCAAAGCGCCAGTCGCTCAGCAGGAAGAGGGTGTTGAGCAGCGCCGACAAGGCGAAGAGCAGATGGGCGTGGCGACGCGATTCGGGCAGTCGATCGGCCTGGAAGGCGGCCTCCCGTTCCGGGCTGTGGAACTCGCCGCTAATGCGGGAAAGTGCAATCACGACTGGTCCATCTGGATATGGGGCTGCGGGGAAAGATCCCATAATCTGCAGCATGTTAGCAAAATGATAAAATGTCATTCACTATGTGGCGCGCGCATCTCCGTGCGCCTTCGGGCGCCGTGCTTGACCCTTCCGTCCCCCGTCGCTATAGGGCCGCTGCCCCGCGCTATGCGTCTGGAAGACTCGTTTTCCCGCCGCTTTCCGGGGCAAGCACTAGAGCTGAACATTATCGGCTGTCCCTGCGGCTCCGGGCGGATCTTGTCCGTCGGGGGCCTTTGCCGTTCGGAATTTTCGTGATTCCGGCCGGTCAGGAACGCAGGTGGCGTCCGGTAAAGTAACTGAAAAGGTGAAGGGCTTCATGCCAACAATCAACCAGCTGGTCCGTAAGGGCCGCGAACTGCAGAAGACCAAGTCCAAGGTCCCTGCGATGGATGCGAACCCGCAGAAGCGTGGCGTTTGCACCCGCGTCTACACGACGACCCCGAAGAAGCCGAACTCGGCTCTCCGTAAGGTGGCGAAGGTGCGTCTGGTCAACCAGCGCGAAGTCATCACCTACATCCCGGGTGAAGGCCACAACCTCCAGGAACACAGCGTCGTGCTGATCCGTGGCGGCCGTGTGCGAGATCTTCCGGGCGTGCGCTATCACGTTCTTCGCGGCGTTCTGGATACCCAGGGCGTCAAGGATCGCAAGCAGAGCCGTTCGAAGTACGGCGCCAAGCGTCCGAAGTAAGGGGAGAACAGTAATATGTCACGTCGTCGTCGCCCCGAAAAGCGCGTTATCCTGCCGGATCCCAAGTTCGGTGATATCGTGCTGTCGAAGTTCATGAACAGCATCATGCAGGACGGCAAGAAGGCCGTCGCCGAGTCCATCGTTTACGGTGCGCTCGACACTGTCGAAGCGAAGTCCAAGAAGGACCCGATCGGCATGTTCCATGACGCGCTGAACAATGTGAAGCCCGGCATCGAAGTCCGCAGCCGCCGCGTCGGCGGTGCGACTTACCAGGTCCCCGTCGAAGTGCGCCCCGAGCGCGCCCAGGCGCTGGCGATCCGCTGGCTGATCACGGCTTCGCGCAACCGCAGCGAAACCACCATGGCTGCCCGTCTGTCGGGTGAGCTGCTGGACGCTGCCAACAACCGCGGCAATGCCGTCAAGAAGCGCGAAGATACGCACCGCATGGCGGAAGCGAACCGCGCCTTCTCGCACTACCGCTGGTAACAGCAGGGCGGGCGCTTATGTGCCCGCCTTGTTATTTGGTTTCCAAAATCGGTCCGTTCGCCGTGGGTGGCTACCCATGGCGAACGGATTGGTTTAGGGGCCACGCGCAGAATTAACGAATCCCCAACCGCCGGCGCGCCGGCAACGGAGAAGCATCATGGCCCGCAGCCATCCGCTCGAACGCTATCGCAATTTCGGTATCATGGCGCATATCGACGCCGGCAAGACCACCACGACCGAGCGTATCCTTTACTACACCGGCAAGTCCTACAAGATCGGCGAAGTCCATGACGGCGCCGCGACCATGGACTGGATGGAGCAGGAGCAGGAGCGTGGTATCACCATCACCTCGGCTGCAACGACCTGCATCTGGAACGACCATCGCCTGAACATCATCGACACCCCCGGCCACGTCGACTTCACCATTGAAGTCGAACGCTCGCTGCGCGTGCTCGACGGTGCGGTTGCCGCGTTCGACGGCGTTGCCGGCGTTGAGCCGCAGTCGGAAACCGTGTGGCGCCAGGCGGACAAGTACAAGGTTCCGCGGATGTGCTTCATCAACAAGCTCGACCGCACCGGTGCCGACTTCTATTATTGCGTGCAGACGATCATCGACCGTCTGGGCGCGACCCCGGCCGTCCTGTATCTGCCCATCGGCGCAGAGTCGGACTTCAAGGGCCTGGTCGACCTGGTCGAGAACCGCGCGATCATCTGGAAGGATGAGAGCCTGGGCGCCGAATTCTACTATGAAGAAATTCCGGCCGACCTCGCCGACAAGGCTGCCGAATATCGCGAAAAGCTGATCGAGCTTGCCGTCGAGCAGGACGATGCCGCGATGGAAGCCTATCTGGAAGGCAATCTGCCCGACACCGCGACCCTCAAGAAGCTGATCCGCAAGGGTACGCTGGGTCACGCCTTCGTGCCGGTGCTGTGCGGTTCAGCGTTCAAGAACAAGGGCGTTCAGCCGCTGCTCGACGCCGTCGTCGACTATCTGCCGAGCCCGCTCGACATCGAAGACGTCCAGGGCGTCAAGATGGACGGCGAAACCCCCGACAGCCGTCCGACCTCGGACGACGCGCCCTTCTCGGGCCTGGCGTTCAAGATCATGAACGACCCGTTCGTCGGCTCGCTGACCTTCCTGCGCATCTATTCGGGCACCCTGACCAAGGGCACCTACCTGAACTCGGTGAAGGACAAGAAGGAAAAGATCGGCCGTATGCTCCTCATGCATGCGAACAGCCGTGAAGACATCGACACCGCCTATGCCGGCGACATCGTCGCGCTGGCCGGCATGAAGGAAACCACCACCGGTGATACGCTGTGCGCCGAGCGCCAGCCGATCATCCTGGAGCGGATGGAATTCCCCGAGCCGGTCATCGAACTGTCGGTGGAACCCAAGACCAAGGCCGACCAGGAAAAGATGGGCGTCGCCCTCAACCGCCTGGCCGCTGAAGATCCCTCGTTCCGCGTCTCGACCGATCACGAATCGGGCCAGACCATCATCAAGGGCATGGGCGAACTTCACCTCGAAATCCTGGTCGACCGCATGAAGCGCGAGTTCAAGGTCGAGGCGAATGTCGGTGCGCCGCAGGTGGCCTATCGCGAGTATCTCAAGAAGGCCGTCGACGTCGACTACACCCACAAGAAGCAGTCGGGCGGTACCGGTCAGTTCGGCCGTATCAAGGTCAAGCTGACCCCCGGCGAGCGTGGTTCGGGCTTCGTCTTCAAGGACGAGATCAAGGGCGGTAACATTCCCAAGGAATATATCCCCGCGATCGAAAAGGGCATGCGCGAAACCGCTGCCACCGGTTCGCTGATCGGCTTCCCGATCATCGACTTCGAAGTGCTGCTCTATGACGGTGCGTACCATGACGTCGACTCGTCGGCGCTGGCGTTCGAAATCACCGGCCGCGCCGCAATGCGCGAAGCGGCGCAGAAGTCGGGCATCACCCTGCTCGAGCCGGTCATGAAGGTCGAAGTCGTGACCCCGGAAGAATATCTGGGCGACGTCATCGGCGACATGAACAGCCGTCGTGGCCAGATCCAGGGCACCGATACGCGCGGCAACGCGCAGGTGGTCGAGGCGATGGTCCCGCTGGCCAACATGTTCGGCTATGTGAACTCGCTGCGTTCCTTCACCCAGGGCCGCGCGAACTACTCGATGATCTTCTCGCACTATGACGAAGTGCCGCAGAATGTTGCGGACGAAGTCAAGGCGAAGATGGCCTGACGAGTTTCCCTGTCCGGGCCGTGCAATCGGCTCGGATAGGGGCTGGTAATCTGTGAATATGCTGCTATGGACGCGCCTTCGCGAGGCGCGGCCGAGCGGTCAGACCCAAGCTGATTTTGATTAGAAGGTAGGATAAAATGGCTAAGGCTAAGTTTGAGCGGAATAAGCCGCACTGCAACATCGGCACCATCGGTCACGTTGACCATGGTAAGACCTCGCTGACCGCGGCGATCACCAAGGTTCTCGCCGAAACCGGCGGTGCGACCTTCACCTCGTACGACAACATCGACAAGGCTCCCGAAGAGCGCGAGCGCGGTATCACCATCTCGACCGCCCACGTCGAGTATGAGACCGAAGCCCGTCACTACGCGCACGTCGACTGTCCGGGTCACGCTGACTACGTCAAGAACATGATCACCGGTGCCGCCCAGATGGACGGCGCGATCCTGGTCGTTTCGGCTACCGACGGCCCGATGCCGCAGACCCGTGAGCACATCCTGCTCGCCAAGCAGGTCGGCGTTCCCCAGCTGGTCGTGTTCATGAACAAGGTCGACCTGGTCGACGACGCCGAAATCCTCGAGCTGGTCGAGCTGGAAATCCGCGAGCTGCTGAGCTCGTACGACTTCGACGGCGACAACATTCCCGTCATCGCCGGTTCGGCTGTCGCTGCCCTGCAGGACAAGACCCCGGAAATCGGCCACGACGCCGTTCTGAAGCTGATGGCTGCCGTCGACAGCTGGATCCCGCAGCCCGACCGTCCGGTCGACAAGCCCTTCCTGATGCCGATCGAAGACGTGTTCTCGATCTCGGGTCGTGGTACCGTCGTGACCGGCCGCGTCGAAACCGGCATCGTCAAGGTTGGTGAAGAAGTCGAAATCGTCGGCATCAAGCCCACCAAGAAGACCACCGTCACCGGCGTCGAAATGTTCCGCAAGCTGCTCGATCAGGGCCAGGCCGGCGACAACATCGGTGCGCTGATCCGTGGCGTGGGCCGTGAAGAAGTTGAGCGTGGTCAGGTTCTGGCCAAGCCCGGCTCGGTCACCCCGCACACCGAATTCGACGCCGAAGTCTACGTGCTGTCGAAGGAAGAAGGCGGCCGTCACACCCCGTTCTTCGCGAACTATCGTCCGCAGTTCTACTTCCGCACCACCGACGTGACCGGCGAAGTGATCCTCCCCGAGGGCACCGAGATGGTCATGCCTGGCGACAACGTGAAGCTCGGCGTCAAGCTGATCGCTCCGATCGCCATGGACTCGGGTCTGCGCTTCGCCATCCGTGAAGGCGGTCGTACCGTCGGCGCAGGGGTTGTCGGCACGATCTCGAAGTAATATAGGACCGCAGCGGCGCGAATCGCCCGATTCGCGCCGCTGAAGTTTTTTACCCGCCCCGGATCGCCTTTCTCCGGCTCGAATGAGCTAGAAGGGCAAAACGGGGCGGATATTTTTTTGTTGGCGTGTTTTTGTAAATCAACGGCTGCTCCGGCTGATTCATGAAAATGCGCTGGTTATTGGCTCTTTCGCATCGGTACAGGAACAATGGACAGCAACATCCGCATTCGCCTCAAGGCGTTCGATCATCGCGTGCTCGATCAGGCGACCGGCGACATCGCCGAAACCGCCCGCCGCACCGGCGCCCTCATTCGCGGTCCGATTCCTCTTCCGACGCGCATCGAAAAGTTCACGGTCAACCGTGGTCCGCACATCGACAAGAAGTCGCGCGAGCAGTTCGAAGTCCGCACCTACAAGCGTATGCTTGACATTGTGCAGCCGACGCCGCAGACGGTCGACGCGCTGATGAAGCTGGACCTGGCTGCCGGCGTGAACGTCGAAATCAAGCTGGCCTAAGGTCGGCAAGTCCCCGCCTTCCGTAAGGTAGGCGGGGTATCGGGTATTCTGTTCCTCTTCTCTGGAGAGGCGGAAGCTCAAACGACACAAGGGATACCGCACGGCCCGCCGGTGAACCGGCCAAGGCGCGTGGTCCTGGTCCCCCGTCGCCTTTCCCGAGAGGGATCGGCATCCAACCCGGACGGGGTGATCTATGCATTGGGTTGGGCCGCGAAGCAGAGATGCTGAGCGGTTTTTTCGTTGGATACGCCCGCTGCTATGGCGGGCCTCTATGGGAGTAATCAGTGATGCGCACTGGCGTGATCGCTAAGAAAGTCGGGATGACCCGCCTGTTCCAGGACGACGGACGTCACGTCCCCGTCACGGTCCTCAGCCTTGAGGGTACGCAGGTCGTCGCACGTAAGGAAGTCGAGCGCGACGGTTATGTCGCCCTTCAGCTGGGTGCTGGCGTTGCCAAGGCCAAGAATGTCGCCAAGCCGCAGCGCGGTCACTTCGCCAAGGCGGAAGTTGAGCCCAAGGCGCGTCTGGTCGAATTCCGCGTCGCCGAGGATGCGCTCCTCGACGTCGGCGCTGAAATCGCCGCTGACCACTTCGTCGCTGGCCAGCTGGTCGACGTTGCCGGTCACACCCAGGGTAAGGGCTTTGCCGGTGCTATGAAGCGCTGGGGCTTCGGCGGTATGCGCGCCACCCACGGCGTGTCAATCAGCCACCGTGCGCATGGTTCGACCGGTAACCGTCAGGATCCGGGCCGCGTCTTCAAGAACAAGAAGATGGCCGGTCACATGGGTGATCGTGAGCGGACCCAGCAGAATCTCGAGATCGTCCGCACGGACGTCGAGCGTGGTCTGCTGTTCGTCAAGGGTTCGGTTCCGGGCGCCAAGGGCACGTGGCTGACCGTCAGCGACGCCGTGAAGGTTCCCCGTCACGCCGACGCGCCCTATCCCGCCAGCCTGAAGCAGGCTGCAAACAGCAATGCCGCGCCGGCCGAGACGCCCGCGGAAGCGGCCGCTCCCGAAGCGACCGAAGGCCAGGAGGGCTAAACCATGAAGGTCAATGTACAGACCCTCGACGCCGCAGCTGCCGGTGAGTTGGAGCTCAACGATGCCGTTTTCGGCCTCGAGCCCCGCGCCGACATTCTGCACCGCGTCGTCACCTGGCAGCTCGAAAAGCGTCGTGGCACTGCCCGCGGCACGCGCGAGCGTTCGGATGTCGCCCGCACCGGCAAGAAGTTCGGTCGCCAGAAGGGCGGCGGAACCGCTCGTCACGGCGATCGCCGCGCTCCCGTCTTCATCGGCGGTGGTAAGGCTCACGGTGCCCGCGTTCGCGACTTCAACCCCTCGCTGAACAAGAAGGTTCGCGCGCTGGGTCTGAAGATGGCGCTGTCGTCGAAGGTCAAGGATGGTTCGCTGATCATTCTCGACAATCTCGACGTTGCCGAAGGCAAGACCAAGGCGCTGGTCGCCAACCTGGCCAAGCTGAACCTGAACAAGGTTCTGTTCATCGACGGCGACGCCGTGAACGTCAGCTTCGCCAAGGCTTCGGCCAACATCGTCGGCGTCAACCTGCTGCCGGCCGTTGGTGCCAACGTCTACGACATCCTGAAGGCCGACTCGCTGGTGCTCACCCGCGCCGCGGTCGAAAAGCTGGAGGCCCGTTTCAATGGCTAAGAAAGAAGCCGCGACCGTGGACAACCGTCACTTCGACGTCGTTGTCGCGCCGGTCATCACCGAGAAGTCGACCCTTCTCTCGGAAAACAACGCCGTTGTTTTCCAGGTCGCCAACGACGCATCGAAGCCTGAGATCAAGGCTGCCGTCGAGGCGCTGTTCGGCGTGACCGTCAAGGCGGTCAACACGCTGGTGCAGAAGGGCAAGGTCAAGCGCTGGAAGGGCAAGCCCTACAAGCGCAACGACGTGAAGAAGGCGATCGTCACGCTGGCCGAAGGTCAGTCCATCGACGTCACCACCGGTATTTGAGGCGAGATAGATGGCACTCAAGCACTATAATCCGACGAGCCCGGCCCAGCGCGGCCTGATCCTCGTCGACAAGTCGAGCCTGCACAAGGGCAAGCCCGTCAAGGCGCTGACCGAAGGCAAGCGCAAGACCGGTGGTCGTAACAACAAGGGCCATGTCACTTCGCGTGGTATCGGTGGCGGTCACAAGCAGCGCTATCGTATCATCGACTTCAAGCGTCGCCTGTGGGATGTTGAAGGTACGGTCGAGCGTCTGGAATATGACCCCAACCGCACCGCCTTCATCGCGCTGGTGAACTATCCCGACGGCACGCAGGCGTACATCATTGCGCCGCAGCGTCTGGCGCCCGGTGACAAGGTCATCGCGGGCAAGAAGACCGACGTGAAGCCGGGCAATGCGATGGAACTGGGTCAGATGCCGGTCGGCACGATCATCCACAACATCGAGATGAAGCCGGGCAAGGGCGCGCAGCTCTGCCGTTCGGCAGGCACCTATGCCCAGCTGGTCGGTCGCGACCGTGGCATGGTCATGGTGCGTCTGTCGTCGGGTGAGCAGCGCTACATCCGTTCGGACTGCATGGGCACCGTTGGCGCCGTGTCGAACCCCGACAATGGCAACACCAACCTTGCCAAGGCTGGCCGCAACCGTTGGAACGGCATCCGTCCTCTGACGCGCGGTGTTGCGAAGAACCCGGTCGATCACCCGCATGGTGGTGGTGAAGGCCGGACCTCGGGCGGCCGTCACCCGGTCACCCCGTGGGGCAAGCCGACCAAGGGTGCGCGCACCCGTCACAACAAGGCAACGGACAAGTTCATCATCCGTAGCCGCCACGCGAAGAAGAAGAGGTAAGCGAGATGGCTCGTTCCGTCTGGAAAGGTCCGTTCGTGGACCTCAGCCTTCTGAAGAAGGCGGAAGTCGCGCAGGAAAGCAATGGCCGCTCGGGTCCGATCAAGACCTGGTCGCGCCGTTCGACCATCCTGCCGCAGTTCGTTGGTCTGACGTTCAACGTCTATAACGGCCGCAAGCATGTTCCGGTTCTCGTGAACGAGGATATGGTGGGTCACAAGCTGGGCGAATTCGCTCCGACCCGCTTCTTCCCCGGTCACGCTGCCGACAAGAAGGGCAAGCGCTAATGAGCAAGGAAAAGGCTCCCCGTCGCGTCGCCGACAATGAAGCGCTCGCCGTCGGCACGCAGATCCGTGGTTCGGCCCAGAAGCTGAACCTGGTCGCCACGCTGATCCGCGGCCGCAAGGTCGAGGACGCGCTCAACATCCTCGCCTTCTCGAAGAAGGCGATGGCTGTCGACGTGCGCAAGGTGCTGGCTTCGGCCATCGCCAATGCGGAAAACAACCACAATCTGGACGTCGACGCCCTGGTCGTCGCGGAAGCATCGGTGGGCAAGAGCTTCACCCTGAAGCGCTTCCACGCTCGCGGCCGCGGCAAGTCGACCCGGATCCTCAAGCCCTTCAGCCGCGTGCGCATCGTCGTGCGTGAAGCTGGCGAAGAAGCGGAGGCGTAAGCACATGGGTCACAAGAGCAACCCGATCGGTCTGCGTCTGCAGATCAACCGTACCTGGGACAGCCGCTGGTTCGCCGAAGGCGCCGACTATGGTCGCCTGCTGCTGGAAGATCTCAAGATCCGCCAGTACATCATGAAGAACCTGCCGCAGGCCGCGATCTCGAAGGTCGTGATCGAGCGTCCGGCCAAGCTGTGCCGCGTGTCGATCTACGCTGCCCGCCCCGGTGTCATCATCGGCAAGAAGGGTGCAGACATCGAAAAGCTTCGCAAGAAGCTGGGTGCCTTCACCTCGTCGGACGTGTCGCTGAACATCGTCGAAATCCGCAAGCCGGAAATCGATTCGAAGCTCGTCGCACAGGGCATCGCCGACCAGCTGGAACGCCGCGTTGCCTTCCGTCGCGCCATGAAGCGTGCGGTGCAGTCGGCTCTCCGTCTGGGCGCCGAAGGCATCAAGATCACCTGCGGCGGCCGTCTGGGCGGCGCGGAGATCGCGCGTGTCGAATGGTATCGTGAAGGCCGCGTTCCGCTGCACACCCTGCGTGCGAACGTCGACTATGCCGAAGCCACGGCGCACACCGCCTATGGCGTTTGCGGCATCAAGGTCTGGATCTTCAAGGGCGAGATCCTCGGCCATGATCCGATGGCTACCGACCGGCTGATGCTGGAGGCTCAGACCTCCGGCGTGCGCCCGGCGCGCTGAGAATAAGAAGGTAATAGCGTCATGCTGCAACCGAAGAAGATGAAGTTCCGCAAGACCTTCAAGGGTCGGATCAAGGGCGATGCGAAGGGCGGCACTGCGCTGAACTTCGGCGCCTACGGTCTCAAGGCTCTGGAGCCCGAGCGGATCACCGCGCGCCAGATCGAAGCGGCTCGCCGCGCGATCCAGCGCCACCTGCGCCGTCAGGGTCGTCTGTGGATCCGCGTGTTCCCCGACGTTCCGGTCACCAAGAAGCCGGCTGAAGTCCGCCAGGGCAAGGGCAAGGGTTCGGTCGAATATTGGGCGGCTCGCGTCGCTCCCGGCCGTATCCTGTTCGAACTGGACGGCGTTCCCGGTCCGCTCGCAGCAGAGGCCTTCTCGCGCGCCGCGATGAAGCTGCCCATCAAGACGAAGGTCGTTGCCCGCCTCGGCGACACCTCGCACCTGGAGGGTTAAGCTGTGGCCAACGTTGCAGACCTCAAGACCAAGTCGGACGACGAGCTGTCGACCGAGCTGAACAACCTGAAGCGCGAGCAGTTCAATCTGCGTTTCCAGGCGGCCACCAACCAGCTGGAAAAGCCCAGCCGCGTTCGTGAAGTCCGTCGTTCGATCGCGCAGATCAAGACCCTGCAGACCGAGCGTTCGCGCTCGGCCGCGAAGTAAAGGAAACACACGATGCCCAAGCGCGTGCTGACGGGAACGGTGGTTTCCGACAAGACCGACAAGACGGTGGTGGTTCGCGTGGAGCGCAAGGTTAAGCATGCGCTCTACGGCAAGATCATCCGCCGGTCGAAGAAGTACCATGCCCATGACGAGGGCAATGTCTACAAGGAAGGCGAAACGGTCCGTATCGAAGAGACCGCTCCGATTTCCAAGCTCAAGACCTGGAAGGTCATCGAGCGTGTGGACACCCACAAGTCGCCGGAATCGGCGGGCTAAGGGCAGTCACCGACTCTAGAGTCGAAAAAGTTCGGACGCGGGGCTGGCCTTTTCCTTCGGGAGGAGGTACAGGCCCGCGCTTCGTGCATTTCGATTCACCGGGTCGACTCACGAAATTCGGAACCGCCGGGATAGTCCCGGTAGGCCAAATAAGAAGGAACCGGATCCATGATCCAGATGCAATCCAATCTTGACGTCGCGGACAACAGCGGCGCCAAGCGCGTCCAGTGCATCAAGGTGCTGGGCGGCTCGAAGCGGCGTTTCGCCGGCGTGGGCGACATCATTGTCGTCTCCGTCAAGGAAGCTGCTCCGCGCGGTAAGGTGAAGAAGGGTGACGTGCATCGCGCCGTCATCGTGCGCACCGCCAAGGACGTGCGTCGCGCTGATGGCAGCGTGATTCGCTTCGACGGCAATGCCGCTGTGCTTATCAACAAGAACGAGGAGCCGATCGGCACCCGTATCTTTGGCCCGGTCGTTCGCGAGCTGCGCGCCAAGAAGCACATGAAGATCATCTCGCTCGCTCCCGAGGTGCTGTAATGAGCGCTGCTAAGATCAAGAAGGGCGACAAGGTCGTCGTCCTGGCTGGCAAGGACAAGGGCCGTACCGGCGCCGTCCTCCAGGTGATGCCCAAGGACGACAAGGTCCTGGTCGAAGGCATCAACGTGCATGCGAAGCATCGCAAGCCCGACCAGTCGAACCCGCAGGGTGGCATCGACCGCAAGCCGGCCCCGATGCACATTTCGAACGTCGCTGTCGCCGACAAGGATGGCAAGCCGACCCGCGTCCGTTTCGAGGACCGCGACGGCAAGAAGGTCCGCGTCGCCGTCAAGTCCGGTGAGGTGCTGTAATGGCCGACAAGTATATTCCGCGCTCGAAGTCGATCTACGACGACGCCATCGTGAAGGCGATGGTCGAGAAGTTCGGCTACAAGAATGTGATGGAAATCCCGAAGATCGAGAAGATCACGCTCAACATGGGCGTCGGTGAAGCCACGCAGGACAAGAAGAAGGTCACTTCGGCCGCCGAGGAAATGGAACTGATCGCCGGCCAGAAGCCGGTCATCACCAAGGCGAAGAAGTCGATCGCGCAGTTCAAGCTGCGTGAAGGCATGCCGATCGGTGCCAAGGTCACGCTGCGCCGTGAGCGCATGTATGAATTCCTTGATCGCCTGATCAACATTGCCCTGCCGCGCGTGCGCGACTTCCGTGGTCTCAACCCGAAGAGTTTCGACGGCCGTGGCAACTATGCCTTCGGCATCAAGGAGCAGATCATCTTCCCCGAGATCAACTATGACCGCATCGACAAGGTGCGTGGCATGGACATCATCGTGACCACCACGGCGAAGACTGACGACGAAGCGCGCGAACTGCTGCGCCTCTTCGGCTTCCCCTTCCCGATTGAAGAGAAGCAGGCGGTCTAATAGGCCCCGCTTCTCTCCCAACGCTTAAGCTAAGGAAGAGAACTTAAGTCATGGCGAAACTGAGTTCGATCAACAAGAACGAGCGCCGCAAGAAGCTGGTGAAGAAGTATGCCGGCCGCTATGCGAAGCTCAAGGCGATCGCAGCCGATACCGCTCTCGACGACACCGAGCGTCTGATTGCGCGTCTGAAGATGGCGGAAGTCCCCCGCAACGGCAACCCGACCCGCATTCGCAACCGCTGCGAACTGACGGGCCGCCCGCGCGCTTACTACCGCAAATTCCGTCTCTGCCGCGTGCAGCTGCGTGATCTGGCCAACAAGGGCCTGATCCCCGGCGTCACCAAGTCGAGCTGGTAAGGATCATTTGAGATGGCATTGACCGATCCCCTGGGTGATATGCTCACCCGCATCCGTAACGGGCAGCAGGCGAAGAAGGACAGCGTTGTGTCCCCCGCCAGCAAGCTCCGTGCCCGCGTGCTCGACGTGCTGCAGCGCGAAGGCTATATCCGTGGTTATTCCGAGGAAACCCTCGGCAATCACCCCGGCCTGCGCATCGAGCTGAAGTATTTCGAGGGCCAGCCTGCGATCAAGCATGTTGCCCGCGTGTCCAAGCCTGGTCGCCGCGTCTATTCCGGTTCCAAGGAACTGCCGGTGATCCGCAACGGCCTGGGCATCACCATTGTCTCGACGCCCAAGGGCGTTCTGTCCGACGCCGAAGCGCGTGAACAGAATGTCGGCGGCGAAGTGCTGGCGGAGGTGTTCTGATGAGCCGCACTGGCAAGAAGCCGGTCACCGTGCCTGCGGGCGTGACCGCGTCGATCGCTGACGGTCAGCTGTCGGTGAAGGGGCCCAAGGGCACCCTCGCCATGCCGCTGGCCGACGAAGTGACCTACACCGTCGAAGAAGGCAGCATCGCTGTAAAGCCCGCCAACAACGGCAAGCGCGCCCGCGCTTTCTGGGGCATGCAGCGTACCCTGATCCAGAACCTGATCACCGGCGTGACCCAGGGCTTCTCGAAGAAGCTACTGATCACCGGTGTCGGCTACCGTGCGAACTCGCAGGGCAAGACCCTGAAGTTGCAGCTCGGCTACAGCCACGACGTCGATTTCGAGATTCCGGAAGGCATCGAGATCAAGACCCCGGATAACACCACGGTCGAGATCAGCGGCATCGACAAGCAGCAGGTAGGCCAGGTCGCCGCCGAGATCCGCCGCTGGCGCAAGCCCGAACCCTATAAGGGCAAGGGTATCAAGTACGCCGGCGAATTCATCTTCCGCAAGGAAGGGAAGAAGAAGTAAGATGGCTAAGCTTTCCCTCTTCGCGCGGCGTCGTCGCCGCGTTCGCACCGCGCTCAAGGCTGTTTCGGGCACCCGCCCGCGCCTCAGCGTCCATCGTTCGGGCCGTCACATCTACGCCCAGATCATCGACGACGTCGCCGGTACCACTGTCGCCGCCGCTTCGACCCTGGACAAGGATGTTGGTTCGAAGGCTCTGGGCAAGACCGGCGCCTCTTCCGAAGCCGCTGCCGATGTCGGCAAGCGCGTCGCTGCCGCTGCTACGGCGGCCGGCGTCACCAAGGTCGTGTTCGACCGCGGTGGCTTCCTGTTCCATGGCCGCGTCAAGGCGCTGGCCGATGCCGCCCGTGAAGGCGGGCTGGAGTTCTGATCATGGCTGACGAAAACACCAACGAAGTCGTCGCGCCCGTCGAGGGTGCCGAGGCTCAGACCGAAGGTCGTGGTCCCGGCCGTGGCCGTGGCCGTGGCGGTGACCGCAACCGTGGCGAGCGTGGCGGCCGTGGCCGTCGCGACGACCGCCGTGGCGGCAACCGTGACGAGGAACAGGGCGAAGAGCTGATCGAGAAGCTGGTTCACATCAACCGCGTCTCGAAGACCGTCAAGGGCGGTAAGCGCTTCGGTTTCGCTGCTCTGGTCGTCGTCGGCGACGGCAAGGGCCGCGCCGGTTTCGGTCATGGCAAGGCGCGCGAAGTGCCTGAAGCCATCAGCAAGGCGACCGCTTCGGCCAAGAAGGCCATGGTTCGCGTTCCGCTGAAGGAAGGCCGCACCCTGCACCATGACGGCCTCGGCCACTTCGGTGCTGGCAAGGTGACTGTCCGTTCGGCTCCGGCCGGTACCGGCATCATCGCCGGCGGTCCGATGCGCGCCGTGTTCGAAAGCCTCGGCGTCGCTGACGTCGTGACCAAGTCGAACGGCACCTCGAACCCCTACAACATGATCCGTGCGACCTTCGCGGCGCTGGGCGAGCAGACCAGCCCCAAGTCGGTGGCGCAGCGTCGTGGCAAGAAGGTCGCTGACCTTCTGCGTCGCGGTGGTGCCTCGGCCGAAGTCGCGCAGGCTGACGCCGAAGCGATTGCGGAGTAACTGACATGGCGAAGATCAAGATCAAGCAGATCGGTTCGCCGATCCGTCGCCCCGAAAGCCAGAAGAAGATTCTGATCGGCCTGGGCCTTGGCAAGATGCATCGCGTGGTCGAGCTGGAAGACACGGCGGAAGTCCGCGGTGCCATCAAGAAGCTCCCCCACATGGTGGAAGTGGTCGAGGGCTAAACCTTGATCGTTTCAGACAGAATTGTCTGAAACGTGAATCAAGGTTTAGAATATAGGAATAGAGCCTGATTCACGTTATCGGCGGAAGCGCGAAGCGCTTCCACCTCAAACGATCAGGCTCTAAGCCCTTTCGATCCGACGAAATGAAGCGAAAGAGGGGGAAACCCCTCTTTCGTTTTTTCAGCGGAAGCGCTAACGGGCGCTTCCTTTAGATGATCCCGCACGGGATCAGCGCGACAAAAGCGAAAGCGAGTGCGAACATGAAACTGAACGAAATCAACGACAATGCCGGTGCCCGCAAGGGCCGTATGCGCGTCGGCCGCGGTATCGGCTCGGGCAAGGGCAAGACCGCCGGTCGCGGCCAGAAGGGTGCCAAGGCACGCTCGGGCGTCAGCATCAACGGCTTCGAGGGTGGCCAGATGCCGCTCCACATGCGCATCCCGAAGCGCGGCTTCAACAACATCTTCGCCAACGATTATGCGATCGTGAACCTGGGTGAAGTGCAGGCCGCGATCGACGCCGGCAAGCTGGACGCCGCTGCCGTCATCGACCATGCGGCTCTGAAGGCCGCCAACCTGGCCCGTGGTGGCAAGGATGGCGTCCGCGTCCTGGCCAAGGGCGAACTGACCACCAAGGTCAGCTTCCTGGTCGCCGGTGCCTCGAAGAGCGCCGTCGAAGCGGTCGCCAAGGCTGGTGGCAAGCTGGACGTGATCGAAGTCGTCCCGGCTGCCGAGAAGGCCAAGGCGAAGAAGGGCACCGCCCTTGCCGCCAAGAAGGCCGCCAAGGCCTAAGTCTCGCCCGAGACTTGCAAGCACGGCCCCGCTGCCCGATATGGGTTGGCGGGGCTATGTGTATCGGGGGGAGCATATGTTCGTCGCAACGGCGGCAACTCCCGTTCGACATGGTCTTCCCGCCCCGCTAAGGGGGTAGCGATTCCGCCACGGAGCCCGATGGCTCCGGCAAGAATGATTTGAAGGGCAGCCACAATGGCATCGAGAGCCGACCAGCTCGCATCCAATCTCAGCCTCGCGAAGTTCAGCCAGGCGACCGACCTCAAGAAGCGCCTGTGGTTCACCCTCGGCGCGCTGATCGTCTTCCGCTTCCTCAGCTTCGTGCCGCTGCCGGGTATCGATCCCACCGCGCTCGCGGCCTGGTCGCAGAAGTCGGCCGGTGGCATCCTCGACATCTTCAACACCTTCTCGGGTGGTGCATTGTCGCGCGCGAGCCTCATCACGCTCGGCATCATGCCCTATATCACCGCGTCGATCGTGGTGCAGCTGGCCGCCTCCCTCTCGCCGCAGCTCGCGGCGATCAAGAAGGAAGGCGAGAGCGGCCGCAAGAAGCTGAACCAATATACCCGCTATGGCACCGTCGGCCTGACCGCCGTGCAGGGCTATGCCGCCGCCGCCAACTGGCAGGCGCAGGGCGTGGTTGTGGACCCCGGCATGCTGTTCGTCGTCTCGGCGATCATCTCGCTGATCGGCGGCACCATGTTCCTGCTGTGGCTGGGTGAGCAGATCACCTCGCGCGGCATCGGCAACGGCACCTCGCTGATCATCATGGCCGGTATCGTCGCGCAGCTGCCGGTGACGCTGAGCAACCTGTTCAAGTCGGGCAGCGAAGGCTCGATCTCGGGCCTGGTCATCTTCCTGGTCGTCGTGCTGGGCTTTGGTCTGATTGCCTTCATCTGCTTCATGGAACGCGCGCAGCGCCGGGTGCTGATCCAGTATCCCAAGCGCCAGACGCGCCAGGGCCTGATGCAGGCCGATCGCAGCCACCTGCCGCTGAAGGTCAACACCGCGGGCGTGATCCCGCCGATCTTCGCCAGCTCGCTGCTGCTGCTGCCGCTGACCATCTCGCAGTTCATGGGCGTGAAGGCGGACGATGACAGCCGCTGGAGCAGCATCGTGCTGACGATCAACCAGTATCTGTCGCACGGCAGCCCCTTCTACATGGGCCTTTATGGCCTGGGCATCGTCTTCTTCTGCTTCTTCTACACCGCCGTGGTGTTCAATCCGGAAGAGACGGCCGACAATCTGAAGCGCAATGGCGGCTTCATTCCGGGCATCCGTCCGGGCAAGAATACCGAGAATTATCTCGATTATGTCCTGACCCGGATCACCGTGATCGGCGCCGCCTACCTGGCCTTTATCTGTCTGGTGCCGGAATTTGCCATCGCCCGGGCGGGAATTCCCTTCTACCTTGGTGGGACTAGCCTGCTGATCGTCGTCAATGTTACGGTCGATACCGTGACCCAGATCCAGAGCCATCTGCTTGCCCATCAATATGGGGATCTGATCAAGAAGGCGAAGCTGAAGGGCCGTCTGCGCTAAGGGGGCGCAGACAGACAAGCGCAAGTACAAGGGGAGAATGCGCGCAATGAATATCATTCTGCTTGGTCCTCCGGGTGCCGGCAAGGGCACCCAGGCCACGCGGCTCGTCGACAGCCGTGGCATGGTTCAGCTGTCGACCGGCGACATGCTGCGGGCTGCGGTGAAGGCGGGGACTCCGGTCGGCCTTCAGGCCAAGGCGCTGATGGAATCGGGTTCGCTGGTGCCGGACGAGGTCGTCTCGGGCATCATCGGCGAAGCGCTTGATGCGCTGGCGGCCGATACCGGCGTGATCTTCGACGGCTATCCGCGGACCGAGGCCCAGGCCCATTCGCTCGACACCATCCTGGCCGATCGCGGCCGCACGCTCGATCATGTGATCGAGCTGGAAGTGGACGAGGATGCGCTGGTCGAGCGCATCACCGGTCGCTTCACCTGCGCGACCTGCGGCGAGGGCTATCATGATGCCTTCAAGCAGCCCAAGGTCGAGGGTACGTGCGACAAGTGCGGCGGGCACGAATTCAAGCGTCGTCCCGACGACAATGAGGAAACGGTGCGGACCCGCATGGCCGAATATCGCGCCAAGACTGCACCGATCCTGCCGATCTACGAAGCGCGCGGCATCGTCAGCCGCGTCGACGGCATGGCCGACATGAACGATGTCAGCGGCGCGATCGTCGCCATCTTGGACGGCGTTCCGGCCTGAGCTATTCTCCCTCCCCGGCGACAAGGCGGGGAGGGAACATGGCCTATCCAATCAGATCGATACTGACAGGCGCCGGCATGGCGCTGGCGGCCGCGCCCGGACAGGGTGGGGTGGTTGCCAGCAGCGATGCCGGCTTTGTCGTGCAGGCGAGCGTGGACGTGGCTATGGCGCCCGGCGCGGCCTATGCGCTGCTGGCAGAGCCGGGGCGCTGGTGGAACAGCGCCCACACCTATAGCGGCGATGCGCGCAACATGGTGCTGGAGGCGAAGGCCGGCGGCTGCTTCTGCGAGACCCTTCCTGACAAGAACGGAAAGGGGTTCTCCGGCAGCATCGAACATGCGCGGGTCATCTATGCCGCGCCGGGCCAGCGATTGCGGCTGAGCGGGGCTCTGGGGCCGCTGCAGAGCGAAGCGGTGACCGGTGTGCTGGACTTCGCCATCGCGGCCAGGCCGGGCGGCAGCCATGTGACGCTGACCTATTCCGTTGGCGGTTATATGCGCGGTGGCCTGGTGCCGATCGCGCCGATCGTCGACAAGGTGCTGGTGGAGCAGCTCGACGGCTATAAGCGGGCGATCGACAGCAAGGGCTGACACGCGACAGCGCCGGCAGGCAAAAGCAAATCGGGGTGGAAGCCCGATGGCCTCCACCCCGATGGATGATGCCTAATTCTCGTCGCCCATGCGCAGGGCGGCGATGAAGGCTTCCTGCGGAATCTGGACGCTGCCATATTCGCGCATCCGCTTCTTGCCTTCCTTCTGCTTTTCCAGCAGCTTCTTCTTGCGGGTGATGTCGCCGCCATAGCATTTCGCCGTGACGTCCTTACGCATCGCCGCGATCGTCTCGCGCGCGATCACCTTGCCGCCGATCGCCGCCTGAATCGGGATCTTGAACAGGTGGCGGGGGATCAGATCCTTGAGGCGCTCGCACATGTGGCGGCCGCGCGCTTCGGCGGCGGAGCGGTGGACGATCATCGACAGCGCATCGACCGGCTCGTTGTTGACGAGGATGCTCATCTTGACGAGGTCGCCCTCGCGCGTGCCGATCTGGTGATAGTCGAACGAGGCATAGCCACGGCTGATGCTCTTCAGGCGGTCATAGAAGTCGAACACCACTTCGTTGAGCGGCAGTTCATAGGTCACCTGGGCGCGGCCGCCGACATAGGTGAGGTTCTTCTGGATACCGCGACGGTCCTGGCAAAGCTTCAGGATCGAGCCGAGATATTCGTCGGGGCAGTAGATCACCGCCTCGATCCAGGGCTCCTCGATCATCTCGATATGATTGGGATCGGGCATGTCGGCCGGGTTGTGCAGGTGAAGGGTGCGACCATCCTTCATGTGCATGTCATAGACGACCGACGGCGCCGTGGTGATCAGGTCCAGATCATATTCGCGGCTGAGGCGCTCCTGGATGATTTCCAGGTGAAGGAGGCCGAGGAAGCCGCAGCGGAAACCGAAGCCGAGCGCGGCCGAGGTTTCCATCTCGAACGAGAAGCTGGCGTCATTGAGGCGCAGCTTCGAGATCGACTCGCGCAATTTCTCGAAATCATTGGCATCGACCGGGAACAGGCCGCAGAACACCACCGGCTGTACTTCCTTGAAGCCCGGCAGCGGCTTGGCTGCGCCATTCTTCACGGTCGTGATCGTGTCGCCGACGCGGGTCTGGGCGATTTCCTTGATCTGCGCGGTGATGAAGCCGATCTCGCCGGCGGCGAGTTCGGGCAGCGCCTCGATCTTGGGGCGCATGCAGCCGACACGGTCGATCAGATGCTCGGTGCCGCCGATCATGAACTTGATCGCCTGGCCCTTCTTGATGACGCCGTTGATGACGCGCACCAGGATGACGACGCCCAGATAGGGGTCGTACCAGCTATCGACCAGCATCGCTTCCAGCGGCGCATTGCGGTCGCCCTTGGGCGCCGGGATCTTGGTGACGATCGCTTCCAGGATATCGTCGATGCCGATGCCGGACTTGGCGCTGGCCAGCACCGCTTCCGACGCGTCGAGGCCGATCACCTCCTCGATTTCCGCGCGGACCTTCTCCGGCTCGGCGGCGGGCAGGTCGATCTTGTTCAGGACCGGCACGATCTCATGATCATGCTCGATCGACTGATAGACGTTGGCCAGCGTCTGCGCTTCCACGCCCTGCGCGGCGTCGACCACCAGCAACGCGCCCTCGCACGCGGCCAGCGACCGCGACACTTCATAGGCGAAGTCGACATGGCCCGGCGTGTCCATGAGATTGAGCTCATAGGTCTCGCCATTCTTGGCGGTATAGTCGAGGCGCACGGTCTGCGCCTTGATGGTGATCCCGCGCTCCTTCTCGATGTCCATATTATCAAGGACTTGCGCGCTCATCTCACGGTCGGTCAGGCCGCCGGTGCGCTGGATCAGGCGATCGGCCAGCGTCGACTTGCCATGGTCGATATGCGCAATGATCGAAAAGTTTCGGATATGGGACAGGTCGGTCATCGGCGCCCGATAGCAGCAGTTGCGGGCGCTGTCAGCAGGATCACGTAGTGCATGGCATGCGAAATTGCCGTGCGATGACAAGCATCGTCATTAACCCCCTTTGCTTGGAAGCCCCTTGCGGCTGTGTTACGTTCCAGAAAAATATCCGGGGCGCACCAATTTCTCTCGACCAGACAGGAAACGGGGTTTTTGAAAATGCGTGTATTGAAGATGCTGACTGCGGCTGCGGTCTGCCTTGGTTCGGCCGCGCCGATGGCGATGGCCGCCGAAAAGGGTTCGTCGGCCCGTCAGGAACAGTCGCGAAAGCAGGCGGAAATCCCGCGCTGCACCCGCCGCCTTGGTACCGTCGCAATCGTCGAGCCCGACAATCAGTGGTGGCGCGAACTCAATCTGGGCAGCCCCGAGGCGATCCTGAAGATCTTCGTGCAGCAGTCGGGCTGCTTTGGCCTCGTCAATCGAGGCCGGTCGATGGCGAGCCGCAACATGGAACGCGCCATGGCTGACAATGGCGAATTGCAGGCGAACAGCAATCTGGGCCGTGGCCAGGTGAAGGCGGCGGATTATTTCCTGGAGCCGGATATCGTCTCCTCCAACCGCAACAGCGGCGGCAATTCGCTGGGCGGCGTGCTCGGCGGCTTCATGGGTGGCAGCACCTGGGGCCGGATCGCCGGCGGCATCAACGTCAAGAAGAGCGAGGCCAATGTCACCCTCTCGGTCGTCAATGCCCGCACCACCGAGGAAGAGGCGTTGACCGAAGGCTATGCCCGCAAGTCAGACCTGAGCTTCAACGCGAGCGGCGGGTCGAGCTGGTGGGGCGGTTTTGCCGGCGCCGGTGGCGGCGGCTATCAGAATACCGAGATCGGCCAAGTGATCGTGCTCGCCTATCTCGACGCCTATACGAAACTGGTGACGCAGCTGGGTGGTCTGCCCGAAAATGCGGCCGCAGCCGCGCCGGTCGCGCAGCCCTGATGGCGAGAGGGCGCTGCCGCTGCGGCAGCGCCCTCATCTGCTCGGCGCGATTTCCGCAAGTGGGCCTGGCGCCCGTCGCCGCTTCTTCCACCAGCGCAGGATGATCTCTCCCGCCGGTCGTTCGACCAGGCGGTTGATCAGCGTGCCGAGCGTCAGCGCGACGAGGAAGGCGGCGGCAAAGCCGATCCAGGGGCTATAGCCGGCCCTGGCAATTTCCAGCATGACGACGAAACCGACATGCTGGTGGATCAGGTAGAAGCTGTAGCTGATCCCGCCCATCCAGACGAGCGGCCGGATCGCCAGGAAGCGCAGATGATTGCGGACCAGCGCTGCGAAGGTCGCCATCAGCACCAGGCCGACAATCGTCACGTCCCATGTTTCCATGGTCGCGATCGACAGCAGGGCCAGCGCGGCATAGGGGGCCTGCTGCTGCCAGCTGCGTTGCCCAGCCCAGATGCGATAGGCCAGCATGCCGATGATGAAGAAGGGCGTGTAGCGCAGCACCAGCAGCATCACGACCCGTTCGGGCACGATGTCGGGCCAGAGCTGCATCACCCAGCGCAGGATCAGCCAGGCCACCAGCGTCGGTTCCAGATGCCGCAGGCCGATCCATTTCCAGATCGAGACCATGCAGAAATAGAAGGCGATCTCCACCGTCAGCGTCCAATAGGCGCCATCCACTTCAGGAATGAAGGCAAAGCCCTGAAGCATCGTCAGATTGGCGAGAATCGCAAAGGGGCCGACCAGCAACTGGGTCGCCTGGGCCAGATATTCGATCGACAGCGTCACCAGCATCGCCACCAGATAGGCGGGGTAGAGGCGGGCGAAGCGGTTGACGATGAAGTCGGCGACCGTGCCGATCCGATCCAGCGTGAAGAAGATCGCAAAGCCCGAAATGGTGAAGAACAGCAGCACGCGGTAATTGCCGCCGGGGAAGCTGAAGGGCACATGGCTGGCCTGCGGGAACAACTCATGGAAGCGGGTCGAATAATGGAAGACCAGCACGCACAAGGCGCCGATCCCGCGCAACGCGTCCAGCTCCGTCAGCCTTGTCCGTTTCGGCTTCGTTTCGACCATGATGCTTCATAGCAATGATAGAGCAACGAATGGGATATTTTCTTGGTTAACGCGCAATGGGCAAATGGCGGATACGGGCGCTGTCGGTCCCAATCTGGAACGTCCCGCCTTTGCCTCCTTGCGGGATCGCGGTCTTAGCCGGCCGCACACCAGTCGATTGGCTTGGCCGACCAGGGACGGGCATAATGTTTGAGAATGAGAAGCTGGCCCAGCGAGACACCGTCGCGCAGCAGGATGCGGTCGGTCGGGTCACTGTCGGCGGGGTCGGCATGGGCTTCGAAGCTGCCGCCGTTCAGCATGCCCTGCAACGCGGTGCGGCCGGCGCGGGCAAGGGCGGCTTCCTGCGGGCAGGCAGCGCCTTCGAGACGCGGCGCGCTGATGTCGGCGAGATGGTAGCGACGGCCCTGATAGGCATAGGCGTCGGTGGCAAGGACGCAGGCCTGGCCGTCCAGATCGTCACAAGCGGCAAAACGGGTGGATATGGTGGCGGGGGCGTCGATGGATGGTGCTGAAGCCGTCGTCGACGCGGGCAGCACATGGCGCATCAGGACCAGGAGGAGCGCCCCCATCAACAGGGCGATGAGGATGAGGCGTAGCGGCACGATGGCGCGGCGCTGATCCTGCTTGTCATTCAGCCAATGGTCCGACCGGTCCCGGTCTTCGTCACCAATATCATGCAGGCTATAGGCCATGATTCATCCCCAATCGGAGGCTATCGCTAGTAAATATTTGGAAATTTTTGGTTAACCATGGTGGTCGCGCAGGGGGCGTCGGACGGCGCCTTGACGCCGCGCCGGGAGCATGGTGAAAACCGCGGAAGCCAGATGAAGGAGGCGGCGTGAGCGAAGCATGGCTGTATGACGAGCATCCGGCGATGGTCCGGGCGCATCCCTTCCTGTTCCTGCTGCTGCTGGTTTCGGTGGTCGGTATCCTGGCGATCGGCGTGTGGTGGGTGATGCACAAGGGCGAGCGGCTGGCGCTGAGCGAGCGCGAGGTGCTGCTGGAGCGTGGCTTGCTGGCCAAGCAGCGGACCGAGGTGGCGCTGTCCAGCATCCGCAGCGTGCGCATCACGCAGACCTTCGGCCAGCGGCTGTTCGACGTCGGCAATGTCGAGCTGTTCAGCGCCGGTGACGTAGCGGAAATCGCGATCCGCAACATGCCGCGACCGGGCCGGATTCGGGCGATTGCGGCGGCCCGCAACCTGGACCTGCTGCCCCAGCGCTGAACGCTCGGGCAGGGGCGGCGCGCACGGAAAGCGCACGAAATCCGCCATTTTCTTGTCGAACATAATGTCTAGGCCCTTGACTTGGGCGCATTTATTTTAACCAATAGGAGCCCAGGGGCCGGCAGAGCTTTCCACCCGCACGAGGACGCCAGGAACAAGCAACGTCGATCCGCATCAGGCGGACGGCGGGAAAAAGGGGGCGCCTTGATGGTGGGTTTGCGCGTAATGCCGCTGTTGCCGGAATTGACGGCCGATCAGCGGGCCGAGATTCGGCAGTCCTGCGGCTTTGCCTGCGTGCGCTGCGGGGTGACCATCTATCGTTATCTGGGGCTGCCAGACGGGCCGGGGGCGACGCTGCTCTGCCCGACCTGTCACGGACTGGTGGAGGAAGGGCGGCTGACCGCGAATCAGGTCCACAGCTTCCATGCCAATCCGGTGGTACGCCAGCGCCACTTCGCGCGCGATCGCCTGCCTTTCTCCAACGAATTGCCGCAGTTGATCGTCGGTGGATCGCGGATGCTGCGCGATACGCCGATTCCCATCACCCTGGACGGCGAGCCGATCCTGATCTTCGCGCCGCCGCGCCGATCCATGGGGGCGACGCGGATCAGCGTCAGACTGGGCGCGGCCGACGGCACGCCGATGCAGGTGATCGATGGCAATGAATGGAAGCCGCATGACGGCAGCTGGCATTTCCTGTTGCGTGGCGACCGCTATTCGATGATGGCGGCGCGGGGCGACGGATTGTGCGTTTTGCGTATCGTTGCGCGCAACCGGCTTGCGGTCGAGCATCTGCGGACCACGATCAACGGGCGCCGGCTGGAAGTGACGCCGGACTGGCTGGAGGTCGATGGCAAGCGCTATGTCGACCGGATCGGCAGCGGTACGCTGATCGGCCTGGAACTGTAGACGGCGCCTTTCGGGGCGCTATCCGGGTTCCCGATTGCAGCTATTGCGGATCGAGTCATGTCATGACTGGATTCCGTAACGGAAACAGGCGATGCCCACAGGCGTCGCCTTTTTCGTCTCACCGATATGGATGAAGTGTATCTGATATAAATCAATGGCTTGGCCGGCATCATAAAAAATTGATCATAGAAGAAGTTTACATCCGTTCCGGGGCATGATTCCCTGTGGGCGATCAGAGGGGTTGGAATGTCGAATGCGGTTGCCAGTCTGGACGATAATCAGCGGGCATGCCTGCGGCTGGTGGCACAGGGCTATACCTCCAAGCAGATCGCGCAGCGCACATCGCTGACCCCCGGCACGGTCGACCAATATGTCTATCGCGCGACCGTGGCGCTGGGCGCCAAGGATCGGCGCGAAGCCGCCCGGATATTGGTAGAGGCCGAGAAAAACGCGCAATTCAAGCAATTTGAATTAAAGCCGGAGCCGCTTGTTGAACCGGCGATGGCGGGTGAGAAGGAGGCGTCGGCACCAAGCAGGCCGACCCGGACCGGCGACATCCCGGCTGGTGCAGAGCGGCAGGAAAAGGGTCGTTTGCGCCAATTGGGTAACCGGATTCTGGCAACCATGGGAGGGGAACCGCATGGGCTGAATCGATGGCAGATCCTGACGACCATCTTCCGGGTCGCGTTATGGGCAGGGGGTTCCCTGGCCGCGCTGATCACGATGGGATATTGGCTCAATCATCTGTTCGGCTGACGGTCTCCAACAATCCAACCATCTGATGGGCCAGCGAGCGCTGGCCTAAAAAGGGAGCCTTGCCATGTCCAATGCCCGCCGCGCCGAGCGCGCCGCCAAGAGCGAAATGCACATGTCGGACGACACCTTCTTCAACCTGAGCGGCCAGGTCCGCGATGCCTATGTGAAGCTGGACGATGTTCTGGCCCATACGCTGCGGATGAGCGCCGACATGATCGACACCGCCCGCACCATCGGCCTGGCCCCCGAACAGGGACAGAAGCTGTTCAAGCGCTTCCATGGCTGCATCGACACGATGATGCAGAGTCGCGAGCAGCTGCTGGGCGCCCATCTGGAAGCGACCAAGATCCGCATGAAGACCAACCAGGCCGAACGCGCCGACGGCTGCTACAGCCCGTGGAGCGCGCTGGAAGAAAAGCAGGCCGACGCCCTGCGCCTGGTCGCCTGACGCGACCGGACCGGAAGGCAGGATCGTGCAGATCTTCCTCGCTTATACGATCGCGCTGATCGCCACCTCGATCTTCGTGGTGCGCTATGGCGGCGCGACCGGGCGCTGGAGCATCGTCGGCGTCTGGGCGGGGTTCATCCTGGCCCAGACGGCGGTCCTGACCATCCGGCCGGAGGCGGTGCTGATCCGCACGATCCTGGCGATCGAATGCGCCTCGCTGCTGTTCAAGATCATCATTTCGATGCTGAGCAGCCGGCGCTGGCCGATCATCGTCGCCGCCTTCCAGCTGAATGTGGCTGCGGTTCAGGTCGCGGTGATCGTGTCGCCCGCCTACCTGACCAAATTCTTCTACGCCATGTCGACAATCTGGGCGGTGCCGGTGCTGGTCGTGATGGCCATGGGCACGCAGATGGACCGGAAACACGCGTTTCCGGCCTGAACAAGGGAAACAGGATGCGGAAATGTCCGCTATTCCCTCTTGCGGCAGCGCCGGCCGGTGAAAGGCATATCGTTTCTGTTTTTGTCCGATTGATGGAGGGCCGATAATTATGGCATCAAGGGACATGACCCAGCGCGTTACGCGCCATCTGAACCCAGTAGGGAGTGATGGAATGGAGGGAGAGGGTGGTTATCCGGCCGAAAGTCCGGTCGTCACCGCGGCCGACCTGGTCCGCGGCTTTTCCGAATGTCGCGACATGGCGACACGGACGCCACTTTACATCACCCATCATGGCCGGGCGACCCATGTGCTGCTGGGCGTCAACGAGTTCCGGGCGCTCAAAGCCCAGTCGGGCAACGCCGGTCAGGAGAGCGCCGAGGAGAAATTGTTCGCGCTGGCCGACTGGGTCGATCAGGCGGTGATCATCTGCGACCAGGACATGCGCGTCGACTTCGTCAACCGGGTCGCCAGCGCCATCTGTCGCAAGCCGGTGGGACAGATGGTCGGCCCCAAGCTGGACGTCGTCCTGCCGTCGATCAGCGGCAGCCTGATGGAAGTGCATGTGCGCCGCACCGTGAGCGGCGGCGAGCCGAGCGCGGCCGATATTCCCTCCCCCTTCGCCGACGGCGCCTGGCTGCGGCTGCAGAGTTTTCCCCTTGGAAGGTCAACCGTCATCATGTTCCGCGACATTACCGAGGATGTGCGCCGCCATCGGCTGGCCGATGCCAAGGCCGCGATCATCGAGGCGATGACCGCCCATGGCGATGTCGGCTATGTCCGCCTGTCGGTGCGCGGCACGATCGACGCGGTCGATGTGCCCTTCACCGACATGCTGAGCCTGCCGCGCGAGCGGGTGATGGGCGTGCAACTGACCGATCTGGTCCTCACCCATGGCCGCGCGGCGTTCCGCCAGGCGCTGGAGCGGGCGATGCAGGGGCAGGGCGCGCAATGCGTGCAGACCATGCTGCTGAGCAATCGCGGCGAGGCGGTGGCGGTGAAGGCCTCTATCGTCGCCCTGCACGGCGCCTATGGCGCCGAGGGGGCGGTGGTGCTGATCACCGCACTCGATGGGAGCACGGTGGTGGAACTGCCGCGCGCCGCCGAATGAGGCGGGCGCGGGTCAGCCGCAGCGGGCGCTGGTGACGACCATCTGATCGTCATAGCTGACGGTCAGCCGGTCAGGGCGGAAGTCCATGGTCATGGCCATATTGGGGCCGCCCCAGCGCAGCGTCTTGGCGCCCGATGCCTTGAGCAGGTCCGCGCCCAGATCGGCCGTCGCCTTCTGGCCGGTGAAGCGGTCGAGCCCGTCATTCCTGCACGGCCCTTGTGCCATGGCTGGCGGCGATGCGGAGCCGGGGCCTTCGCTGCCGGTTCCGGCACAGGCGGCCAGGGGCAGGAATATCATCGCCATCATCGGCATGGGCATCGCCATCCGCATCGTCCGTCTCCTTATTCGGTCCGCGTCATCTTGAGTCGGCCATTCTTGACCGCAAAGGCAAGGCGCCCTTCGACCAGGTCCACCGCGTCCCGGCCGAACTGGTCATAGCGCCAGCCTTCCAGGATCGCGAGATCGTCGCGCACGCCGGCGGCCAGCGCCTCGATATCGTCGGTGCGGGCGAGCAGGCGCGGGGCGACATTGATGTCGCGCGAGCGAATCTTGAGCAACAGCTTCAACAGGTCGGCGACCAGTGCGCCATCCTTGCCCAGGCCCGGACGCTTGGGATCGCGCTCGGGCATCTCATCCTTGCCGAGCGGCTTGTGCGCGCCGAGCGCCGCCATCAGCCGGCCGCCAATGTCGTTGCTCTTCCAGGTGGCGGACAGGCCGCGCACCTTGCCCAGATCCTCCTGCGCGCGCGGCGGGTGGCTGGCGATGTCGGCCAGCGTCTCGTCCTTGACGATGCGGCCGCGCGGCAGATTCTTGTCCTGCGCTTCCTTCTCGCGCCAGGCGGCCAGCGCCTTGAGGCGACCCAGCACATCGGCCTTGCGGCTGGCGATGCGGACGCGCTTCCAGGCTTCGGACGGATCATTCTCGTAATTGGACGGATCGCTGATCCGCTCCATTTCCTGGTCGAGCCAGTCGCCGCGCCCGGTCTTGCGCAGTTCTTCCAGCATCTTGGGGAAGATTTCGATCAGATAGGTGACGTCGCCGATCGCATAGTCGATCTGGCGCTTGTCGAGCGGGCGGCGCGCCCAGTCGGTGAAACGCGCGCCCTTGTCGAGCTGCACGCCGAGCCAGGCATCGACGAGGTTGCCGTAACCGATCTGTTCGCCAAGGCCGAGCGCCATGGCGGCGATCTGGGTGTCAAACATCGGATGCGGCGTCTTGCCGGTCAGATTATGGACGATCTCGATGTCCTGGCCGCCGGCATGGAAGACCTTGAGCACGTCTTCATTATGGACCAGCAGGTCGAGCAGCGGCTTCAGGTCGATGCCCGGCGCCTTGGGGTCGATCGCCGCGGCCTCGTTGGAGTCGGCAACCTGGACCAGGCAGAGTTCGGGCCAGTAGCTATTCTCGCGCATGAACTCGGTATCCACCGCGACATAGGGGGATTTGGCCATGCGGGCGCAGAAATCGGAAAGCGTCTTGCTGTCGGTAATCAGCGGATGAATTTGCATATGGTCTTCGATCTTATTATGGGCTGGCCCGCGTCCTGCGGGCTGGTCGATAGTCGACAAGGCAAGCCCATAGCCGGGCCGCAACAATTTGTCATTTCCGTAAAACGAATTTGAAAGATCGAAACGCCATGCACGCCTATCGCACCCACAATTGCGGCGCCCTTCGTGAAGCCGATGTCGGCGCGAATGTGCGCCTGTCCGGCTGGGTGCATCGCAAGCGCGATCATGGCGGCGTTCTCTTCATCGATCTGCGCGACCATTATGGCCTGACCCAGATCGTCGCCAAGGCGGACAGCGAGCCGCTGCGCATCCTGGACGGCCTGCGTGCGGAATCGGTCGTGACGATCGACGGCACCGTCGTTGCGCGCGGCCCGGAAGCGACCAACCCGAAGATGGCGACCGGCACGATCGAGGTCGTGGCTGACAAGGTCACCGTGCTGTCGACCGCGGCCGAACTGCCGCTGCCGGTGGCGGGCGAGCAGGAATATCCCGAGGATATCCGCCTGCGCTATCGCTTCCTGGATCTGCGCCGCGAGACGCTGCACGCCAATATCGTCACCCGCACCAAGATCATCCGCGACATGCGTCGCCGCATGGAAGATGCCGGCTTCACCGAATATTCGACGCCAATCCTGACCGCGTCCTCGCCCGAAGGCGCGCGCGACTTCCTGGTGCCCAGCCGCATCCATGCGGGCAAGTTCTACGCCCTGCCGCAGGCGCCGCAGCAATATAAGCAGCTGCTGATGGTTGCCGGTTTCGACCGCTATTTCCAGATCGCCCCCTGCTTCCGCGACGAAGATCCGCGCGCCGATCGCCTGCCGGGCGAATTCTACCAGCTCGACCTGGAAATGAGCTTCGTCACCCAGGAAGATGTCTGGAACACGATGGAGCCGGTCATCGCATCGGTGTTCGAGGAATTTGCCCAAGGCAAGCCGGTCACCCCGGCCGGCAGCTTCCCGCGCATCCCGCATGCCGAAGCCATGCTGAAATATGGCAGCGACAAGCCGGACCTGCGCAACCCGATCATCATCCAGGACGTGACCGAGCATTTCCACGGCTCGGGCTTCGGCATCTTCGCTTCGCTGGTCGAGAGCGGCAATGTGATCCGTGCGATCCCGGCGCCGGGTGCGGGCGCGGGCAGCCGCAAATTCTTCGACGACATGAACAATTGGGCGCGCGGCGAAGGCTATTCGGGCCTTGGCTATATCAACATCAAGGATGGCGTGCCCGGCGGCCCGATCGCCAAGAATCATGGCGAGGAAGCGACCGCCAAGCTGATCGCAGCGCTGGGCCTTGGCCCGAACGACGGCGTGTTCTTCGCCGCAGGCAAGGAAGGCCAGGCGGCCAAGCTCGCCGGCCTCGCCCGTATCCGCGTCGGCGAGACGCTCGACCTGATCGACAAGGACCGGTTCGACCTGTGCTGGATCGTCGACTTCCCCTTCTATGAATATGACGAGGACGAGAAGAAGGTTGACTTCGCCCACAACCCCTTCTCGATGCCGCAGGGCGGGCTGGACGCGCTCAACAACCAGGATCCGCTGAGCCTCAAGGCGTACCAGTATGATATGGTCTGCAACGGCTATGAGATCGCGTCGGGTTCGATCCGGAACCAGTCGCCCGAGGCGATGGTCAAGGCGTTCGAGCTGGTCGGCCTCAGCCAGGCCGACGTGGAAGAGCGGTTCGGTGGTCTCTATCGCGCGTTCCAATATGGCGCGCCGCCCCATGGTGGCATGGCCGCCGGTGTCGACCGTATCGTGATGCTGCTGTGCGGCGCGCAGAATCTGCGCGAGATCACGCTGTTCCCGATGAACCAGCGCGCCGAAGACCTGCTGATGGGGGCGCCGAGCGCCGCCGAGTTCAAGCAGCTGCGCGAACTGCATGTCCGCGTGGTGGAGCCGCAAGCGAAGGCATAAGCCTTTCCATAGGCTGGAAAGAACAGGGCTCCTGCCATCCGGCAGGGGCCTTTTTCTTTGCCGTCTTGCCTTGCTGTATTGTTGTGATAACACACGTGGCGGCAAGGGAGCAGGGCGGATGATGCGGACGATCATGGCAATGGTGGCGGCGGGGCTTGCGGCGGTGTCGGTGCAGGCGGCTGGTCCCGGTTTCGATCCGCGCGCTTTGAAGGCGGTGGCGGGGCCGCCCAATGAGGTGATGGTGCTGGGCACGCCCCATCTGTCGGGCTGGCCAAAGGATTTCGATGCAAAGGCGCTGGGGCCGCTGATCGACCGGCTGGGGGCGTGGAAGCCGCAATCAATCGCGGTCGAGTCCCTGTCTGGCCTGCAATGCGACGCCTTGCGCCGCGCGCCGTTCCGCTATGCGGAGACGGTGGAAACCTATTGCTGGGACGCGACGCCGGCGCGCCAGGCGACCGGGCTGGACGTACCGGCTGCCACGACCGAGGTCGAGCGGCGTCTGGCCGCCTGGCCGGAGCGACCGACGGCATCGGATCGGCGCCATCTGGCGGCCTTGTTCCTGGCGGCGGCGGATCAGGGATCGGCGCTGGTGCAATGGCTGCGGCTGGACGGCGCGGACCGTCATGTGGGGGATGGGCTGGACGCCATATTGGTGGCGCGGCTGGAAACGCTGCGCCAGCGTCGCAACGAGGAGTTCCTGATTGCCGCGCCGCTGGCTGCCAGGCTGGGGCTGGAGCGGCTGGAACCGATGGACGACCACAGCGCCGACCGGCTCTATCGCAATGCCGAGGAGGAGAAGGCAGTGGGCGCGGCGATCATGAAGGCGTGGGACAATGAAGCGACGGCGCGGCGCAAGGCGGCCGATGCGGCGCTGCAGCCCGGCATCCGGACGGGGGCCGGCGTGCTGGCGCTCTATCGCGCCTATAATGCGCCGGATCAGGCGCAGACCATCTATGACAGCGATTTCGGCGCGGCGCTCACGGAGCCTTCGCCCGAGCGTTTCGGGCGCGGCTATGCCGGCTATTGGGAGGTGCGCAACCTGCGCATGGCGGCCAATATTCGCGACGTCTTCGCCGCCGCGCCGGGCCAGCGGATGCTGGTGATCGTCGGCGCCTCGCACAAATTCTATCTCCAGGCCTATCTCGACATGATGCACGATGTGCGGCTGGTCGATACCGACGCCATACTGCACTGAGGCCGCGCTTGCTCTTGGCGGCAGGGTTCGATCTAATCGGCCGTCCCCTTGCAGGAGAGCGGCGCATGACGATCAATCTGTCGGACTATGAGACCGGGGCGAAGTTCAAGGGTGATTATGATGCGGCGCTGCTGGCGCTGCAGCATCGCCTGTCGAAGATCCAGGTCGCCCATATCCTGCATCGCCGCCGGACCGTCATCATGCTGGAAGGCTGGGATGGCGCGGGCAAGGGCGGGATCATCAAGCGGATGACCGCGGACTGGGACCCGCGTTACTATCAGGTCCATCCGATTGCCGCGCCGACACGCGAGGAACTGGACCATCATTTCCTCTGGCGCTTCTGGACCCGGTTACCCGCCAGCCAGAATATCGGCCTGTTCGACCGCAGCTGGTATGGCCGGGTGTTGGTCGAGCGGGTGGAGAAATATGCCACCAAGGCGGAATGGAAGCGCGGATACAAGGATATCAACGCGTTCGAGGCGCAGCAGGTCGAGACCGGCACCAACATCATCAAGCTGTTCGTCCACATCACCCAGGAGACGCAGGACGAGCAACTGGCGCAGCGGCTGGATACGCCGTGGAAGCGGTGGAAGACCGGCACCGACGATTATCGCAACCGGGCCAGGCGGGCCGAATATTGGGATGCGATGCACGACATGTTCGAGAAGACCGACACCAAGCAGGCGCCCTGGAAGGTGATCGACAATAATAATCGCAAGGCCGGACGAATCGCGGCGCTAACCTATGTGGCGGAGCGGCTGGAGAAACTGGTGCCGATGGATTTCCCGGCGCCCGATCCCGAGGTGGTCAAGCTGGCACGCGAGGCATTTGGCTATAAACCGGCCAAATAATTCCGTAAAAACAACGATCTGTAACAAAAGCGTCATCAAATACTAAGCGGTCATTTACCCTTTTCTTCTAGGCCGGGCGCCATGTACGCGCCCCAGATGCTCGATCGGCCCGACCCGGAGCCGCATGTTGCCGCCGGCACCGCCTTGCCCTTTGCGCAGGGCTGCGCTGCGGTCCGGCTGGGCCAGCCGCTCAGCCAGGCGGTCGACCGCTTCCAGGACGATGCGGCGCTGCGGCTGCTGCCGGTGGTGGACGCCGCCGATCGGCCGGTGGGGGCCATTTATGAGCGCGACATGCGACGCATCCTTTTCAACCCCTTCGGTCATGCGCTGCTGCGCAATCCCAGTTTCGGCGGGCGGCTGGATGAGCATGTGCGGCCGTGTGCGATGGTGGAGCAGAGTGCCAGCGTCGAGCGGCTGATCGATCTTTATGCGGCGCAGGGGAGTGATTGCGAGGGGCTGATCGTGACGCAGGGCGGCCATTATGCCGGCGTGGTCGACGGCCCGCTGCTGCTGCGGCTGGCGGCGGAGCGGGATACGCGCGATGCGCTGGCCCGCACCCGGCGGCTGGAACATGTGACGCGCGAGAGCGGCGCATTTCGCGCGGATGTCGAGGCGCTGATCGCGGATCTGGTCGGCATGGCCGACATGCTGTCGGCGCGCGCTGAACAGGCGGTGGAGCGGGCGTCGGGCAATGGCGAGGCGGCGGCCGGCATGGCGGTCGCGGCGGAACAGACGGCCGACAGCCTGCACGGCATTGCCAGCGGCGGGCAGGAACTGGGCGGGCTGTTCCAGGCAATGGAAAGCCAGGTGCGCGCGGCGGGCGAAGCGATCCGCGCGGCGGTGGCGCAGACGCAGGTCGGGGCCGAGCAGACGGCGGCGCTGCGGGTCGAGGCGGACGGGATCGGCGCGGTCATCACCCTGATCGACGATATTGCGCGGGCGACCAGCATGTTGGCGCTCAATGCCAGCATCGAGGCGGCACGGGCCGGTGAGGCCGGGCAGGGCTTTGCCGTGGTGGCGCGCGAGGTGAAGACATTGGCGAGCCAGACGCGTGAGGCGGCGGCCGAGATCGGCCAGCGCATCGGCCATGTCCGGCTGGCGGTGGAGACGGTGGCGCAGGGGCATCTGCACATGGACGCGGCGATGGCGACCGCGAACGAGGTGTCGGCATCGGTCTTCTCGGCGGTGGCGCGCCATGGTGCCTTCAGCCGGTCGATCGCCGCGAGCCTGTCGGAAGCCGGATCGTCGAGCGACCATATCCGCCAGAGTGCGCGCCAGATCAGCGATAATGCAAGCGCGGCGGCAGCAGGCGCCCATGACATCGGCGTTGCGGCGGGGCAACTGGCAACGGTCGCGCATCGGTTGGACGATCGGGCGAGCCGGTTCCTGCAGGCGATCCAGGCAGGTTGAACCGCACAAAGCCTCTGGTAACGGCGCAAAAAGCAGCTAGTCTTGCACCCAATGGGTCCGGCACGGGCCGAAAATGGGAGAGAAGATCATGCTCGTCATGTTCGTCGGCGTCGATCGCACCGAAACCGCGGTCAACCCTACCCAGGTGACCTTCGTCTCATCCGTGACCGACGGCACCCGCATCCGCTTTGGCGAAGGCCGCAGCGTCACCGTGACCGAACCGATCGCCGAGGTGCTGGATTCGCTCAACCGCGCCCTGCGGCCGCACGAATAGCGGTCTTTTCCCTCTTCCCCTCCGTTGTGCCTGCATGGCGACAGCCCTGTCGCGCGCCCGGCAGGTAAAAGGCCCGCCGCGCCATCGCGCAACGGGCCTTTTCAGAGCGTGAAGCCAGAGGTGGACGAAAGGCAGGATCAGGCGCCCGGTTGATCCGGTCGGGCGCGGTCGTCCTGCTTAGTCGTCATCCCCCGCTTCGGGTCCGGCCATCATCCCTTCGGCGACTTCCTCGGTCTTGCCGCGGATCGCCTTTTCCAGGCGGTCTGCCATTTCGGGATTTTCCTTGAGGAAGGTCTTGGCGTTTTCGCGACCCTGACCAATGCGGACCGAGTCATAGGAGAACCAGGAGCCCGACTTCTCGACCAGCCCGGCCTTGACGCCGATGTCGAGCATTTCGCCGATCTTGGAAATGCCCTCGCCATACATGATGTCGAATTCGACCTGCTTGAAGGGCGGGGCGACCTTGTTCTTCACCACCTTCACGCGGGTCGCGTTGCCGACGATATCGTCGCGATCCTTGATCTGGCCGGTGCGACGGATGTCGAGACGGACCGAGGCGTAGAATTTGAGCGCGTTGCCGCCGGTGGTGGTTTCCGGATTGCCGTACATCACGCCGATCTTCATGCGCACCTGGTTGATGAAGATCACCATGCACTTGGAGCGGGCGATCGACCCGGTCAGCTTGCGCAGCGCCTGGCTCATGAGGCGCGCCTGCAGGCCGACATGGCTGTCGCCCATCTCGCCCTCGATCTCGGCACGCGGCACCAGCGCGGCGACCGAGTCGACGACGAGGATGTCGATGGCGTTGGAGCGGACCAGCGTGTCGACGATTTCCAGCGCCTGTTCGCCGGTGTCGGGCTGCGACACGATCAGTTCGTCAATGTCGACGCCCAGCTTCTTGGCATAGATGGGGTCGAGCGCATGTTCCGCGTCGACGAAGGCGGCGGTGCCGCCGGCCTTCTGGGCTTCGGCGATCGCATGCAGCGTCAGCGTGGTCTTGCCCGAGCTTTCGGGACCGTAAATCTCGATGATGCGGCCCTTGGGCAGGCCGCCGATGCCGAGCGCGATGTCGAGGCCGAGCGAGCCGGTCGAGATCGATTCAATCTCGATCTTCTCACGGCTGCCGAGCTTCATCGCGCTGCCCTTGCCGAAGGCGCGATCAATCTGGGCGAGCGCCGCCTCCAATGCTTTCTGTCTGTCCATTGTGCCTGTCTTCTTGGAATCGATGAGTGAGAGCATAGCGGTCATCGGCCTATCCCCTGTCAAGCGGATCGCGTCGAGTCACTCGGCGCCTGCCAATGATGTATCCCGTTTGTTCCTGCGGAACAAGAGGGGAACGGAAATTTCCTATCCTGCCTATTCAGTCGGCGAGAATCTTCTCCAGCGCGCGCTCCACGGCGCCGATGGTGAAGGGCTTGGCCAGCGTCGGCCGATCGGCATGGCCCTGCGGCAGATCATCCGCCATGCCGCCGGTGGCGAACAGGAAGGGAATCGACTGCTGCGCCAATATGTCGGCGACCGGCCAGCTTTTTTCACCCTGGAGATTGCAGTCGAGCAGGGCGGCGTCGAACCCGCCCTCGCGCGCCAGGGCGCACGCCTCGTCCACCGACGCGGCGGTCGCGTGGAGGCGATAGCCGAGCGCGTCGAGATAATCTTCCAGCATCATGCCGATCATCGCTTCATCCTCGACGATGAGGATGGACTTGCCGTCAGCCATGCGCCCTTGTCCCTTGTTCTTGCTTCCCATCGCTAGCCAAAGGGGCAGGCGATGCCCAGCATAATCGTTTGCCGGCGGGCAAGTTCATTCCACCGCCGGTCGCATCGCCAGCGCGTCGCGCGCCGCTTCGGCCAACTGGTTGACGGAAAAGGGCTTGGGCAGGAAGGCGACATTGGCGATGTCGATCGACTTGCGCAGTTGCTCCTCGGCATAGCCGGACATGAACAGCACGGGGAGGTCGGGGAAACTGCGTCGCGCCTGCGCCACCATCGCCGGCCCATCCATATTGGGCATCACCACGTCGGAGATCAGCAGGTCGATCTTCTCGCCGCCGCCCAGCACTTCCAGCCCCTGTTCGCCGTCGCTGGCAGTCAGCACCTTGTAGCCCTGCCGGGTGAGGGCGCGTTCGGCCACGGCACGGACCATATCCTCATCCTCGACCAGCAGCACCGTGCCGGTGCCCCAGGTTTCGCTGCGCTTGATCGGCGTCTTGGGCTTGGCCTGCTCGATGTCGCCGCCGGCATAGACCGGCAGATAGATGACGAAGCTGGCGCCCCGGCCCAGTTCGGATTCGGCGAAGATATAGCCGCCCGACTGCTTTACGATGCCGTAGACGGTGGAGAGGCCAAGACCGGTGCCCTTGCCCAGTTCCTTGGTGGTGAAGAAGGGTTCGAAGATCTTGGACAAGATGTCGGGCGGGATGCCGAGGCCCGTGTCGGACACGCGCAGCGCGGTATAGTCGCTGATCGGCAGAATTTGTTGCCGCATCTCGCGCACGCGGTTCGCCGGCACGCCATAGGTCTGGATATTGAGCGTGCCGCCTTCGGGCATGGCGTCGCGGGCATTGACCGCCAGGTTGATGATGACCTGTTCGAGCTGGCCGGGGTCGGCGCGCACCGCGCCGAGGTTGCGGCCATGGCTGACGTCGAGCTTCACATTCTCGCCGAGTAGGCGCTTCAGCAGGTTGGAGACGTCGGCGACGATGTCGGGCAGTTGCAATATCTGCGGGCGCAGCGTCTGTTGGCGCGAGAAGGCGAGCAGCTGGCGGGTGAGGCCGGCGGCGCGATTGCTGTTCGACTTGATCTGGGTGATGTCGTCATAGTCGCTGTCGCCCGGCGTATGGCGCATCAGCATCAGGTCGCAATGGCCGATGATGGCGGTCAGGATATTGTTGAAGTCATGGGCGACGCCGCCCGCCAGCTGGCCGATCGCCTGCATCTTGGTCGCCTGTGCGACCTGGCGCTTGAGCTTCGATTCCTCGCTATTGTCCTTGAGGCTGAGCAGCACAGCGGCCTCGCCCAGGCCGCGCACGCCGGCAAGGCTGAGCGCGATCGGTTCTTCGGGCTGTTCGCGCATGCGCACGGCGATGTCGCCCGACATTTGCGGGCCGACGGCAAAGCGGCGCACCGCGTCGGCCACCGCCGCCTGATCCTCGCGCACGACAAGGTCGCCGGGATAGCTGGGCGTTTCGGCATCCTTGATGCCGGCGGCGCGGGCGAACGCCTTGTTGACGAACAGCACCCGGCCGTCGCGATCGGCCATGGCGAGGCCGAAGGGCAGCAGCGAGAGCAGGGTTTCGATATAGGAAAGGGCCGATGTGCCGCCGCCGCCGGCCGGCTCGTCGATCAGCAGCAGCAGCATCGGGCCGTCCTGCGCCCCATTCTGGATGCCGCCCGGCTGGGTGGCGCGGCGCAGCGGCACCTGCAGCAGGCGCAGCGGCAGGCCGCCGCTTTCCTCGCGCGCCAGGAACAGCCGGCCCTTGTCATCGACCCGCATATGGGCGGCGAAATCGCGGCCGGTGATGTTGGCATCGATCCGTCCGGCGGCGCGCAGCAGGAAGGCGCCGTTGGCGGCGCGGATGCGCCCCTCGCCGCCGATCATCACCGCCATGATGCCGGCTTCGCCCAACTGTCGCCCGGCCTCGCCCGTCAGGACGCGATGGACATCGTCGAGCGCGCTGGGCTGGCGCATCGGAGTGAAGCGCCAGAGCAGATAATCTTCCGAGCGACCGGTGCGGGTGATGTCGACGTCGAGGCGCAGGGTCGCATGGGCGATCGCCTCCACCTTGGCCTCACCATCGCGCCAGGCGGCGCGGGCGGCGGCGGTCAGGCTCTCGATCAGCGAGGCATCGGCATTGACGGCCGGAGGCGAGGGATAGCCGGGGAACCATTCGCCGAACAGGTCGCTGGCGCAGACCAGCCGGCCGGCGCGGTCGGTGACGGCGATCGCCATGCTGGAGGCGTCGGCGGCGGCGCGCGCCACGGTCCAGTCGGGCACGGCATCACTGGCGGACAGCGGCGGGGGATAGAGGCGGCGATACCAGGCGAGCAGCGCGGCGATGGTGATGACCGTGGCGGCAAAGCCGGCGGCCAGCGCCCAGTCGCCGATGGCATAGAGGACGATCGCGGCGGAGGCTGCTGCGGCGAGCGCGAGCAGAGGCACGAAGCTGCGCGACGGGGCCTGCCCCATCCACGCCTCATCATCCCTGTTTACCCGCGCGACCATCGGCGCCGTCCCCTTAAGCCCTTACAATGGAACCATGACGCCACGGATCAGACCCGGGCGATCTCTTCCAATGCGCTGCTTTCGGTGCGCTTGCCAATCCTCAATTTGCGCGCCTGCCACTTGCGCCCCATGCGGCGGCGCCAGAACCAGTCGGCGCCGACATAGCCGACCACCGCGCTGGCGAGCGAGATGAGGAAGAGGCCGAGCAGCATGGCCGGGGCGGCTTCGGAAAAGAGCCAGGCGCACCATTGGCCGATCGAGGCATGGCCATCGACCAGTGCCATGAAGCCGGAGGCGTCAGCGCTGCGGCCGAGCATCCAGTTGCCGAGCCATACCGACGCCATCAGGATCAGCGGCGTGGTGGCCGGGTTGGACAGGAAGGTCATCGCCGCCGCCACCGGGATATTGGCGCGGAAGGGCAGGGCGAAGATAGCAGCGCCGGCGATCTGGACGCCGGGGATCAGCAGGAAGATGCCGACGAACAGGCCGAGCGCGACGCCGCGCGGTACCGACCGACGGGTGAAGCGCCACAGCGAAGGTTCCAGCACGCGATGGGCGACGGGGGCAAGGACGCGGCTCTTCTCCAGCGATTCACGGGTCGGCGCGTTGGCGTGCCACCAGCGGGAGAAGCGATTGTCCATGGATCAGCTATGTGCCTTCATGATGCGCTGCTGATCGCGCTTCCAGTCACGTTCCTTGATCGTGTCGCGCTTGTCGTGATTCTGCTTGCCCTTGGCCAGCGCCAGTTCGACCTTGGCCCGGCCCTGGCTGTTGAAATAGACCATCAGCGGCACCAGCGTCATGCCCTTGCGCGACACCGCGCTGTGCATCTTCTCGATCTCACGCTCGTGCAGCAGCAGCTTGCGCACCCGCTTGGGCTCGTGATTTTCGCGGTTGCCATGGCTATATTCGGGGATGTTGCTGTTCACCAGGAAGACCTGGTTCCCCTTCACCTCGGCATAGCTTTCGGCGATATTGCCCTCGCCGCCGCGCAGGGCCTTCACCTCGGTGCCCTGCAGCGCGATGCCGGCTTCGAACACGTCCTCGATGAAATAATCGAAACGGGCGCGCCGGTTCTCGGCGACGATCTTCTTCTTGTCGAAGGTTGCGGGGCGGGGGCGGGCCATATTCTGCTACTTAACTCAATTCATCATATAGGGACGCCGGCGCGTCAAACCAGACCGGCGATCTCCAGCGCGCGATCGACCGCGGCGCGGCTCGATTCCGACGGCCAGGTAATCGGCAGCCGAAGCTCGCCGGGCATGTCGGGCCGCACGCGGGTAAGCGCATATTTGACAGGGCCGGGTGAAGAATCGCTGAACAGGGCATCATGCAGGGGATAGAGACGATCCTGCAGCGCCAGGGCACCATCCCAATCCTGCGCGGCGCAGGCCGCCTGGAAATCGGCGATCAGGCGCGGGGCGACATTGGCGGTGACCGAAATACAGCCCCGGCCGCCCATCGCGTTGAAGCCGAGTGCGGTTTCGTCATTCCCCGAAAGCTGGCAGAAGTCCGGGCCGCAGGCGAGGCGCTGCGCGGTGACCCGCCCCAGATTCCCGGTGGCGTCCTTCACCCCGACGATCGACTGATATTCCTGGCTCAGCCGGTGCATCACCGGCACGCCGATGTCGGTGATGGTGCGGGTGGGGACGTTGTAGAGGACGATCGGCAGATCGCAGCGCTGCGCCAGATAGGCGAAATGCTGGTAGACGCCTTCCTGATTCGGCTTGTTGTAATAGGGCGCGACGACCAGCGCCGCGTCGGCACCGGCGGCCTGCGCCGCATACATATGTTCCAGCGCGATGCGGGTGTCGTTCGATCCGCAGCCGGCGATTACCGGCACGCGGCCGGCCGCCTGGTCGACGCAGATGGCGATGACGCGATTATGCTCCTCGACCGTCATGGTCGCGCTTTCGCCGGTGGTGCCGCAGGGGACCAGCGCGCTCGACCCTTCCTCGATCTGCCAGTCGACCAGGGCGCGGAAGGCGGCCTCATCCACCGCTCCGTCGCGGAAAGTGGTCACCAGGGCTGGAATCGACCCGGAAAACATCATTAAACTCCTTCAATTCTCCGGGCGACCGGGGCATGATCGGGCAAGCGGCGCGCTATAGCGCGTCATTCAGGGCCTGATAAGGATGCAATAGCGATTATGTCCAGCATGCCGAAGCCCGGAACTGTCGAAAGTTACCTGATCCGCATGCCTGTCATTGCTTTATTGCTCGCAACCGCCGGTGCCGGCGCCCAGACCGAAACCCCCACCGTCTATGCCCAGGCGATGGTGCAGCCCCTGCCGGGCCAGCCGGGCTCGACTCAGCCCAGCGCCTGGAACCAGGCGGCGAGCCGCGTCGGCATGCCGTCCGATCCCTCGATCGCCGGCACTATCAGCCAGTGGCGCGCCTTGCAGCAGAGCGATGGTCTCGGCTTTTCCACCTATGCCAGCTTCATCATGGCCAATCCCGGCTGGCCGGGCGAGGACCGGATGCGGCGGCTGGCCGAGACCGGGATCAATCCCGACAGCTTTGATCCGCGCCAGGTGATCGTCTTCTTCGCCCGCTTCCCGGCGCGCACCGCGACCGGCCATGCCCGCAATGCTGTGGCGCTGATGCAGGCCGGGCGGATGGACGAGGCGCGGGTTGCCGCGCGTACCGCCTGGATCACCGGCACGCTGAGTCCGATTGACGAGGCGCGGCTGCTGTCGCTGTTCGGATCGGGCTTTACCGTGGCCGACCATGATCAGCGGGCCGACATACTGCTGTGGAGCAATGACACGATCGGCGCGATGCGGATGCTGGCCTATGTCAGCCCGGCGCGGCGGGCGATCTATGATGCGCGCATCGCCTTTCGCCAGAAGTCGCCGGACGCCGCGATCAAGATGCAGACGGCCGAGCCGGCCGGTGGGGCGAGCGATGCAGGCTTCATCGCCGACAAGGCGACCTGGCTGCTCAACAGCGGCAACTGGATCGCCGGGCGGCAATATCTGGCCAATCGCCAGCCGCTGACCTTCCGCCCCGGCAATGCCGAAAAATGGTATGAGACGCTGCTGACCCAAGCACGGTCGTCGGCGAACGACAGCCAGTGGAGCTTTGCCTATGGCATCGCCAGCCAACTGGACGATGCCTATGCGCCGGGCACGGATGTGTCGACCCGGCCGATCGGCGAGCGCGACGATTATACCAGCCTTGCCTGGCTGGCGGGCACCACCGCCTTCTACAATCTCAACCGGCCGACCGATGCGGTGGCGATGTTCCGCCGCTATGCCACTGGCGGCAAGTCGCCCCAGGTCCAGGCCAAGGGCTATTATTGGGCCGGGCGCGCGGCGCTGCAGGCGGGCGATGCCGCCAGCGCCAACAGCTATTTCAACCAGTCGGCACAATTCCCCGATCAATATTATGGCCAGCTGGCGCTGGAGCGGCTGGGCCGGCCGGTGCCGCCGCCGCCTGAACGGGCGGTGTCGATTTCGGCCGCCGAACGCAGCGAGTTCAACAACCGGTCGGTGGTGCGCGCCGCCAGGGCGTTGGGCCAGATGGGCTATTGGGAGGACCAGAGCAAATTCGTCCGCGCCATCGCCAACGGCGCGGACAGCGATGGCGATCATTTCCTGGCTGCCGAGCTGGCGCAGAATCTGGGTCGCCCCGACATGGGCGTGATGGTCGGTCGTCGCGCCGTATCCAACGGCCTGACCGGCTATGGCGCCAGCGCCTTTCCGCGCGTACCGGTGCCGCCGACGGCGCAATATAACTGGACCATGGTCCATGCGATCGCGCGACAGGAAAGCCAGTTCGACAAGCAGATCGTCAGCCATGCCGGCGCGCGCGGCCTTATGCAGCTGATGCCCGGTACGGCGCGCGAGCAGGCGGGCAAGCTGGGCCTGAGCTATGACGCCGGCTCGCTCAATGATCCCAGCTACAACATCATGCTGGGGTCGGGCTATTTCCAGCGCATGCTGGATTATTATGGCGGCAGCTATCCGCTGGCGGTCGCCGCCTATAATGCCGGGCCGGGCAATGTGAATCGCTGGGTCAAGGCCAATGGTGACCCGCGCCTGCCGGGTGCCGACATGCTGCGCTGGATCGAGCAGATCCCGATCTTCGAGACGCGCAACTATGTCCAACGGGTGCTGGAAAATGCTGTCGTCTATGAGGCGATGAACCCGGAGCGGGCCAAGTTCAAGGGCAGCAATGCGGTGCTCAGCCGCTATCTGGGCAAGCAGACGCCGGGCTGATCTTTCCGGTTTGCGCGTCGGCCAAGGCTGTGGATAAGGGGCGGCATGAGCGGTCCCTATCCCAATTATATCAGCCCCGAGGGCTTTGCGAAGCTGCGCGCCGAATATGACCATCTGCTCGGCGTCGAGCGGCCGCGCATCGTCGAGGTGGTGAGCTGGGCCGCGGGCAATGGCGACCGGAGCGAAAATGGCGACTATCTTTATGGTCGCAAGCGGATGCGCGAGATTGACGGGCAGCTGAAGCGCCTGTCGAAGAAGATGAAGGACGCCAAGGTCGTCGACCCGCGCCAGCAGCCCGACAAGGGCCGGGTCTATTTCGGCGCGACCGTCACCATCGCCGACGAGGATGACAATCATCGCACCGTGACGATCGTCGGCAATGACGAGACCGATGTGGACGCCGGCCGGATCGGTTGGGGATCACCGATCGCCCGTGCGCTGCGCGGGGCGGCCATCGGCGACCTGCGCCGGGTGCATCTGCCCGCCGGCGAAAAGGAATATGAGGTGATGGCGATCAGCTATCCGCAATAGGATTTCGATCGCTTAACTTCCCATATTTCCCGCACATTTCGACATAGAATTTCCAATCCCCGTAACATCCTTGCGCCGGCCGCCCCCATTATAGGGGCGATCAGCCCTGTAGGACAGCATCCGCCAGCCAGGCGCGGAAGGCGGCCATGGCGGGGCTGTCGGGGCGGGACAGCAGGCGGGTAAGCCAATAGCCGCCGACATCGACGCTCTCCGGAAAAGGCTGGACCAGCCGCCCGGCCTGCAGATCGGCGGCGAACATCGCGACCGGGGCGAGGGCGACGCCAAGGCCGGCCCGTGCCGCCTCCACCATCAGCAGCGAGGTGTCGAACATCGGCCCGCGCAGCGGCGGGCAGGGCGCACCGGCGGTGGCGAACCAGCGCGGCCATTCGTCGGCACGATAGGAGCGCAGCAGCGGCTCGCGCGCGAGCGCGGCGGGATCGGCCAGGCGGGCGGCGAGGGCGGGCGTGCAGAGCGGGGCGAGCGGCGCGCGGAGGATCGGCTGGGCATGGGTGCCGTGCCAGGCGCCCTCGCCAAAGCGGATCGCCAGGTCCAGCCCTTCGCCGGCCAGGTCGACCCTATTGTTGTTGGTCATCAGCCGCAGATCGACATGGGGGCAGGCGCGGGCGAAATCGGCAAGGCGCGGCAGCAGCCAGCCGCCGGCAAAGGTGCCGACCACGCCCAGCGTCAGCACTTCATGCAGCCGCCCACCCTCGATCCGCTCCAGCGTGCCGCCGACCCGGTCGAACGCATCGGCTAGCACCGGGAGCAGCGCCAGCCCCTCATCGGTCAGAGCGAGGCCGCGCGGCAGGCGGCGGAACAGTGGTGCGCCGATCCGCGCCTCAAGCTGCGCGACCTGCTGGCTGACCGCGCCCTGGCTGACGCAGAGTTCGAGGCCGGCGCGGGTGAAGCTGAGATGCCGGGCCGCCGCCTCGAAGGCGCGCAGGGCATTGAGCGGCAATTGGGCGCGATCCATGGTCCAGGCATAAGATAAGCTAATGGCTGTGTCGAGAATTGATGCTTTGTCGCAAGCCCGTATCTCCCGCAATCTCAGCCCATCACCAAGCATGTAAGGGTAGGGCGATGCGCAACTGGATGGGCGTAGGTATCAGCATGGCTGCGATGTTTCTGGGTGGGCCGGCCTGGACGAAGGCGGCGGATGATCCGTTGCTGCGGCCGATCGCGCTCGCCTCGTCCAAACGCTGGCTGGCGCCGCAGGCACCGGTCCGGCTGCATGGCCAGACCTATCTGGTCGGGTTCGGCGGCCTCAATGTCGCGCTCATCAGGACGAGTGCCGGGCTGATCCTGATCGACGGCGCGGTGCCGCAGGCGGTGCGCGACGTGGAGGCGAACATCAAGGCGCTGGGCTTTTCGATCCGCGACGTGAAGCTGATCCTGAGCACGGAGCCGCATTTCGACCATGCCGGCGGGCTGGCCGCGCTGGCCCGCGACAGCGGCGCGACGGTGGTAGCGAGCGCGCCGGCAGCGGCCGTGCTGCGCACCGGCGGCATCGATCCGGCCGATCCGCAGGCGGCCTGGCTGGAGCGTTTTCCCGCCGTGCGCCGGCTGCGCGCGGTCAAGGATGGGGAGGAGATCCGGCTGGGCGACACGGTCATCACCGCCGTCGCGACGCCGGGCCATACGATGGGCAGCATGAGCTGGCGCTGGAAAAGCTGCGAGGGGCGGCAATGCGCGACGATGGTCTTCGGCTCCAGCCTCAATCCGATCGCGGCCGACGGCTATGCGTTTTCCGATCCGGCGCGCCGGCCGGTGGTCGAGGCCTTTCGTGCGACCTTCGCCAAGGTGGGCGTAATGGACTGCGACCTGTTGATCACCGCCCATCCCGATCCGGCCGACCCGGCCAAGCTGGCGCGCCTGCGGGCGAAGCGCGTGCCCAATGCCTTCATCGATCCGACCGCCTGCCGCCGCTATGCCGACCGTGCTGCCGGGATGCTGGACAAGAAGCTGGCGGCGGAAGGGGAAACGCGCAGTTACAGCCGGGGCCAATAGCCCCTTTCCCTGCTGGCCTTAATTTGCAACACTGTTGTCGTAAATGTAAAGGAGAGCAGGATGCAGATCGCGGGCAGAACGATATTCATCACCGGGGGCGGCGGCGGCATTGGCGCAGGGATGGCCCAGGCCTTTGCCGAGCAGGGCGGGCGCATCATCCTGGCCGATATCGACGCGGGTTTTGCCGAGGCGGAGGCGGCGAAACTGCCGGCGGGGACGGACGCGATGGCGCTCTCCCTCGACGTCACCCGGCGCGATAGCTGGGCGCAGGCCAGGGCAGCGGCGGAGGCGCGCTTCGGGCCTGTGGATATTCTCTGCAACAATGCCGGGATCGCGTCCGGTTTCGCGCCGCTGATCGACATGGACCCGGCCGATTTCGACCGGCTGGTGGCGGTCAACCTGACCGGCGTCTATAATGGCATCGCCTGTTTCGCGCGGGCGATGGTCGACCGGGGCGCGGGGCATATCGTCAACACATCGTCGATGAACGGGCTCAACCCCTTCGGCCTGTTCGCAGCCTATTCGGCGAGCAAGTTCGGCGTGCTGGGCCTGTCGGATTCGCTGCGGCAGGAACTGGCGCCCCATGGCGTCGGCGTCTCCACCCTGTTTCCCGGCCTGACCCGCAGCCGCATGTCGGAATCCGACACGGTCGGGCCGGGCGCGATGGACCCGGCGCGGCTGGCGCAGATTCGCGCCAACATGATGGAGCCGATCTGGCTGGGCCGGGCGGTGGTGCGCGCGGTCGAGCAGGACCAGCCCTATATCATCACCCATCCCGAATATCGCGACGACCTAGCCCGCCGGTTCGATACGATCCTGGCGGCGTTCGGGGAACCGGCCCAGCCGGGCTATCGCACGGGGGCGTCGGCGACCGGGCGCTGACTCAGGCGCGAAAGCTTAGGAACGGGCGGCTGCGAGAATCATCTCCGCCCCCTTTTCCGCGATCATCATGGTCGGCGCATTGGTGTTGCCGGACGTGATCATCGGCATCACCGAGGCGTCGATGACGCGCAGCCCGTCGAGGCCATGAACGCGCAGCTGCGGGTCGACCACTGCGCGCGGGCCGCTGCCCATGGCGGCGGTGCCGACCGGATGGAAGATGCTGCTGGCGATCGCGCCGATTCCTTCGAGCAGGGCGGCGTCATCCTGTCGCTCCGGGCCGGGCCGGAACTCCTGCGGCGCATAGGGGGCGAGGGCCGGCTGGCCGACGATCGCGCGGGTGACGCGCACCGCCTCGATCGCAACCTGGCGGTCCTCGGCGGCGGAGAGATAATTGGGGCGGATGGCGGGCGGGGCGAGCGGATCGGCAGACCTTATCCACACATCGCCCCGGCTGTGCGGGCGCAGGTTGCAGACGCTGGCGGTGAAGGCGGGAAAGGCGTCGAGCGCACCGCCGAACGCGGCCAGGCTCAAGGGCTGGACATGATATTCGAGATTGGCGGTGGCATGGCGCGGGTCGGATTTGACGAACATGCCAAGCTGGCTGGGCGCCATCGACAGCGGCCCGGAGCGGCTGGCCAGATAGTGCAGGCCCATCCACGCCTTGCCCAGCCATGATCCGGCCCGGCCGTTAAGGGTGGCGATGCCGCTCACCCGATAGGCGCAGCGTATCTGGAGATGATCCTGCAGATTTTCGCCGACGCCCGGCCGGTCGGCCAGCACGTCGATGCCGAGTGCGGCCAGCCGGGCGCCGTCGCCGATGCCAGATCGCTGGAGGATGGCGGGGCTGCCGATCGACCCGGCCGACAGGATGACCTCGCCCTCGGCCTGTGCGGTGCAGGCGTCGCCGTCCAGCAGGAAGCGGACGCCGGTGGCGCGGCCCTGCGCGATCGTCACCCGGTCGATCGTGGCGCCGGTGACGATGCGCAGATTGGGGCGGTTCATCGCCGGGCGCAGGAAGGCGTCGGCCGCGCTCCAGCGCCGGCCGCGCCGCTGCGTCACCTGAAAATAGCCCGACCCCAGATTGTCGCCGCCGTTGAAGTCGGCGGTTTCGGGCACGCCATATTGGCTGGCGGCCTGGCGGAAACGGTCGAGCAGATCCCAGCGCAGCCTTTGCCGCTCGACCCGTATCTCGCCGCCTGCGCCATGGGTGGCGCTCGCCCCATCCTGATGATCCTCCGCCCGCACGAAATAGGGCAGGACATCGTCCCAGCCCCAGCCGACATTGCCGGCCTGCCGCCAGCCATCATAATCGGCGGCCTGGCCGCGCATGTAGATCATGCCGTTGATCGAGCTGCTGCCGCCGATCACCCGGCCGCGCGGATAGGCGATGGCACGGGCGTCAAGGCCGGCTTCTTCTTCGGTCTTCAGGCACCAGTCGGTGCGTGGATTGCCCATGCAATAGAGATAGCCGACCGGGATCTTTATCCACAGCCAGTCGTCCTTGCCGCCGGCCTCCAGCAGCAGCACGCGATTGCGCGGATCGGCGCTCAGCCGGTTGGCCAGCACGCATCCCGCGCTGCCCGCGCCCAGGATGATATAATCCCAGCGGCCATAATCCCGGTCCATCGCCTCTCCTCTTGTGCGCGGAGCATGGCCCGGCGGGGACGGCGGCGTAAAGGGGTGGGGCGGGCGCGGTGGCGATATCTGGCCGGGCCATGGCCTGCAAACTGGCCATGGGCGCGGGCGGGCAAGGGGCTATGGCAGGCGGGTGACGGCGCAGGAGGATGGCCATGCAGATTGCGATACTGACGTTCGAGGGATTCAACGAACTGGACAGTTTCATCGCCGCCGCCATCCTCAACCGGATGAAGTCGCAGGGCTGGGCCGCCTATATCACCGCGCCGGAAGAGACGGTGACGTCGATGAACGGGGTGACGGTGCAGCGGCAGCGGCCGCTGGATTTTGCGGCGCAAGCGGACGCGGTGCTGATCGGCAGCGGCATCCGCACGCGCGAGATTGCGGCCGATGCCGCGATGCTGGGGCGGATCGCGCTCGACCCGGCACGCCAGCTGATCGGGGCGCAATGTTCGGGCACGCTGCTGCTGGCGAAGCTGGGCCTGGTCGGCGACCTGCCGGCCTGCACCGACCTGACCACCAAGCCCTGGGTGGTGGAGGCGGGGGTGCGGGTGATCGACGCGCCTTTCATTGCGCATGGCAATGTCGCGACGGCGGGCGGCTGCCTGTCGGCACCCTATCTCGCCGCCTGGATGATCGCGCGGGGCGGATCGATGGCGGATGCGGAAGCGGCGCTCCATTATGTCGCGCCGGTGGGCGAGAAGGCGGACTATGTCGCACGGGCGCGGGCGGTGATCGCGCCCTTCGTGGAACGGCCTGACGATCGGCTATCTGCGCAGCAGGAACACCGCATGTTCGGCGAACAGATTGGCGTTCGCATGGGTGGTTTCCCTGTCCCCTTTCAGGAACCACTGGCCGTCGATGGTCCAGCCGCGATCCTTCACCAGCGCGCGGAAATCATCCACCGTCACATGATGGATGTTGAGCGTGTCATACCAGGTGTCGGGCAATAGCCGCGTCACCGGCATGCGCCCGCCCCACAGCAGCGACAGGCGCCCGCGCCAATGGGCGAAATTGGGGAAGGAGACGAAGGCCTGGCGGCCGATGCGCAGCAATTCCTCCACCACCAGGTCGGGGCGCCGGGTCGTCTGCAGCGTCTGGCTGAGGATCGCATAGTCGAAACTGGTGTCAGGATAATAGCTGAGGTCGGTGTCGGCGTCGCCCTGCACCACCGATAGGCCGCGGCCGACCGCGGCGGCGACATTGGAGCCGTCAATCTCCAGCCCGCGGGCATCGACCTGGCTGGTGTCGCGCAGTGCCGCCATCAGCGCGCCGTCGCCACAGCCGACGTCCAGCACCCGCGTGCCCGGCCGAACGGTGCGGGCGATCAGCGCCAGATCGGGGCGGAGGAGATCGCTCATGCCCGGCCACCGCGCAGGAAGCCGTCGACCACGCGATTGAGTTCCGGGCTTTCGAGCAGGAAGGCATCATGGCCGAAGGGGCTGGACAGTTCGACGAAGCTGGCCTGCGCGCCCGAGGCGTTGAGGGCATGGACGATCGCGCGGGATTCGGCGGTGGGATAGAGCCAGTCGGTATCGAAGCTGACCAGGCAGAAGCGCGCCCGCGTTGCGGTGAAGGCGCGCGCCAGCGATCCGCCATGATCCTCCGCTATGTCATAATAGTCCATGGCGCGGGTGATGTAGAGATAGGAGTTGGCATCGAACCGCTCGACGAAGCTCAGCCCCTGATGGCGCAGATAGCTCTCCACCTGGAAATCCGCGTCGAAGCCGAAGGTCTTGGCGTCACGCCCCTGCAGCCGTCGCCCGAATTTCTCGGTCAGGCCCGCTTCGGAAAGATAGGTGATATGCGCCGCCATGCGGGCGACGGCGAGGCCCGCGCTCGGCACCTTGCCATCGGCATAATAGTCGCCGCCGCGCCAGAGCGGATCGGCCATGATCGCCTGACGTCCGACCTCGTGAAAGGCGATGTTCTGGGCGCTGTGCCGCGCGGTCGAGGCGATGACGACGCAGCGTTCGACCCGGTCGGGGAACAAGGTGGGCCAGGTCAGCGCCTGCATGCCGCCCATCGACCCGCCGATCACCGCCGCCAGCCGATCGACACCCAGATGGTCGAGCAGCATCGCCTGCGCCCGCACCATGTCGGCAATGGTCAGCACCGGGAAGCGCATCGCATAGGGATCGCCCAGCGCCGGGTCGATGCTGGCGGGGCCGGACGATCCCATGCAGCTGCCGATGACGTTGGAGCAGATGATGAAATGGCGCGCCGGGTCGACCGGCCGGCCTTCGCCCACCATCCGCCACCACCAGCCGGGCTTGCCGGTGACGGGGTGGTCCGATGCGACATATTGGTCGCCGGTCAGCGCGTGGCAGATCAGGATGACGTTGGATTTGTCCGCATTCATCTGCCCATAGCTTTCATAGGCGATGTCGACCGGGGACAGGCTGGCGCCGCTCGACAGCGGCAGCGGACCGGGAAGGCGGGCCTGGCGGCGCAGGCCGAAACGTGTGTCAGGGGAAACGCTGGCCATGACATCGGGCTAAGACGAGGGAAAGAGGCTGTCAATTGGCGGGGCGGGGTGGCGATCGGCCTGCGCCGTGCCTAGATGGAGGGCATGACCGATCAGACCCGTCCGACCATCGTCGCCTATGGCCCGCTCTACCCCTATCTGACCGACCAGCTGGAGCAGCGCTTCACCGTCCATAATGTGGCGGCGGACGCGGATATGTCCGCGCTGCCGGCCGAGGTGCTGGAGGCGCGCGCGCTGGTCAGCTTCGGATCGGTCGGGGCGCCCGCCGCCATTATGGACGCGCTGCCGAAGCTGGAGATGATCGGGCTATTCTCGGTCGGCTATGACAAGGTCGATATCGACCATGCGCGATCGAAAGGCATCCGCGTCACCAACACGCCCGACGTGCTGACCGACGATGTCGCCGACCTGGCCGTCGGCCTTCTCTATGCGACGGTGCGCAACATCGCGGCGAATGACCGGCTGGTGCGGTCGGGCGGCTGGGCGCGGGGCGAGAAGCCGGCGCTGGCGGGCCGGGTGACCGGCGCGACCATCGGTATATTGGGGCTGGGCCGGATCGGCCGGGCCATTGCCAGACGGCTGGAGCCGGTGGCGGGCGAGATCCTCTACCATAACCGCAAGCCGGCGGCCGACACCGCCTATCGCTATGTCGCCGACGCGATCGACTTTGCGCGCCAGAGCGATGTGATCATCGTCGCCACGTCGGGCGGGCCGGAAGCGGCCAAGCTGGTCGACGGCGCGATGTTGGACGCGCTCGGGCCGGACGGCGTCATCGTCAATATCAGCCGGGGCGGCGTGATCGACGAGACGGCGATGGTCGAGCGGCTGGCCGACCGGCGCATCGCCGGCGCGGGGCTGGATGTGTTCGCGCACGAACCGCATGTGCCCGAAGCACTGTTCGCGATGGACCATGTCGTGCTGCAACCCCATCAGGGCAGCGCCACCGTCCACACCCGCAAGGCGATGGCCGACCTGGTCGTCGCCAATCTGGACGCCTGGTTTGCAGGGGAGGCGCTGCTGACGCCGGTGGTGTAGGATGGGTGGGAAGCGGACTGTCCGAAAATCCTCCCCAAGCAAGCTTGGGGAGGAACTGGAAACGTCCGCTTCTGGTCGTTTCTTGCAAGTTCTAGCCGGCGTCATCCTGACGAAAGTCAGGATCCATTCTGCGCTATGGCGGATGGGGAGCGCTGAATGGATCCCGAATCAAGTCCGGGATGACGGAACCGGCGAGGTCCGCTTTTCTGACCGACGATCGAACAAGCCGACGATAGTGAATCGCCGCTAGCCGTCCTTGCAATCTCAATGGAAGTCGCGCGATTTGGGTAGAATGCGCACGTCGCGGGGGTGACGGGCGGCGGGGGCGGCCTGTATCGGCGGTTCGGATTGCGACAATCGGTTGAGGTCGGCGGTGCGGTCGTGGATGCGGCTGGCCATCAGATGGACGACGCCTTCCTTGCTGCGCTGCACCTCGCCCTCGACCAGCATCAGACGGCTGGCCATGACCGGGCGGCGCTGCAGCTCGAACAGACGCGCCCAGAGCAGGATATTGGTGATGCCGGTCTCATCCTCGATGGTGATGAAGACGGCATTGCCCTTGCCCGGCCGTTGGCGCACCAGCACCACGCCAGCGGTGCGGACGCGGGTGCCGTTCTTTGCCGCGCTGGTCTGGGCGCAGCTCAGCACGCCTTCGGCCGCGAACACCGGACGCAGGAACTGCATCGGATGGCCCTTGAGCGAGAGGCGGGTCACCGCATAATCGTCCATCACCTGTTCGGCGAGCGGCATGGCGGGCAGCATCGCATCCGTCTCCTCCCCCAGTTCGCGCGCAGCGCGGTCGTGCCGGCGGGCGGCGGCGAACAGGGGCAGTTCGTCCGAGGGGGTACGGCGCGCCTCCCATAGGGCGGTGCGCCGGTCCTGCCCCAACGAGCGGCAGGCATCGGCATCGGCCAGCAGCCGCAGCGCCCGCGCGGGCAGGCCGGCGCGCCGGGCCATATCCTCGATGCTGGTGAAAAGGCCGCCCTGCGCCCGCGCCGCCACCATCTGCGCCGCCCATTGTTCGCGGAAGCCATCGACCTGGCGCAGGCCAAGCCGCAGCGCCAGCGCCCGGCCGGTGCCTTCGCCCTTGTCCGCGCGACGGCTGCGCAGCAACGGTTCCAGGCCATTGTCCCAGCCGCTCATATTGACGTCGACATCATGGATGGCGACGCCATGCTCGCGCGCGTCGCGGACCAGTTGGGCCGGGGCATAGAAGCCCATCGGCTGGGAATTGAGCAGGGCGCAGGCGAAAATGGCGGGCTGGTGGCATTTGATCCAGGCCGAGACATAGACCAGCCGGGCGAAGGACAGGGCATGGCTTTCGGGAAAGCCATAGCTGCCGAACCCTTCGATCTGCTTGAAGCAGCGCGCGGCGAACTCCGCCTCATAACCGCGCGCGGTCATGCCGTTGATCATCTTCTCGCGGAAATGATGAATGGTCCCGACATTGCGGAAGGTCGCCATGGCGCGGCGCAACTGGTTGGCTTCGGATGAGGAAAAGCCGGCCGCGACGATGGCCAGCTTCATCGCCTGTTCCTGGAACAGGGGGACACCATAAGTGTCCTTGAGCAATTTTCTAAGCTCGTCTGGCGGGCCGAAATTTGGGTCGGGACGAGGATAATCTATGGTTTCTTCGCCGCACCGCCGTCGCAGATAGGGATGCACCATATCACCCTCGATCGGTCCCGGTCGCACGATCGCCACTTGAACTGTTAAATCATAAAGATTGAGGGGCTTGAGACGCGGCAACATGTTGATCTGTGCTCGGCTCTCGACCTGGAAGACACCGATACTGTCGCCCTTGCAGAGCATGTCATAGACGGCCGGATCCCTGGATTGCAGATCGACGGTCAGGTCGTGGCGACCCAGCCCATGCTGGTTCATCAGCGCATAGGCCCGGCGAATACAACTGAGCATCCCTAGCGCCAGCACATCGACCTTCATCAGGTTCAGCGCGTCGATATCATCCTTGTCCCATTCGATGAAACTGCGGTCGGCCATGGCCGCATTATGGATCGGCACGGTCTCGTCCAGCCGATCCTGAGTGAGGACGAAACCGCCGACATGCTGGGACAGATGACGGGGGAAAGGCGTCTTGATCAATTGCTGGACCAGGGTGCGCAACCGCTGGATTTCGCCATTGTCGAGGGCAAAGCCGGCATCCACGAAGCGGGCATCGCCAAGATCGCCCGAATAGCTGCCCCACACGGTCGCCGACAGGCGCATCACCACATCTTCGCTGAGGCCCAGCACCTTGGCGACTTCGCGCAGCGCGCTGCGCGAACGATAATGGATGACGGTCGCCGCGATGCCGGCACGGGCCCGGCCATAGCGGCGATAGATATACTGCATCACCTCTTCGCGCCGCTCATGCTCGAAATCGACGTCGATATCGGGCGGCTCGTTGCGCTCCTCCGACACGAAGCGGGAAAAGAGCAGATCATGCTCCATCGGGTCGATCGATGTGACCCCGAGCAGGAAGCAGACGATGGAATTGGCGGCCGATCCGCGTCCCTGGCACAGGATTGGCGGCTTCTGCGCGCGGGCGAAGCGCACCAGGTCATGCACGGTCAGGAAATAATATGCATAGTTCTGGCGTCGGATCAGGCGCAATTCCTGACCGATGAGAGCGCGCACCTTGGGCGGAAGCTGGCGGCCATAGCGCCGCCGGGCGCGCCGTCGCACCATATCCTCCAGCCAGGCGTCCGGCGACCAGCCCGCCGGCACCGGCTCGTGCGGATATTCATAGGCGAGGTCCTTCAGCGTAAAGTCGATCCCGTCGATGAAGCGGATCGTCTCGGCCAAGGCATCGGGGCAGACGGCAAACAGCCGGGCCATCTCCGTCGGCGATTTCATGTGCCGTTCGGCATTGGGCTGCAATCGGGTGTCTGCCGTCTTGAGCGTTACTCCTTCACGGATACAGGTCAGCACGTCCTGGAGGGGACGAGTGCCGGACGTCGCATAGAGAATATCGTTGGTCGCGATCAGTGGGATCCCGATGTCGCGTGATACCGCCTGCATCATCGCCACATGCCGGGCGTCCCGCCCCTGATAGCGCATCGATAGCCCCAGCCAGACGCGGCCGGGCACCCTGTCTTGCAATCGCCGCGCGGCCTCCTGCCAACTGGGCGGCGAGGCTGGCGGGACCAGCCGTAAATGCCGGGATGGCACAGGGACAGCCTCATCCTCGAACGCATAATCGGGCGGCGCGTCATGTTCCTGCTGCGCCTGCGCCGTGGACAAAGGCAGGATGATCATGCGCCAGTCGTCGAGATAATCGAGCAGGTCGGCAAAATGCAGGATGCAGTCGCCCTTGATCGCCTTGATATTGCCCTTGGTCAGCAATCGGGTCAGCTTCCCCCAGCCTTGCCGCGACGCGGGATAGACGATGATGTCGGGAGTGCCATCGACAAAGACCAGTCGGGCACCGACAATCAGGCGCAGGTCGGTTTCGCAGCCTGCTTCCTCTTCGGGCGTCAGGCTTTCGGGTTCGCCCCGCGCCTTCTTGTCCTCCAGCAGCTTGGCGCGCGCCTTTTCCGGCGCATCACGTAGCGCGACATGGGCGCGGACCACCCCGGCGACGCTATTGCGATCGGCAAGGCCGATGGCCTTGAGGCCCAGGGCAATCGCTTCCCCCACCAGATCGGCGGGATGGGATGCGCCATGGAGTAAGCTGTAATTGCTGATCGAGACCAGTTCGGCGAAGGGGGGCTCGGCCGGTGCCGGGCGCGGCGGGGCGGGTTTCGTTTTTTCTCGGGCTGCCTCGATCGCGTTCAATTCGCGCCGGTCGATCGATCGGGGTTTGGCGGGATCGGGCGGCGGGCGCCGGCCGCTCATGCGAACAGGCCGTGGATATACCAGCCGGGATGGACCGTCTCCGCGCCATAAAGGCCGTGGCGGAAGATCCAGTAGCGGCGGCCGCGCGCATCCTCGACCCGGTAATAGTCGCGGGTGCGGCCGGTGCTTTCGCCCTCGATCGCGCCGTCCCTGGCCTGCCACCATTGCGGCGCGATCCGTTCCGGCCCCTCGAACCGGGTGACTTCATGCAGGGTGCGGCGCCAACGGAAACGGTGGGGCGGGCCGTCGGGCACTTCCGCCACGACATCGATCGGCTGGGGCGGATCGAACAGATGGAGCGGGCGCATCGGCGGGTCGCCGGGTTCGCCGACCGGCGCCCAGCCTTCGGGCGCGCGATGCTCGACCGCCGGCAGCGCCAACTGCGCCTGTTCGGGAATATGGCTGTCGCGTGGTTCCAGCCGCTGGATGCGGGCGCGCCCGGCGCGGATCGACAGGCGATCGACCAGCGCCTCCACGCCCTCGCTCTTGCGCGCCTCGCCCCCTTCGAGCGCGAGCTGGGTCGGTGCCATCGGATCGGCGCGCGGCACGGTGAGGCGCAGCATGTCGAAGCCGAAACCGGGATCGAGCGGGTCGGACAGGCTGTCGATCCGTTCCTGGAACAGCCGCATGATCGCCGGCGCGTCGCGGATCGGCAGGCTGGTTTCGACCCGGATCGGGAAGGCGAGGCCGTCGCTACGGAAGAAGACTGCTTCGAACCGGCGGCCGCCCTGGCCGCGCTCGGCCAGTTGTTCGCCGGCTTCCGCCGCCATCTCCGCCACGACCTTGATCGCGTGGGCGCTGCTGCCCATCGGTTCGGCAAAACGCCGCTCGACCCGGATTGCCGGGCGCGGGCGGCGCGGGGCCAGCGGGCGGTGGCCCAGACCCAATAGTGCATGGAGCGCATCCACAGCCTCCTCGCCGAAGCGGGCGGCGAGCGCGGCGGCCGGGCGTGCGGCAAGATCGCCGACGGTGCGCAGTCCCGCCCGGCGGAGCGCCACTGCGCTCTCCGCCTCCAGCTCCAGCGCCTCGACCGGCAGCCGGCGCACCGCCGCATCCTCGTCCGGCGCGGGGGCGGCAGGGAAACGGGCGAGCGCATGGGCGGCCTCGGGCGATGCGGCGATGGCGTGGCGCACGCGCATGCCATGCCGTTCCAGCCGGTCGGTCGCGGCCTGCGCCAGTTCCGCCTCGCCATCCCACAAATGACCGCATCCGCTGATGTCGAGCATCAGGCCATGGCCGGAATCGAGCGCGGCATTGGGGGTGTAGCGGGCGCAACCGTCGCACAGGCGCTCCAGCCAATCCTGGTCGCCATGGGGATCGGCCTCGAACACGCGCAACTCTGGCTCGCGGGCGCGCGCATCGGCCAGCGTCATGCCGGGGGTGAGGCCCGCGGCCAGCGCATCGGCATCCAGCGTCGCGAGCCGCATCGCGCCGCGGACATTTTCCACCACCACCGCGGGCGCATCGCCCTGCGCGGCCCAGAGGTCAGGCCGCGCGATCCGCAGCCGATCGATCGGCAGGAAGGGAAACCAGAGCGCCAGATAGCGGCGCGCCGTCCTGCTGTCCGTCCTGTCCATGCTCATGGCATTCATGCCGTCCGTCTCCAAAAGCCCCTTTCTCGCCATCCCATATCAGCCGCCAGGCCAGCCCGTCCGGCCCCGCCCGTCGCCGCAGCAGGCTGAGGGCGAAGGCGCTGTGCCCCGGCGCATTGCCGGGCAGCGGATCGGATGGGGCGGCCGCCACCTGCCAGCGGGTTTCCGCCGCGCTGGGCACCGGATCGCCGCCAACCCGCAGCAGGAAGGCGGTGACGCCCGATTGTTCGGCCGCCAGCGCCAATCGCCGGCTGGCAGTGAGGTCGAGCAGCGGGGCGCGCCCGCGCAATTCGATCAGCAGCGCGCCGAGTGCGGGGCAGCGCAGCCCCTCCACCGCCGCGCGCAGCAGCATTGCGTCATCGGCCATCAGCCCGATCAGCAGCCGGGCCGGATCCAGCCCCAGCGCGGCGAGACCGGGGCCATAGGGCGATCCGCCGACCTTGGCCGATGCGGTAGTGCGCAGCCAGAGCAGCGGCGCGTCATCCGCCGCCAGCCGGGCGAGGATCAGCGCCAGGCCAGCCGCCGCCCCTTCCTCCTCCGCCGCGCCGAACAGTTCATGCACCCGCCCGCGCAGGAGGCCGCCGTCGAGCGCCGCGTCCAGCCCGGCATGGCCGGTCGCAAGCCGGGCACAGCCGACCGTCGGCGCTGGCGTCCGGTCCAGCGCCGCGATATGCCGCTTCAGCGCGGCGAGACTTTTGATCGACTCGCTCATTGCATTTGTTCCTGATATGTTCTTATTTCACTTTATTGGCTGCCCGAGTCAATCCGCTTGCCAATCCAGAGGACAAAGAAGGATTTCCTGATGACCGACACCGCCCGCAAACGCGCCGATTTCCGTACCCTGCACCAGGATGGTTTCTTCCTGCTGCCCAATGCGTGGGACGCGGGCAGCGCGGTGCGGCTGGCGAAGAAGGGCTTTCGCGCAATCGCGTCGACCAGTGCCGGCGCGGCCTGGGCGGCGGGTAAGGATGATGGCGAACTGGGCCGCGACGCGGTGCTGGCGCATCTGGAGATGCTGGTCGCGGCGACCGACCTGCCGGTCAACGCGGATTTCGAAAATGGCTTTGCCGATGCGCCCGAGGATGTCGCCGTCAATGTGACGCTGGCGGCGCAGACCGGCATCGCGGCCCTGTCGATCGAGGACTGGTCGGGCAGCGCGCTCTATGACCTGCCGCTGGCGGTGGAGCGGATCGCGGCCGCGCGCGAAGCGATCGACCGGGTCGATCCGGCGCTGATGCTGGTCGGACGCAGCGAGAATTTCCGCGTGCCCGGCATGGCGCCGAGCGAGAGCATCGCCCGCGCCGTCGCCTATGCAGAAGCTGGCGCGGACTGCCTGTTCGTGCCTTTCCTGCTGGACCATGGCGCGGTCGCCGAACTGGTGGCGGCGGTCGCGCCCAGGCCGGTCAATGTCGTCATCCATGACTATGACGCGGCCGGCATCGCCGCGCTGGCGGCGCTGGGCGTGCGCCGTTGCAGCATCGGCGCCAGCCTGGCCCAGATCAGCTGGGCGGCGTTCGACAATGCGGCCGCGCGGTTGAAGGCGGCCGAGGGGTAAGGCCTTTCACCTGGCACTCCATCCGTTCGTTTCGAGCCAAGTCGAGAAACGGGAAGCGCTGGTGTCTCCGCTTCTCGACACGCTCGAAGCCAACGGATGTGGGGGGCTTACTCCACTGTCACCAATGTCACCGACTTGGACGGCAGGGTCAGCGCCACCTGGCCCTGCGCCAGCCGCGCCGGCAGCGGGCCGGGCACGAAGGGATCGGCGCCCTCGAAGCGGATGCGGGTGTCGATGGTCGCGGCGGTCAGCGTCCGGGCGCTGGCCTTGCGCCATGCGCCTCCTTTCAGGTCGATGCGCACCGGCCGGGCGGCGGCGGGGTCGAGATTGACGATACTGAGGTGCAGCGCGCCCGCCGCATCCTTCGACGCCGACACGCTGAGTCCCGGCAGCCGCACCGCGCCCGCGACATAGTCGGGCGCCTGCACATCGACCGGGATCATCGTCGCATTCTGATGGACCTTGTAGAGGTCGAACACATGCCAGGTCGGCGTCACCACCATCTTGGCGCCCTGCGTCAGCACCAGCGACTGGATGACGTTCACCATCTGCGCGACATTGGCCATGCGCACCCGGTCGGCATGATTATTGAAGATGTTGAGGCTCATCCCCGCAATCACCGCGTCGCGCAGCGTGCTTTCGAGGTAGAGCTGCGAGGGCGCGTCCTTCTCGCTGTCGAACCAGGCGCCCCATTCATCGACCGCGATCGCCACCTGCTTCTTGGGATCATAGCGGTCCATGATCGCGGCATGGCGGCGGATCAGTTCGTCGGTCAGATGGGCGCGGGCCAGCGCCGCGGCCCATTGGTCGGTGCCAAAGCCGATATTGCGCCCCTTGTTGCGCCAGTCATTGCCGGCGAAGCTGTAGAAATGGAGCGAGAGGCCCCACATCAGCGGGCGTTCGGTATTGTAGGCGAGCGGCGTGGGATTGGGGCGCCATTTCATCGCCTGCGCCATGACCTTTTCGGTCCATTCATAATCGTCGGTATCCGCGCCCACCGCGATCAGCTTTGCCCGCTCGCCCGAATAGGCGCGCAGGAAGGCGGCATAATGGCGGAAGGCGGTGGCATAGGTGTCGGCGGTCATGTTGCCGCCACAGCCCCAGCTTTCATTGCCGACGCCAATGAAGGGCACGGCCCAGGGTGCGGCATGGCCATTGGCGGCGCGTTCCTTGCCCGGCTGGCTGTCGGCCGGCGCGGTCATGTAGCGCATCCAGTCGTCCGCCTCGCGCACGCTGCCCGATCCGACATTGACCGACACGAAGGCCTTGGCGCCGATCTGGTCCAGGAAATCCATATATTCATGGGTGCCGAACGCATTGGTTTCGGCCGACTTGTCCCAGGCGGCGTTGATGCCGGCGGGGCGCTGCGCCGCCGGGCCGATGCCGTCGCGCCAATGATAGCCATCGGCAAAGCAGCCGCCCGGCCAGCGGATCACCGGTACCTTCACCTGGCGCAGCGCGGCGACCACATCGCTGCGGATGCCGCGCACATTGGGGATGGGGCTGCCTGGCCCGACCCATATGCCTTCATAGACGCCGCGGCCCAGATGCTCGACGAACTGGCCATAGATATTGGGATCGATGGTGGCGCCGGGCTTGCCGGTATCGACCGTCAGGACGGCGCTGTCGCCGGGCGCAGCCGCCGGGGCCGATGCGCCGGCAAGACCGGCGAGCAAGCCCGCCGTCGCCGCCAGCAGTGATCGCCGCGTTCGCACCCAAGCCCGTCCCGAAAGCTGCACGCCCATGCCATCCCCTTCCTCAATTTGTCTGAGTATAGGCTAGGCGGGCGGCAGGGCCGGGGTCAAGGGGCCGTAACGTCCCTGGGTTCTTCCATCCGCGTCACATGGATCGCCTGTTCGTTCATCTGGGCGCTGCCGAAGATGGTCATGAAGGCGATGTCGGTGGCGTCGCGGCCGACGGCGATGCGGACCATCCCCTCGATCGGGGCCAATCCCGTCGCGTCGACCATATGCCAGGCGTCGTCGAGCCACACTTCCACCACCGCGTGGAAATCGGGCGGGTCGAGATCGGCGGCATAGACCGACACCAGCCGGGCGGGAATGTCGCGCGCGCGGATCAGCGCGGCGGTGAGGTGCGCGAAGTCGCGGCACACGCCACGCTGGGCGACGAAAGTGTCGGCGGCGGTGGTGGTGATATCCGAACTGCCCGGCACATATTGCAGATTGTCATGCACCCAGCCGACCAGTGCCTGCACCAGCGGGCCACCGTCCAGCCCTTCGAAATGGCCGCAGACGAAGCTGACGAACCGGTCCGCCTCGCAATAGCGGCTGGGCCAGATGAAGGGCAGCACATCCTGCGGCAGGCTGGGCAGCGGCGAACGGGCGAGCGAGAAGAGATCGGGCGCGGACCGGTCTACATCGACCAGCGCCTTGTAGCGGCTGAGCATCCGCCCGGTGCCGCTGCGCGTCCAGGTGCGCCGGCCGATCGCGCTGCCGCCCATCAAATTGGTCAGCGGCCCGGCATTGTCGATGATGTGCGATTGTTCGACGATGCGCTGATCGGCCATGGCGGCGGCCTCGACGGCCATCAATACGTCGGTCGGCCCGGAAAATTCATAGTTGAGGGTCGCTTCGATCGCGAGACGCATGGCCATCCTTCAGGAGAGATTCGGCAAGATGTCATCCTGCCGATGCTGCAGGCCGCTGTCGCGCTATTCCGGCAGCTTGCCGAACGGCAGCAGCTTGCGCGCCTGGGCGGCGGCGGCCTTGCCATTGCCGGCGCGCAGGGCGGGCAGGATGGCGGCGGCATTGCGCTTCATCAACTGGTCGAGCGGGGCGGGGGCAGGGGCATTGGCCGCCCGTTCGGCCAGCGCCAGTGCGCCGGCGACATCATTATGATCGGCGCGGATGCGCATCAATGCCGCCAGGCCCGAATAGAAGGCGCGGTTGCCGCCCAGCGCGACCGCCTTGCCCAGAGCGGCCTCCCCCACCTGCTCCTTGGCGCCCAGCACGGTGCGGGCGATGAAGCTGCCAAGCTGGTCGATCGCGTCGAGATGCCAGCCGGCGATCACCATCTGTGCCTCGGCATCGCGCGGATTGCGCGCGGCCAGCGCCTCGAATGCGGAAAGCGAGCTGCGCGCATCGGCTCGGCTGCGGGTCAGCTTGGCGCGATAGCCGATCGCGACCGCGCGTTGCAGCACCGCCTCATGATCATTGGGGGCGGTCATCAATATGCGGTCGGCGGCGCTGATGGCCTGGCCGATGAGGCTCAGCGCCCGCGCCTTGTCGCTGGTCTGGAAGGCCGCCGCAGTCAGCAGCTCGCGCGGGGTTTCCGCCAGCGCGGCCGGCGCTGCGGAGAGGGCGACGGCACAGATCAGCGGGCGGCAGAGCGACGGGGCGAAGGGCACATATTCTCCTGTTGTGGCGGCGCCACCCTGGCGCCGGATCAATAGTCCCTAGAATAACGAAGTGCGGCGGAAGATCCCGCATTGGTGCCGGTCTTCGACAGGATGCTCAGCGTCTTCGACAGGGCGACTTCCAGCTGGGTGGCGGTAAAGCCCTTCGAGTCCGTCACGACCTCCACATAGATATTGTTGGAGATATGCTGGCCGACGGCGAGCGACGTGCCGCGCCCGGTATCCTCGTCACCGCCGACGATGCCGATCCGGTCGAGACCCGATGCGCCCTGCAGCTTGCCCATCGGATTGAGCCCGCCACTGCCGCCGCGCAGGCCGTTGAGAGCGGCGGCCAACTGGATCGCCTGGGTAGCGGACAGATTGGCGACATTGTCACCGAACAGGATGCGCGAGAGAATCTCGTCCTGCGGCAATGTCGGCGTCGACACGAATGTGATGTCCGGCTGCTGCGCGGTGCCGGCGACGGCGATGCCCGCGCTGACATCGTCAATCTCGGTCAGCGCCTTGATCGCCAGCGTCGGGTTCATCATGTCGCCATTGAAGGTGATGACGCCCTGATCCAGGTCGAACTGGTGGCCCGAGAAGCTGTAGCGGCCGCGGATCACCTCGATCTTGCCGCTGACGCGCGGCTTGGTCGCGGTGCCGGTGACGCGCATGTCGGTCTTCCATTCGGAATCGAGGCCCATGCCGGTGACATAGATCTGGTTGTCGGCGCGCAGGCGGATGTCGAGTTTCCAGTTGGTCGGCGATGCAGCGGCGGCCTTGCGGTCGGCGATACGCTGCGCCAGCACATCCTGGCCCTCGCCCTTGCGGCGGACGCCCTGCAATTCACGAATCTCGGTGCCGCCCTGCCAGGCGACGCGATAGCGGGTCTCGGGCAGCGACAGGTCGCCCTTGATCAAGCCGCCATTTTCCGCGCTGTTGGTGATAGCGAGGGTACCGCTGACCACGCTGGTGATCGCTTCGCTGCGGGCGAGGCGGGCATGGTCCATCTTGACCGCGATGTTCATCGGGAAGCCGCTGTCGGCGGCCAGGCCCACCGTGCCGCTGGCCTGGACCGTGCCGTTGCCGGCGCGGCCGGAAAAGTCGCGAATGTCGAGCCGGTCGTTGGTGAAGCGGCCGTCGAGCTTCATCTGGGTGACGCGGGTGCCGAAACTCGTATTGTCATAGGTCAGCGCATTGGCGCGGACCAGGCCGTTGAGCTGCGGCGCGGTCAGTCGGCCGCCGAAATCGGCTGCGACCGCGATGCCGCCGCTCAGCCGCTGATCGGCAAGGCCGGCGAAGGAGAAGAGCACGTCGGCCGGGCCGGCATAGCGGATGCCGCCGCCCAGCGGCGCAGCCATCAGCTGTTCCGACCAGTTGGCGCCTGGTCCCGGCGGGGCCATGGTGGCGACGAAGCGGCCGATCGTGCTGTTGCCCCTGCGGATGAGGCCGCGCATGTCGCCGCCGGCGGAGGACAGCTTGCCCTCGACATTCATCGACACTGCGTCGGACACGGCGGCCAGGCTCGACCGGCGGAAATCGCTGATCGCCAGGCGTGTGGTCGCGGTCGGGAAGGCGGTCCCGTTCTGGCTGTAATCGACCATGCCGGTCGCCTTGCCGCCGATGCCCAGGCCCGGATTGGCGACATTGGCGATGGCGAGGTCGAAATCCTTGAAACGGGCCTGCAGCGCCGTGTCCGTGCCGAAATGGCCAGCCAGATCGACCTTGCCCTGCGGCAGCACCAGGCTGACCGGTTCCAGCCGATAGCCGGTCTTTTCCGCGCGGATGATCGCCGGCTGGTTCAGGCGGAAATCGACATTGCTGGCCTTGCCCTGCAGCGCGACGGCATAGAGGTCGGGGCGCAGTGCGGCGTTGACCGCGACCGAGAAGGGTACGCCGCTGGAACCATCGGCGACCAGCTGGGCCTTGCCCCGGCCGCCCTGATAATCGAGCTTTGCCCGCGCCTTGCGCACGACATAGTCGCCATAGGCGGCGTTCGCCATCTGCACGTCGGCGATCACCTTGGGCTGGTCGCTCAGCAGCATGGAGGCGGTGACGACGGCGCGGCCGATGACGATGTCGGCCTCGCCCGGCAGCTTGGCATTGCTGGCGGTCGCGTTGACGTCGACGCCCTGTAGCTTGCCGACGGCATTGAGTTTCACCGCACCGGTGATGCCCGACCCGTTCATCGCCAGCTGGCCGGTGAAGGGGCCAGCATTGGACTGCTGGATGCGGCCGTTCATGTCGACCCCGGCGAAGCGCGCCTTGGTCACGTCGATCGTCAGCGGCCCTTGTGCGGTGCGGATCAGCACATTGGCGAAGAAGGGGCCATAGGGCGATCCGCCGGTGGCATCGAGGCGATAGCCGGCCGGTTCGCCATTCAGCTTGGCAACGACATCGGTCAGCTGCACGCCGACATTGGGACGCGGCGCGCGCAGCACTGCCTGCGGCCGGTCCGCCGTGCCGCGCACGGTCAGGAACAGCGGGCCATATTGTTTCGAATAGGCTTCGGTGTCGAAGGCGAGCTGGCCGTTGGTGTCATAGCTGCCCGAACCGGACTTGATCTGGAAATTGGGCGCGGCGCCCTTGAGCCCCGCCAGGGTGAACTTGCCCTCCGGCGTCATGCCGATCCTGCCGGACATCACCGCATTGCCGCCCAGGAAGTCGCGGACCGAGGCATTTTCCCAGCGCGCTGTGCGCACGCCGAACATGCCCGACAGGCCGAAGCCGCCCTTGGGACCGGGGATCAGCTTGACGTCGGTGTTGAGGTTGACGATGCCGACGCCGTCGATCCGATAGTCGTTGACCCGCCCCTTCAGCGCGCCGCGGTAGATGGCGTTGTCAAGATCGGCGAGGATGATGGCGGTGGCGTCGATCTTGTCGCTGTCGAGCTTGAGATTGTCGCTGATCAGCTTGCCGCCGGCATAGGCAAAGTCGCCCTTCACCCGCAAATTGGTCATCAGGCCGCCGGCGGCGGCATTGAGGCCGGTGACGCGCTTCGCGGTCGCGTTGACCGGGATGCGGATGCGATCGGCGTCGATCACGGCGCGGCCGCTGGCCTTCAGATTCTCGATGCCGGTGGCGTCGAAGGCGAGGGATGTGGCGCTGATGTCATAATCGATGAAGGGCGTCGCCATCGGCCCGTCGAGGATGATTGAGGCGCGGACATCCTTGCCCTTCACCTTGTCCATGAAGGCGCCCGGTTGCAGCAGCGCGGCATTGATCTTGAGCGCGCTGAATGTGCTCTTGCCCAGGTCCACCAGACCTTGCGCATCGGCCGACATGGCGGGCGAGCGCAGCGACCCCTTGAGGTTGACGCGCCGTTCGTTGAGGCCGGCGAACAGGTCGACGTCGAGCTGCGGCCGGGTCAGCCGGTCGGCAATGTCGCCATAGACGAGGCCGGGGCGCAGCGGCCCCTTGGCGGTGAAGCTGCCGTCGCGGGCGGCGAGCGCGATATTGGCCAGTTCGCCCTTGGGCGTGGTGGCGATCAGCTTGCCGTTCCAGGCCTGCCAGGTGCCCTTGCCGTCGAGCGAGGCGGTCATGCCGTCGGGCAGGCCGCTCATCGCCGCGATCACGCCGCCCTTGGGCGCGGTCAGCGTGCCGCTCATCGCCAGGCGATTCTGTGCCGGCACCGCGTCCAGCTTCGCCTGCAGCCGATCGCCGCTGTCGACCACCGCATTGGCGGACAGCTGGGCGCGGCCGTCAGCGATATGGACGACGCTGTCGATCGCGATCTCGCGCTTCTGGCCGATCACCGGCTTGGCGAGCAGGAAACGGTCGAGCCGCATCCGGTCGACGTCGATGTCGAGGTCGGGCAGGATCGGCGCATTGGGATCGGTCGGGGTCTGGTTGAATTGCGGGCTGCGCGCCAGCACCACCAGCGGGCTTTCCAGATTTTGCACCGAAATATGGTTCTGGAGGTAGCGGAACGGGCGCCAGACGACATGGACCCTGGGGCTGACCGCGAACACGCCCTTGGGATCGCGCAGGATCAGGTCGTGGATGGTCATGTCGCTATAGATCGATCCCTCGATCCGGCCGACCTCGATCCCCATGCCCGATTCCATCTTGAGCGCGGCGATCTGCTTGATGAGGAAACTCTTGCCCGGCTGGGTATCGAGGAACAGCAGCAGGCCCGCGACCAGCACCACCAGCCCGACGATCAGGCCGGCCAGGCCGATGGCGATCTTCTGCCACAGCGGGCGGCCCTGGCGGATCACCACGGACTCGGTCGCTTCGGGCGCGGGGGGAGGGGTATCTGCCGCCATCAGAAGGCCTGTCCGATACCGATGTAGAGGGCGAATTTGGATTCGCCGGGCTGGCGGTTGATCGGCATGGCTATATCTGCGCGGAAGGGTCCGAAATTGGTGTAGAAACGTCCGCCCAGGCCCACGCCATAGCGGATGTCGGAAAATTGCGGGATCTGGCTTTCATAGACCTGACCCGCATCGACGAAGGCGACGACGCCATAATTGCCGAAGCGATAGCGGCCCTCGACCGCAAATTCATTGACCGATCGGCCGCCGATCGGATCATTGTTCGCGTCCTTTGGCCCCAGTTCCTGATAGCCATAGCCGCGCACCGACCCGCCACCGCCGGCATAGATGCGCCGCGAAGGCGCGACATCGTCGCGGGCGACGCCGTTGATCATGCCGATCTTGGTCCGCGCCGCCAGCACGAAACTGTCGGAAATCGGATAATAGCCGGCCAGGTCGAAGCTGGCGCGGACATAGGGCGAGACATTGCCCTGCAGGGACGCCTCGGGCGATACGCGCAGATTGGCGCGGAAGCCGCTGGTGGGGTTGAGCAGGTCGTTGGAGCGGTCATAGCCGACCTGCACCGGCAGTGCGCCGATGAAATAGGTCAGCCGCTTGTTTTCGCCGCTTTCGTCGATCGTGGTATTTTCGTTCGAAAGCAGGATTTCGCCGCCATAGGTATAGGTCCAGCGCTTCTGGAAGATCGGTGTCGACTGGCGCGACCAGCTGGCGTTGAGGCCCAGGGTGAAGGCTTCATAGGCGTCATATTTCTGGTGGTTGACGCCGGCGCCGGCCTGGAAGGTCTTGTCGCGCTTGCCCGCATTGGACCGGCGGAAGGTGCCCGATACGCCCTGTTCCTGGGTGCCGGCGATGACGCTGGCGATCAGGGCGCCTTCGGGCGGGAACAAGTTGCGATGGGTCCAGCTGCCTTCGGCGCGGAAGCCCTGTCCGGTGCCATAGCCCAGTTCGCCGGCCAGCCGCCGGGCCGGGCCGGCTTCCTGATCGACATGCAGGTCGACATATTCGGTGCCATCCGGGCCGGGCTCGCCGGTCTGGACCGGATCGACCGCGACGCTGGCGAACAGGCCGGTCGCGACCAGCGCCTTGCGCAGATCGTCGACCTTGCGGCTGTCATAAAGGTCGCCTTTGTCGAAGCGGGCGATCACCGCCATATGGTCTGCGCCGAACGCCTGCTTCTCGCCGCTGGTGGTAATGGTGCGGAATGTGCCGCGCGGGCCCGGCTCGACCGGCAGGGTATAGTCGCCGGTCACGGTCGCGGGATCGAGCAAGATGTCGCGGTCGCCGATCCTGGCGAAGGCATAACCATGCTCCGGCAGCTTGAGCGCGACATTGGCCTCCGCCGCCTCGACCGCAGTGGCGACGATATAATCGCCGGTCTTCAAGGTCAGGCTGTCGCGGATCAGGCCGGGCGGGATCGTCTCGGGCGCATGGATGACGATCTCGTTGATCTTGTAGCGCTTGCCCGGCGTTACCGACAGGATCGCCTTCAGCGTGCCATCCTGCTGCTGGTCGAGCGAGGCGAGGGCGGTGGCATCATAATAGCCTTCCGAATGGAACAGCCGCACCGCCAGTTGCTCGTCGGCCTGGGCGCGCTGCTGCACCATTGATGCGGTCTCGGCCTTGCCCTTGCCGTCGACCAGGGCTGACGCGGCGCGGAATTCATCCTCCAGGCCGGTCTTGCCGAAACCGTCAAGCTGGGTCGCGTAGCGGACCTCGGGCATCTTTTCGTCGCTGTCATCATCGGCGACATTTTCCGGCACGGTCACGCTGTCGAGCGCGGGCAGCGGCTGGGCCAGTTCGGTTTCGACCGGCGGCTCGGTGGCGGGGGGCAGTTCGGCGCCGGTCGCGGGTGCCGTGCCGCTGGCCGGCGCGCTGCCTTGGGAACCGCCCTGGGCCGGCATCTGCTGGTCCAGCCAGTCGTCGATCGAGGGCAAGGGGGCCTTGCTGTCGGTCCCGCTATTGCTAGCCTTGTCGTCGACGTTGCCGGCGCCGGGCAGGCGCGCGTTGAACTCGTCGTCGGGCAGGATCGGTTCTTCGTCGGCGGGCGCTGTGGTGCTGGGGGCGCTGGCCGGAACCGTCTGCGCCATCAGGGGCAGGGGAGAGGCGGCTGCCATGATCATGCCCAGCGCATGCCGAACATATCTCGCCTGCCGCTTCTTCATCTGTCTGCGATGCCCCTTTCGCACCGGGCATCCCATATGTCCGGCAAACAGGCAATACGCCCAATGACTTGCAACGGTTCCGCCTGCGTGACGATTTCGCCCGGCGGCGCGGCGCTTCCATCGGTGCCCCCGCCGGTCTAGAGCCGCTTCATGACATTTGCGCTCAACATCACCCGTTCGATCACTGGCCAGCCCTGGCGCTGGCGCGGCCTGGGGGCGGACGCGCGTTCGCCCGGCTATCAGCCCGACGATCTGGTGGCGCAGCTGCTGCTGGCGCGCGGCTGTCCGCCCGACGGGGTGGAGGCGCATCGCAACCCGACCATCCGCCATTTCATGCCCGACCCCAGCCTGTTCCGCGACATGGATGCGGCGGCCGAGCGGCTGGCCGATGCAGTCCAGCGCGGCGAGGATGTCCGCATCTTCGGCGATTATGACGTCGATGGCGCGACCAGCGCGGCGCTGCTGATCCGGTTGCTGCGCGACATTGGCCTGGATGCCCGGCCCTATATCCCCGACCGGCTGATGGAGGGCTATGGCCCGTCGGGCGAGGCGCTGGTGCGGCTTGCGGGGGATGGCGCGCAACTGATCGTCACCGTCGATTGCGGCGCGCAGGCGTTCGAGGCGCTCGACATGGCTAAGGCGGCCGGGGTCGATGTCGTCGTCGTCGACCATCATAAATGCGCGGCGGCGCTGCCGGTGGCGCTGGCGCTGGTCAATCCCAACCGGCTGGACGAAAATGCGGGCGCGGCCGTCCATGGCCATCTCGCCGCCGTTGGCATGGCCTTCCTGCTGGGTGCGGCCTTGCTGCGGACGCTGCGCGCGCGCGGCTGGTTCGCGACCCGGCCGGAACCGGCGATCATGGAGTTGCTCGACATCGTCGCGCTCGGCACCGTCGCCGACGTCGCGCAGCTCAAGGGGCTCAACCGCGCCTTCGTGGCGCAGGGGCTCAAGGTCATGGCCAAGCGGCGCAATATCGGCCTTGCCGCGCTGATGGACGCCAGCCGCCTCAATCGTGCGCCGCTCTGCCATGATCTGGGCTTCGCGCTCGGGCCGCGCATCAATGCCGGCGGGCGTGTCGGCAAGGCGGATCTGGGGGTGCGGCTGCTGACCACCGAAGATCCGGCCGAGGCCGCGCGAATCGCCGCCGAACTGGATCGGTTGAACGAGGAACGGCGCGCGATCGAATCGATCGTGCAGGAACAGGCGGAGGCCTTGCTGGCGGCGCAGGACAATCGGGCCGTGGCGCTGGTCGCCGGGCCGGGCTGGCATCCCGGCGTCATCGGCATCGTTGCCGGGCGGCTCAAGGAACGGGCCGGCCGTCCCGCCATCGTCGTCGCGCTGGACGAGGATGGCGTGGGCAAAGGGTCGGGCCGCTCCATTTCCGGCGTCGATCTGGGCGCGGCGGTGCTGGCGGCCAAGGATAGCGGCCTGCTGGTCGCGGGCGGCGGCCATGCGATGGCGGCGGGGCTTACCGTGATGGCCGACAAGGTCGATGCGCTGGCCGAGTTCCTGGACGATCGCCTGTCGGCCGCCGTTGTCCGTGCGCGGGACGAGCGGGCGCTGCTGATCGACGCGGTGCTGGCGCCGGCCGGGGTCAATCCCGACTTCGTCGCCGCGATCGAGGCGGGCGGCCCCTATGGCGCAGGCTGGCCCGCGCCGTTGATCGCCGCCGGGCCGATGCGGGTGATTCGCGCCGATGTGGTCGGCAATGGCCATTTGCGGGCGATCATGGCGGGCGATGATGGCCGGTCGATCAAGACGATCGCCTTCCGCCAGGCCGAATCGGAACTGGGTCAGGCGATTCTGGGTGCGCCGCGCGACCGCCGCCTGTGGGTGGCGGGCCGTGCGAAGATCGACGATTGGGGCAGCCGACCCGCCGCAGAGCTGCATCTGGAGGACGCCGCCTGGGCGGATTGAGAAAGATTGCAATTTTCTTGCGCAAAGGGGGTTGACCCTTTCGCCAGTCCCGCCTAATTGCGCCCTCGCTTCGCAGCGCTGCCACGGCGGCGACAACGAACGGCCCCTTCGTCTAGCGGTTAGGACGCGGCCCTTTCACGGCTGAAACACGGGTTCGATTCCCGTAGGGGTCACCATATTTTTCAATGGCTTAGGCGACTGCCTGAGAAAGTTGTCAAATATAGGTCAAATAAGCATGCAGGAGCATGCTGGGAAAATCTGACACGCCTGTGGATTTCCTTTTTCAATTTTCCATATCGATAGTGTCTCGGTCTGCGTTTGGCCTGAGCTGGAAATTTCTGATTCCCTTTCCCCCGCTCAGGTAATCGGCGAGCAACTCTGCCTTGGCCGCACGCCACATCCTTCGCCGTTCTGCTTCGGGCTCGGGCGGCAGGATCATGGAGAATGGACTGGTTGAACGTAGAGTTCTCCCGGTCGGGGACTTCTGAAGCATATAGGCGATGATCTCATCGATGGATCGCCTCAGTAGAAAGCGCCATGCCCTGTTTCCAATGGTCGCACGATGGCTTGCCAGCTGCCGGTCATTCTCCGCCTGCGCCTGAATGATGAGGTCCAGATTGGCCCGAAGCGCGGCGATAAGACGGCGGGCAAGGATGAGCTTCCTCCTCTCGCCTATGTCATGCGCGTTCAGTTCATGGGGCGGCGGCTCCTCGATTTCCCGCGTCCAGTACCGGCAAGGCAGATGGACGATCCCGAAGACGTTGATCTCGGCCTGGGGGTATCCATTTTCGATCAACCAATCCTGCAGGCTCTGCCCCTCACCAAGAGTGAGGGGCTTGGGAAAGCCATAGCGCCAGCCATGGGGCGGATCGATCATCGTCACTTTACGCATGAGCCGCCCTCCTTCTGAAAGCTGATCCAGGCGTTCCATGCATCATGGCAGCCACTATCCGAACAGACGTCGCGTGCCTGGCCGGTAAACCCATTCATCGACAGCCGGCGTGCCGGGAGCAGGATATGGATGTGAGCGGCATTTGATGACCCCGCCAGATAGGGCAGATGGAGAACCATCAGTGCGGCGAGCTGCTCCTGACGCACAAAATAGCTCCGAACCCACGCTCGCACCTGCTCCCATCCCACATTCGGTGGCTGATCTGATGGCAGTGCCAGGGTGAATTGGGCGTATCCGGTCCGCTCAGCCGCGGGCAGCATCGCATCGTAGCGCTGCAGCAGATAGCTGAGGTCCATATATTCACCGCTGGCTGCGTCAGGCAGCAGCAAATCATGACGCGATGCCTTGTGCCCGGCAGGCGTCAGCTTCGCCATAACCATGTCGGCTATTCCGGCACGATGTACATCCTGTTTGTAGAAGTAGCGGATATATTTGAAGCTGCCGTCATCGGCAGGATCCAGCGTGAAGCAGGACAGCATCTCTGGCTGATCGGCCGTGGCAGGCTTCGATTTGGCTTTGCTCATGCCGCCTCCTGCCACTGCGTGCTGGTCTGCGCCGCCAGCGAGAGACCGGCTTCAAAGCGCCGGGCATCGGGGCAAGGCGCATGGGTGGAGAATTGCAGGCCGCGCCGGTGTGCCAGGATGAATGGCTGATCGACTTCATCGGGCGGGCAGAACCAGTAGCGGTCCTCAAACCATGCGCGCTGATAGCCGGTAAACCACTGATCGTCTTTGCAGCGATAAATGTCGTATTTCACGACTGGACCAGAGAAGCGCGCGAGCAGCAGGTCCATACCATACGGCCTCGCGACCGCGCTGACGTCATTTAGCCCGATGTTCGGCCCGGTCCGGGTCCCGACGATCAGGAGATTGGCGCCTTCCAGTAGCACGCCATGCCGCGCGCCCGGGAAGCGCCGCTCCGGGCTGAAGTCGATCGGCCCGCCAATATCTGCCGCCAGCATCATGATGGCGCGATGGGTTGCAGCTTTGATCCACGGCAAGCCGTTCGCGCTCCCGAAGGAACACGGTGTAACATTATCCTGCATATTGAGAGACTTTCGCGTTGAGGGCGCGCGGCAGCCGAGCGGTGCCGCGCCTTGCCCCTTTTTTCATTCCATTTTGCTCAGCTGCCTGAGCCACTTCAAACTTGGCCTTCGCCGCGGCGGCGGCGCCTACTCGTCCGAGATGTCCACCGTCTTTATGTAAACCGTGACCACCGGCGGCCTGGCTGGCTTGGAAAAGCCGTCGCCGTGGACCGGACAGAGAGTGGCAACGATGCGATTACGCATGAGCATTTCTCCCGGATCGCCGCATCGTTGGCAGGTAACCTTGGACCGCTCTTCGGCTGCGGCGATGTAGGGTCGTGCTTCGGGAACCCTGGGCTCGAGATAAATCCGGAGCGAACCGAATTTTTCCTTCGCCTCGTCCACGCAGGCCGTGATGCCGTTCGCCGCGAGATCAGACAGGAGGTCGCGGTAGAGCTGCGCCCAGCCAACCGGCAGGTTGTCCAGCCATCGGAGATTGTCGTTCCCGCTCATGCGCAACGCCCTTCCACGGTCAGCTCCCAGTGGCGTCGGGCGGTCGAGAAACCGAGCCGTTCTGCTTCTGCGGTTGACCAGGGCAGAGTTGGCAGCGGACAAATGCCGCCGCGATCGACCATGAATGCCCGCATCTCGTCGCGGCTCTCCGGATTTGTGACCAGGTGGATCGGCCCGCCGGGTTCCTGAAGCCACATCCCGAGGCTCGTGATGATCTGAACCTCACCATCGCGCCACAGCAACAGCGTGATGTAGTTGCCGGCCTGCTTTCCTGAGACGTGGCTCGGCTCGACCAGGAGAAGATCAGTTCGACACTCGGCAACGGCTTTGATGAGGGCGGTGAGCGAGAGCTTCTTTTGCCAGTGCGCCATCACGATGTTGGCGCGGTCGGCATATTCGAAGTCCGCTAGCACGGACGGCATTGGCGATGTGCAAGGCTCGACCATCCAGCCGACCATCCCGGCGAATGCGCGAGCGGCCTCCTTCGCAAGCGCGATGCGCTTGCGGTCTTCTTCACTGACATAGATCATTTGAGGTGGGTTCTTTCTCCCCACCCTGCGGCGGCTGCAGCCGTCAGGGTGAGGATGAGATTTTCATTTCAATAATTGCAGCCACCTGCTGCTCTTCAAGCCCTTAAGACAATTTGTGTGGCTGTTTTCTGCCTGAAGCCCGATCAGGCCGATTTTATCGAATCCGCAATCGCTCGAATGAGGCAATGGCACTTGCGATCGATAAGAGCCGGATCGGCGATGTCAGCGTGTGCGGATCAGAAATGATGAGGGCTTTTACATCTCAGTGTGGTCTGCAATCACGCGAATAATTGCTTCGCCCAAAGGACTCCAGAATTGCACGATACTCGCTGTCGGTGATCGGCAAAATTGAGCCATGGCGCTTTAAAATTGAACCAAAATCGATGTCATCGGCAGCGATCCAACCTTTGGGCGATCCTGTACCGGATCATGCGAGGGTGGTGGACGCAATCGCGCGGCGCGATCCGCGCAAAGCCCGAACGAGCATGGAAATTCTCATCGCCCTCGCCCTTGAAGATATGAAGACCGTTCTGGATGGATGATCTGAAATTTCACTGTGGGGGAATGCGGAGCGTTAGTGGGGAGCATTGTTTTCACCTCCCTTTCTGGCGATGAGTTTGGCTGACCGGTGGATCGGCACAACGGCAACAAGGAGAAGAAGCGCATGCTCGGAGCAGGATCGACCAGGCCATTGCGACAAATCGCTGCGCTCTTTGGTATAGGCCTGTTGTCTGGGGCGGCGGCCCCTGCCACCAAATGGGAGCCCATATTCGACGGGAAGGATTTGTCCGGCTGGGTTCCGAAAATCACGGGCCATGCCCTGGGCGAGGATCCTCGACACACTTTCATCGTAAAAGATGGCGCTATCCACGTCTCCTACGACGAATATGAGGCCTTCAACGGAGAGTTCGGCCACCTGTTCTGGCACACGCAACTCAAGTCATTTCGGATTCGTTTTGAATATCGTTTCACTGGTCAGTCCATCGCGGGTATCAAGCCGTGGCAGGCCACCAACTCCGGGCTTATGCTTCTTGCTCAAGCGCCAGAAACGATGCGAAAGGATCAGGCGTTTCCGGTGAGCCTGGAAATGCAGTTGCTTGGCGTCCCTCGCCCGTCGGAGGAACCCAGCGGCAATCTGTGTACACCGGGAACGACCGTCGTCGTCGATGGCAATCGCGACCTGCCGCATTGCATCGCCTCCACCTCGCCTCTTATTCCCATCGGCCGCTGGACCGAGGCGGAAGTCGAAGTCCTTCCCTCTGGTCAGATTACGCATTTCATCGATGGGAAGCCAGTATTGCGTTATTCCGGGGCGCAACTGGATCCCGAAGATGATGACGCTCGCCCCTTGATTGCGACTGCGGGTGGCACGCTTCATCTCGGCAGAGGCTATGTCGCCTTGCAGAGTGAAGGGCATCCCGTCGAATTCCGGAAGATAATGTTGCAGCGTCTCGAATAGTCGGAGGTCTCTATCCGGCATCAGGGGGGGACGCCTGTATTGGATCCGACGCTAGGACTTTCGGAACGGGGCCCAGTAACGGAGGGCGAACTTCGGCAAGAAGATCGGCCAAATGACCGGCCAAATTGCCACTCCATAGCCCATCAGGCAGTGCGAAAAGTAAAGCATCAAGGCTGGAAAAACGGCTATTCTTGGGCTAATGTGAGCATAAGAGAACCGGCTAGAAGGATCGGCCAAAACTGTGGCAGTGAACGTCGAATCCCCCACTCAGATTGAGCCAGCACGGATCGATGCACCGGCCGGTGATTTGCCGGATCTCGTCGCCGAAATAGCAGCCAGGGCCGAAGGCCTCGGGCGAGCACTTCATCCGCAGACCGCACTCCATCTCGTCAGCCTCGTGCGAGTGATGAATACCTACTACAGTAACCTCATCGAGGGACACCGCACCCGTCCACGGGATATCGAGCGCGCGTTGGCCGGCGAACGCGATGACGATCAACGAGATCTCATGGCCGAAGCTGCAGCGCATTACCGCGTACAGGAAGCCATCGATCGCGCTGCCATTCATGGCGAACTTCCGGATCCTGCCGACCCCGATTTTATCCTGCAACTGCATCGAGATTTCTACGCGGATGCCTCGATCGACATGCTCACCGTGCGCGGTGGAGAGCGAAGCTTTGTAATGACGCCGGGCGAATGGCGATCAAGGGCTGAGCACGATGTCCAGATCGGCCGCCACATTCCGACATCGTCGGCCAGAGTGGCCGATTTCATGAGCTATTTCTTCTTGCGGTTTGCCTTTGAACCCGAGGATGGAATGCGCTTGACCGCAGTGGGAGCCGGGAAAGCAAAGCGCATACTGGCACTGGCAACAGCACACCACCGGTTCAATTGGATTCACCCCTTTCCCGATGGCAATGGCCGGATTAGTCGGTTGATGAGCCACGCCATGGCGCTCAAGGCAGGGATCGGCGCGCACGGGCTATGGTCGGTATCTCGAGGGCTTGCACGCGGGCTGGAGCCCGGAGATGCTGGCCGGACAGAATATCGCAAGTACATGGCCTCGGCCGATGCACCGCGTCAGGGAGATCGCGATGGCCGGGGAAACCTTTCCGAAGCGCATCTGGTGGGATTTGCTGAGTGGTTTCTCAAAGTCTGTCTCGATCAAATCAGCTACATGTCGAGCCTCTTCGAACTCGACACTCTATCGAAGCGGCTTGAGCGCCATGTGTTGATCACAGATGGCTTGTCTCCGGAGGGTAACTGGCTACTCCAGGAAGCCCTTATTCGAGGAGAATTCGAGCGGGGTGCTGCTCCGCGCCTTACGGGTCTGCCCGAGCGCAGCGCGCGACGCGTCCTAAAGGAGCTAACCGATGCTGGATTGCTGGCGTCGGATACCCCGAAGGGGCCCGTATCGCTTCGTTTCCCAAGTGACACCCAGGATACGCTTTTCCCAAAGCTCTTCGCCTAACAGCGACCCAAATTTGCCGTTCAAGGGGCGATTTTTGATCCCCAGGAGCAGACGGTCAGGTTTTCCCTTCCAACCGCGCGTCGAGCCGATCTCGGAATGTCAGCTTCCATCTAGCAATTGGTCCCAAGCTGCCCTCAAGCCTGACTGACGAATAAAGAATCGGGAATATCCGATATCTCATTGACGGGCCATATCGCATCGGATAATTTCGATGCATGGACACCGATGACGCCCTTGCCATTCTCTCCACCCTTGGCCATCCCACGCGGCTCGATGCGTTTCGGCTGCTGATCCGACATGAGCCGGATGGCTTGTCGACCGGCGAACTGGTCGAAGCGTCGGGGCTGACCCAGAGCACATTTTCGACGCATCTGGCCGTGATGGTGAAGGCCGGCCTGGTGCTGTCCGAGAAGCGTGGTCGCCAACAGATCCAGCGCGCCAACCTCGACGCGCTGCGCGGCCTCATGGTCTATCTGGCCAAGGATTGCTGCCAGGGGCGCGCCGAACTGTGCGAGCCGCTTCTGGCCGAACTTACCTGCTGCTGAAGAGGCAACAATGACCGATATCGTGATCTACCATAACCCGCTTTGCGGGACCTCTCGTAATGCCCTGGCCATGATCCGCAATGCGGGTATAGAGCCTCATGTTATCGAGTACCTGAAGACGCCGCCGAGCCGTGCGCTGCTCCTGGAACTCATTGACCGCGCCGGCATCACCCCGCGCGCTCTGCTGCGCGAGAAGGGGACGCCTTATGCCGAACTGGGCCTCCGCGACGAGACCTTGACGGACGAGGCCCTCGTCGACGCGATGATGGAGCATCCTATCCTCATCAACCGGCCGCTGGTCGTGTCGCCACTGGGCGTGAAGCTCTGCCGGCCTTCCGAAGCAGTGCTAGACCTGCTGCCGGCCGAGCAGCGCAGAACTTTCGTCAAGGAAGACGGCGAAGTCGTGGAAGCGACCCGGCGATGAGTCTTTCGGTTCGCCGGGCTGAGGTCGACGACGCGGACGCCATTGCCACCATTTATGCGCATCATGTTCTTCACGGCACGGCAACCTACGAAGTCGTGCCGCCGACCGCGGACGAGACCGTCGAGAAGATTTTGATGATCACCGGGCGGAGTTGGCCGTTCCTTGTCGCCTGCGATGGATCTGAGCTGGTGGGCTATGCCTACGCCACGCAGTTCCGGGATAGACCGGCCTATGCCTATGCTTGCGAGAACAGCATCTACGTAGCGCACGACCGGCGCGGTGGCGGCATCGGCAAGCTGTTGCTCAAGGCCTTGCTGGAGGCCGCCGATGCCTATGGCTTCCGGCAGATGGTCGCTGTCATCGGTGGCGGTGAACCGGCCTCCGTCGCACTGCACGGCTCTTGCGGCTTTGAGCAGGTCGGCTGCCTGACCGGCATGGGCTGGAAGGCCGGTCGCTGGCTCGACACAGTTTACATGCAGATCGCCTTGGGTGGCGGCACCGCGACCGCGCCTATCGCTTCCGGGAAGGACTGACGATCATGTCGCTGTTCGAACGCTATCTCTCGCTGTGGGTGGCCATGTGCATCGTAGTCGGGATCGGTCTCGGCCATTTGCTTCCCGGCGCCTTCGAGGCGATCGCAGCGCTGGAGATCGCCAACGTCAACCTCGTGGTGGCGGGCCTGATCTGGCTCATGATCATCCCGATGCTGCTACGGGTCGATTTCGGCGCCCTCCATAGCCTTCGGCAGCACTGGCGTGGTATCGGCATTACCCTCGTAGTGAACTGGGCGATCAAGCCATTCTCCATGGCATTGCTCGGCACCTTCTTCCTCGGCCACCTGTTCGCGCCGATGCTGCCTGAAGGCGTATCGTCGTCCTACATTGCCGGGCTGATCCTGCTGGCTGCTGCGCCTTGCACGGCGATGGTCTTCGTCTGGTCCAACCTCGTCGATGGTGAGCCGAACTACACCTTGAGCCAGGTGGCACTGAACGACCTGATCATGGTCCTTGCCTTCGCGCCGCTCGTAGGATTGCTGCTGGGCGTGGCATCGATTACCGTGCCGTGGAGCACGTTGGCGCTGTCGGTGGGACTCTACATCGTCGTCCCGGTGGTCATCTCGCAACTGCTCCGCCGAGTCCTACTTCGCGGGGGCGAGAAGCGGCTCCAGCATTTCCTGTCCGCCATTGGCCCGATCAGCCTTGCCAGCCTGCTGCTGACACTGGTGCTGCTGTTCGGCTTTCAGGGCGAGCAGATCATCCGGCAACCGCTGGTAATCGCGCTGATTGCCGTGCCGATCCTGTTTCAGGTCTATCTTAATGCCGGCATCGCCTATTGGCTCAGCCGCCGTTTTGGCGTGGCATGGTGCGTCGCTGGCCCTTCGGCGCTGATCGGTGCCTCCAATTTCTTTGAACTGGCTGTGGCCGCCGCCATCAGCCTTTTTGGCCTCAGTTCCGGCGCCGCGCTGGCAACGGTCGTGGGCGTGCTGGTCGAAGTGCCGGTGATGCTATCGATCGTCGCCTTGGTGAAGCGGACCCGTCCCTGGTACGAGAAAGGTATTTCCGCATGAGACTGCGCGAACTCGCCGCCCCCGATCACCTTCCTGCGCTAGACAAAGCTTTTGCGTTGGCTCGTCCCGCCAGCGGCCTTGGCCCGGATCAACCGCCTCCGCGTATTCTGCTGCTCTACGGCTCTCTGCGGGAACGCTCGTTTTCGCGCCTCGCCGTGGAAGAGGCGGCGCGCCTGCTAAAGTTCTTCGGCGCCGAGACGCGGATCTTCGATCCTAGCGACCTGCCGCTGCCCGATCAGATAGCGGGAGATGATCACCCGGCGGTGCATGAACTGCGGGAGCACGCGCTATGGTCGGAGGGCATGGTCTGGTGCAGTCCTGAGCGGCACGGCCAGATCAGCGGCATCATGAAGACGCAGATCGATCATCTGCCACTTCAGATGCGCGGGATGCGGCCGACGCAGGGAAGAACGCTTGCGGTCATGCAGGTGTCCGGCGGTTCGCAATCGTTCAATGCCGTCAATTCGCTGCGCTTGCTGGGCCGCTGGATGCGGATGTTCACGATTCCTAATCAGTCGTCAGTGGCGATGGCCTACAAGGAGTTCGACGAAGACGGCCGGATGCGGGCATCGAGCTACTACGAGCGCATCGTCGATGTGATGGAGGAACTGGTCCGCTTCACCGTGCTGATGAGGCCGCACGGGGTGCAGCTCGTTGACCGATACTCCGAACGGAAGGAGGCTGGGCTCCCGGTTGATAACGCAGCGGACCACTCCGCAATTGCAATCATGCCTCAATCCTGATTTTCGCCCTGACCATCGAATGACTGGAAAGAGCGCGTAGCGGCCATCTCCGCTGTCGACCCTTTGCCGCCGTTCAGCAGCCGATTTTTCATTCCCAGGTGCGGCCGGTCCGCTTTGCCGATCGGAACGTTCGAGACTGGCCGATTGCAGAATGACGGCTTTCAGCCCGCCGGTGAGCGATAGCTGCCGGTCGGTATAGGAGAGATAATCCTATGCAGTGGTTTGCGGTTAGGCGAGTGCAAGCTCAGCCTAGATCGGGATGAATCAACCTGTCCATCGCCTTCGCAGCGCGTTAAGCATAAAGTTCAGACATCTCACTATATATTTCGCTGACTGCTACCGATTGCGCGGAACATGCGTTTGAATTGCTCGGGAAAGCGATGCACGAGAATGAGATAAGCGATCATGGGTCGTACTCCATCGGGCGCGCGAGGGGCCAGCCCAACGCAACGCAGGTGTTTCCAGCCTCTGGAAATTCGGTCGAAACTCTCGACCGGCGTTCGATTTTTTGGAGAAGCGGCACCGGACATGCTCGGTACCGCTGATCACCAGTCAATATAGGGATCGCGGCGGCACATTATAAGACACAACGTCGGAGGCGCATCAAAATGGTGCCCATAATCGTTCGGCGTCATCGACCGCTTCAAACATGTCGCTTTCAGCCTGCATCTTATTGAGGTGAAGACGCACGGCGTCCGGGTCGCCATGCCGCGGAAATCCTCGATCCGCCTTGGCCGCCCTTGCTAGATCGCCGATCCAGCCGTCTCGGCCGTGCTGACCGATCAGCCAGGTGCCAAAGGCAATGTCCTCAAATGGGTCCTGTTCGATCGCTTCGCTATCCGTCATGGCCTGACCCGTCCCGCCAGTTGCCAGCCCCGTTTCGAAGGTTTGACCATGGGGCGACCACACAGCAGACATGCCGACATAAGCAAGCCATTTTCCACATGCTCCTCGACCGGATCGGGCCGATGCCGGCGCAGTAGATTGTGAAGGATCATCAAGGGGCTCCTGTCCCGCAATGAAGCGGACTTTGTCTTATTGAGGTTGCCTCCGCCACCCCCTCTGACACGACATGATTGGCTGGTTCTGCAGGCTCGGCCGCATCTTCGATCAGGAATTCTAGCGCGATCGCTGCATCCTCTGCGCTGAGCAAACGGCGCACGCCGGCTTCGATGTCGGCCGCCTCTACCGCCTGACGGCCCCAGGCCGCAGCCGCGCGCAGGGCAACGGCGCGAACATGGGCGAGCGGCGTCTCGGCCGCCCTCTGGCGGTGCAGTGCTTCTTGCTGCCTGCACATCAAAGCACTATTGAGTGCGATGGTCATGGTCGCCCGTCCGAACGCGCGTGGCGCACCCACAAAGGCACCCAGCGCCACGAGTTCATCGAAGAAGGGGGGCCAAGGAGATCGGAACCATCCGCCGCCATTCCTTCGATCCGGGCCTGGACTTTAGCCTGTTCGTCCCGCTTTTGCGCCTGCTCCAAGTCCTCCAGCTCGATCCGATGGCTCTCCAATCCGCTACCTGTTGGAATGTGGAGCGTCGTCGCAATCCACTGATAGACCGTCCCTGTATTGCTTGCAAAAGCCTCTTCGTCGGTATCGAGTGCATAGGTACCTGCAGGCAGGAACCCAAGTCCTGGTAACTGGAAAGGCGCCCTGAATGTCACGGATGTGCTGCTCGTACGCTTCGTCATGGACGTAGCCAGCAGGTTTTATCCAAGGGCGTGCATTGATGTTGCAGAGTCATCACTCTCTCCCGAAAGCAGGCGGGAGCACGATGGTCTCTCTGTCACGAAATGCCTGCGGCATTATATGGGTGATGCGTCATCCTAGCACATCTCCCGATAGTCCTTGCATCAATTCGGCTGTCTGAAGAATGATGTATGTCGCCGATACGGCCAATGTCCTGGAACAGAATAAATGAAGAGCGACAGGCCTGGGACACCCCGGCACCTCGGCTTGTCGGCTCCGTCCCTGGTAACCGGTTCAGCCGCCGATTTTCCATCCAAAAGTGTGACCGGTCCGCCTGCCGATTTTGGATGCGAGATAGTGGCAGATAGCTGTCTGTCCTTTTCCCGAGCTGGGAAAATGGTTGCGGGCGGAAATAGCTGCCAAATGGCTGTCGACCAGAAAGGACCTTGTTTCCTCTCCCGTTTACGGGAGGAGCATGACAGTAATCCATCCATCCCGCTCATTCAGCGCGCCGAATTCATCCACGCCCCTTAAATCAGGGGTTCGGGAGCGATCTTCGAAGCTGCGGAACGTCAATCGGATTGGTTGTGTCGCTGTGACTATGGTATGGCAGCTAATCGCTGCGCAAATCGCAGTGGCTGAGAGACACATGCGCTCCCGAAAATACAGGAGAGACGCATATGTGCCCGTCCACTTCCGCCATCGATCTTGCCGATATGCTTATCCGCGCGAAAGACAGGGTAGGTGGTAATCCGTCCCAATGCCTTGAACGTTTGACCGCGCTTCTCGGTGCAGCACGGGAGAAACTGGCTCGCGGCACGAATCTCTCCAATGCCGACATCCAAAAGCTGAACGAGGCTTTGGATGAATGGCAGAATAAATGGGCGAGCCCGCTTGAACCTCGGAAATGACGCAATACATCCCTCGACGAAAATTCGCGCGATGCAGAGTTTCTCCAAAAATTTACTTACTCTGCCAGATTGCTTTTCAAGAATTAGTTCGGTGCCCGGATTTTGACTTGAATGATGATGGAAGGGATCACCGTCATAATGCGTCAGTAGCGCCGTTCCGAAGGAGCGCAAAAAGCCTTTCCAACGGTTTTCCTGGCTTCATGACCAGCGGCAAGTCGGGATGCTGCGCGTGCAGCTCTGGAGGAAGGCCCGCAGCGCTGTACACTATGAAGGGTATTGCGGTTTCCATCAGGAAAAGTGCGAGAGGCGTGACGTCGCGATCCCGGAGATTTGCGTCTACGATGGCAGCGTCAATCTTCGCCTGAGTCAGGAAAGTTAGAGCCTCACCGACCGTTGAAAACGGCCCGGCGACTGTGCCGCCTACACTCTCCACATTATCACAAATCACCATCGCAATCAGCGGGTCGTCCTCGACGACCAGCACGCACGATCCTGACAGCATATGTCCTCCCTAGAAGCGGGAGCACGAGGTCTCTCAGCCGGTGACGCGCCACACATGTCACCGATAGACTGTAAGCGGATTGATATGGATTAAGTTCCCAAATTCATTTGTTATTTTAGCGACTAATCGTGGTGCCCATATATTGTTGGTCGAGACGCATTGGCTATTTCCCGCCAAATCGCAGTCTCCAAGGCTACACCGTGCGGTATAGCCTTCCTTGCCATGCCTCCAAAAGGCAGGCATGGTTCCGTGTCACCGCGTAATCGACGCCACTTCGGTTTACGGCGCGCTTGATCCAGAACGCGACAGGAATTCCATGAACTATAGCGGAACGCGCATTGCGCGGTCGTCGCCCCCTGCCTGCAATGACGCCTGGAATGGCAAAGACGCATCCCCAGAAAGGAAAGGAGTACAGGAAAACGGGGCAGGATCGGACAAAAGCCTCCCGATAATTACGGTCGATATTGCCGATATTCCGGGCGGTGGCCAGCTTCACCTCCTCCAGTGTGGGACAGAGTTCTCGATCCAGTTTGGCGATGATGAGTTGATGGGCAGTCGAGATCATGAATCCGAGAAGGCTCTCGCAAGGCTGACCCAAGAGCGTCTTGTTCAGCGCGATGGCAATATTTTGATTGGCGGCCTCGGCATGGGCTTCACCCTTGGGGCTGCGCTCGACGCCTGGTCACAAAGCGCGACCATCACGGTTGCCGAGCTCGTGCCCAAAATCATAAGCTGGGCGAACGGACCTTTGATGCACTTGTTCGGTACCAATCTGACAGATCCGCGAGTCAGAATTCAATTGGCCGACGTGTTTGATGTCATTACCCATGAGAAGGATCGCTTCGATGCCATTCTGCTCGACGTCGATAATGGTCCAGACGGTTTCATCAGAAAAAGCAACGACAGGCTTTATTCGACCGACGGCTTGGAAATGGCGTATGCAGCACTGAAACCGGGCGGCCTACTGTCGATATGGTCAGCCTACAGCGATGACGCATTTGCCGAAAGGCTGGAGCAGGCCGGATTCTGTCTGGATGAGATCTTGTTGCCAGCCTTTAGCGGCAGCGCCGAACGCTGGCACAATATCTGGTTCGCAGCCAAGGGCGGGGCCTGACAGTCCGTACCAGCTTTTCAAGCATGAGACTGAGCCTGCCAGGCTTCCATTCGCTACAGCGCGCGACCGGGCTTGGCAGGCATCGTCGTTCTCAGGTCAGTAAACCGGAGACTCCCATTTGATTTGTCGTGATGGCACTTGGCCGGGTTAGTTCAGAATTGCCACTGCTGTAGAGGCGATGAAGCCTCTTCGCGTTGCAACACGGAAATGATCTTCGCATAGGCACGAGCCAAATCCTCGTGTCTGGCTCTGATCGCAGGATTCTCCGCAAGCTCAGCATGCTTCAACTCGGCCAATCTCCGGCGGTTAAGATAGTCGAACCGACCCATGGCCATATTCATCGTGCTGACGGCGGATGGTGGCGGGCCACATGCGACCGGGAGCGTGTGACAGAACCTTCAATCAGCTTACCCTTCATTAAAACGCGAAGTGCATCGGCATCCCGTGGGTCAAGCAGAACGATCCGCACGCCGCCAGAGTCGAGCGCTTCGAGAACCGAAATCCTGAAGCCGTTTTTTTGGCAGACCAGCCGCACGGCGTCGGCTGATTCCATGATGTTCATGGCCCTGCTCATATCCGCTCCCCCCGCTGCTCGTTCAAAGCGAAAGGGGCTGAACCATCGGGACGCTGCGATCGATAGGGGTGCACATGCTCCCGAATGCGCTGCGCATAACCGTTGGCCAAACGCTGATGCGCATGGGAGGCAGCCCGGCAATGCGCGCTTTGGGCACGCAGCAACTCTTCCTGCTCGCGCTTGAGCAAATAATTTAGATCTTCCACGGATGGGCTCCCTCAGCTGGCAAGCGGGAGCACGTTGGTCTCTCTGTCACGGCGAATGCTTGCAGCAAATTTCGCGCAATAATTCTGTTTATCAAATAATATTCTCAATGTCCATAATTCAATTTAGAAATAACACGAAAAACCTTAAAAATTATTGAATCGACATAGCAACGATATTTCATAAAATATAATGCATGATATTTGAGATCAAATATGTATGGCACCATTAATTATTTTGAAAAAATTATATTATACCATATTCACTTTGATATCTATTTAACATCATAACAAGTTTTATAGATTTTCATAATTCATCGATCTTCAGATCGTCCCAGCCATCCAATATGCCGCTCCTCCACTCTGTTCGAGAATTCGGCATAATTGGTTGGCAACCAAGAAATGCGCTCGCTCACCTGGCGCTGACAGCAAATGCAGCGCCCGCTCATGACCATGGATGGCCTGGCGGGCTGCCTTCCCCTGCCCATCCATGCCTGTTTTGCCGCCGGCCCAATGGAACTGCCTTCATACCCATCGCCTTGACAGTGGAGATGACGGTGCTGGACTGCATCCCAAGCTTGTTGGCTTATGGTCGGGGTTCCGCATATTCATCAGCGCGACCTTGCGCTGTTCGTGACCCAGCCCTTGGCCATCGGGCAACGATGCGCGGATGCTTAAGCGCAAAAACATCAATGATAAATCTGACAATATCTATCCGAGTTCTTCGAGAATTCGCTTTACCGCCTCAAGCCCCGAAGAGCTTTTTACCGCGATATCTAGTGGTCGGCCGCCGAGGCCGGGCTCTTCGCCGTTCAGAAATGCGATGGCGCCCTGAGAGCCCAATCGGGCTATGGCAAGTTCAAGAATATGCCCTTGGCGCTCGATCTGATCCGAAGATAGATATGGACCGTCGAACCGTCTTCCAGCCCGCTCAATCAAGATGCTCATCCTTTTTTCGCATCTTGTCCAGCGCTTGTCTTTTGCGGTCGATCTGGACCAGCAAAGCGCGATCAGACATGATCTGCCATGCAGCTTTTGACCGCAGGCAGCGCTCTTTCACATTCGCCAGATTGGTTTCCTGCGCCTCTTTGTCGCATTGTGCGACGCGGGCCAGGTAGAAGTCGATCGTGGCGGGCATGTCGATCTCCTGCGAGTTGGATGTCGTTGCGACGGACGTCAATCGATCATTTCAGCGACAGCCCTGCGCAATTCGCGCACGGGCAGAGTGCCCAAAGGGACGTTTTGGTAAAATGAACGCGGCGTTTTGCCAGTCGCGGGCGATAATTTGGCATGAGCCATATTCGAACGGATACTGAGATTCATGATATTCCTGAAACACGCATCTTGGCGTGTGATGTAATGAAAAAGTCTCGCTAAACGGCGCCTTGTGTCGGCGCATAAGGCGCACAAGAACAGCCGGAGCATAACCCGCCACAGCTTGGGCGGGGCCAAGTGGTCACATTTCGAGCGCTTGCGCGGTACGGTCTTGCCATCCAATGATCAGGCAAACCGGCGCGACGGGATGCCGCGCCGCTAATGCATTATAGGGGGCGCTTTGCCTCGACGACTATCTTAAGCAGTCTCAAGGTTCACAGCAGACTGTTTGCCCCTCCGATCTGCTTCTACTTCGTAACTCAGGCGCTGATCCTTATGCAGCGTTATCATTCCCGCGCGCTCGACAGCAGAAATATGGACGAAGCTGTCCGGTCCGCCATCTTCGGGCGCCAGGAAGCCATAGCCCTTGTCAGCATTGAAGAATTTTACGGTGCCGATAGGCATGAGTGTTTCCTTTCACGAAAACAGAGAATCCACCTGCGAAATTGCAGGCGAAGCTGATAGCGCAAGAAAGGAAGCGGCACCCAAATGGGGGAAAGCTCCGTCGCAGGCGACGTTAAGCATCAACAAAAATACGGTATAATTGAAAAATGTCAATCCTAAAATCAATTTCGCTACAGAAGTGAAATGAAATTTTTACTAAAAATGAAATTGCAACCTCTAATATTATCGATTTTTATATATAGATATGAATTACATGCGTTATTTTATAGCCAAGTGCGAAAGTGTGGTCGACGCGTTTATAATAGTTCGCATCTCCGTTCAATTTGGTGACCATTTTTGCACTCATGCTCAGCGCGGCCGGTTTTGGATGGTCAAAAAGCGGCAGTTGAAGTGCCCGTATGGTTGGCGCCGTGGAAGGCTCGTTTGCGATCTCCGCATGTCCGGAATCAACGATCCGGCCCTCAGGACCGGACGGTCGGGAAAGTCCCAAAGATGGCTCGCCCGGCGACATTCCCAGACAGAATGCCAAGCTCGAAATCAGCGACTTGTTTCTACAACCTGCTGGCTGATGCTGCCAAATGGCGAGCCTTTGTCCTTAATCGCGGCCAGCGAAACGCGATCACCGAAGGCAAGGAAAGGCGTCTTTGTCTCTCCTTGCTCGATCACATCGATAGCGCGGCGCTCGGAGATGCAGCAGGAACCCAGTTTCGCATAATCGGCATTGGACACGGTGCCCGATCCGACGATGGTGCCGGCGACCAGATCGCGCGTGCGGGCGGCATGGGCGACAAGTTCGTGAAAGCCGAATGCCATTTCGCCGCCATGGGGATTTCCGAACCAGGCGCCGTTGACATGAACCTCCAGCGGCAGATGGACGCGGCCGTCCTGCCAGGCTTCGTCCAGCTCATCGGGCGTGACCGCAAAGGGCGCGACAGAGCAGGCGGGCTTGGCCTGAACCCAGCCGAACCCGGTCTTCATCTCGATCGGCGCGATCGCGCGCAGCGACCAGTCGTTGATGAGCAGGACCAGCTTGATATGGGATAGCGCGTCCTGTGCGCTGGTGCCCATCGGCACGGCATCGGTAATGACGCCGAACTCGCCTTCGAAATCGATGCCGTCAGCTTCGCTGGGAAGTCGCACATCCTGCGTTCCGGACAGGAAGCGATCGGACAGGCCCTGATACATCAGCGGCCGGTCGGTTTCGATCGGCGGCAGGTTGAACGCCTTCTGCATCAGCTCGCCATGCTGTGGGAAAGCGGAGCCGTCGAGCCATTGCCAGGCGCGGGGCAGGGGAGCGAGCAGCCGGCTTTCGTCCAGCACATCGCCTTCCCCCTGTTCCAGCCGGTCGGCTAGGAGTCGCAGCGCCGGCTCCACGCTGTCCCATCGCTCGATCGCCTGCTGCAGCGTATCTGCTACACCGTCCGCGGGCAGGCAGCGACGCGCATCGCGGGAGACGACTGCCAGACAACCGTCCGGCTGACTGAAATGGAGCGTGTTGCTGCCCTCCGGCAGAATGATTCTACAAGTTCGTGAATGACCGCTTTCCTGGGTGGGTTTCTCCGAAGGCGACAATGGCGAAAGTCCTATGTTCTGCCTCTTCTGGGCAGAGAGAATTCGGAGTTACACAATGATCGTCGTCACTCGATGGGTTGGTAACAAGTACGCAGTCACCTACCAGCTCCGCGGTGCTTCTGAGCGAGATGTTGAAGGTAGGCCAGATCATCCGCAATATGTTCAACATCTGGCAATTTTTTATCCGTCGGCTGTGGCGTTTCGTTCGAAATGTCGACCATCTTCTTCCTCGCAATTTGGGTTCCATGTGGCTCCTGCGAACGGATGGGCGTTTCACTTGTTTTACGCTGCGAGGACCTGTCAGCCATCGCAGATGGAGCAGCGATGAGTTGCTGGCCTTCGTGAAAAACTGAAAGGCCAAGACGGTTGGCTTCGATCCGGCACTGCTCGATAAATTCATGGTCACCGGTCAGATTTAAAGCTGAGCCGGGCCATTTTTGCGCAGCTCGCCTAAGCGCCAGCATGGTGCTTTCTCGCGAGATATTGAATGCAGCGATAGCCGCGCTGGATTCGGACAAAATGCGCCTGCCATCGATGTGATGGATGCGAAGGTTCGCGTCGCCCGAAACGCTATATGCGAAATTCTCGGTTTTCCATTGGTTTGGCAAGATAAACGCAGGCAATGTAACTGGAATTGCTGGCGGACAGCCCTCCGCATGCCAGCGGTCATGAGCGAGTTGATTGGCGGCGATTGTGCGCCGGGCGTCCTCGAAGGCTTTTTTTATCTGCGCTTCCACCTCATCCAGGATCATTTGGAGCCGTACTTCTGCAAGCAGAACCTCGAGCTCACTGTCAGCTTTTATTGATTGGATCGTCCGCAGATAGGCCTCGCGCGCCTCTTGAAGCGCCTTTTTCTTCTTCTCATTCACCCGTTTACGCTCGCGGGAGTATGCCTCTTTGTACCTATCGTGGGGCGTCTGCTGCGCGAGCGGGCTTGGCTGATAGGGGCCAAATTTCTGCTGTAGAGCAGGTAGGCTGAACTGCCGACCAAGCGTCGATGGTTTGTAGCTTTTCTTGCCAACGATGAGCATTGCGCCACTACCTTTCAGGCAGTATCGCGTGTCTTGCAGTAACAAAAGATGGTGGAGTTCAAACCACGAATTCGCCGCCGACATGGCGGATGCCACAGAACTCAGTTCTGGTTCGATGTTATCAAACCGTGCGTTTGTTTTGGCGTTACGTTTGTACAACCCAAGATGAGAGCCGTCCGCGCGACGAACCATTTGGCCGGTCTGAACATCGTATACGTCTCCGCCTTGCGCAGTATAAATAGCGTTGGGCTCTTTACTCCAGCCCTGCGCTTCCTCGATGACGGCAGCGAATTGGTGCAAACGATCAATTTCCCAACCCTCGGCAGGAAGGACCGGGCGACCGCTGATTAAATCAACCCGGGTTACGAGAATATGTATGTGGAAATTGGATGTGTTCGAGTGCGCTGACCAGAGTAGTTGGCAATTTTTGTAACCCATCATGGCAACAAAAATCTCAATGACCTGTTCGATCTGCGCCGCGTCCGGTATTTCGCCTTCACGGAAAGAGACGACATAATGTTCGATTGGGTCGCGCGCATTCGGAGCGAGGTGAAGTGCGGCGGCCATCTCGCGCTGGATTTCCCGCAGCTTTGTGGATCGAAGATTGCGGCTGCCGGAGACGGCTACCTTCTCTCCCGCCTCGGCATGTTCTCGCAGCTCATTGTAATGATCCAGCAAATAGGCTGGCAGCGCATGCGCCGCATGGTTTTCTGGCGTCGTGAGATCCAGGATGTAAGCGGCAGACATATGTACCGCCGTCATGACATGCTGGAGGTATCGCTTTTTCCGCCTGGCTTTACGGATGCGTTTGACAATCATCGATTATCAGTCCGCTGCAAGGAGGCGAGAGATGTGAATGTCTATGGCCTCGGCGAGTTCGGTCTGACCGAAGTTCGTGGCGCGATGGAGGGTTTGCAGAAGCGCAGCGAGAGCGGCAGTTCGGTGGTCCGTTGATGAAGCTCGTTGGAAAATGCGACGGCGGATGTATGCGGCGCGGCTCAAGCCGGCTGCCATCGCGTCTGCTTCGATAGCGGCAACCTCTTTGTTTGTTAGTCGAATTGTGACTGGCACCGTTTTCTCGAAGTCTACCCGACTCATTTTGAACTACCCACCAGGTGCGAGAAGGCGGCCGCCGAGCACCGTGACGACCGTGTGTACACGGTCCATCCTGCCTCGTTTTTTTGCCTCTGAGATGAGAAGGAAGTGAGATGCTGATGATACGAACGTAGGATGCTTCCGAGCCTCGTCTGATACTGCGAGCGGCTGCGATAGGATATTGGTGCGATTGCGCGGCAGACCTGCGGTACGACGAGCATCGCCACTGATGCGCGAATGGTCGACGCAGCATGCAAATTGGCTGCGGTCGCGCTGCGCTTGCAATAAGAGGAGTGCACGATGAACGGGATATCGCCCCGCGACGCGGACGCGACGAGGAGGGCTGCAGATGAGAGCTGCATTGGATGTTTCCTTCGTGATTTTGGATATGGTGTTAACCGGCTCTTTCGCCAGCTCGCGATCTACCGAGAGATCTGGACGCGACAAAAGCGATTGCCGCTCACGACGGTGACACGATGCCCTGCAGCCTTGCAGGCGCCGGTGCTGCGCAAATCGGCGTAAGGGTCTCGGCCTTCGCGATAATCGGCTGCGATCCTGAGAACCTCAGAAACAGATGGATCATGAGCGATAGCGACTCTGTTCCAGTCCCACCGCCGACCGGACGCCTGCGCGAATTTTTCGGCAAACTCGACTTTGCCCTGCTCGCGCGCATCGAGCCATGGGGGTATCATCCAGCCACAACTGAGAGTCCCATATACCGCCATCACCGCAGCAAACGCTGCGAAAATGGAGAAAAAGGCGTAGAATATCGTGGCACGATAGAAGGCAACCGATGACTGAGGCGCTGAAGCGTGGATACGCTTGATCGCGTCCTGCACCATCGCCCTGACCGCGGCTTCGGAATCTTGCTGGACGTTGGCGAGAATCTGCTGAGATGCATTTTCGACTGTGGTGCGTAGCTGCTCGAGCTGAAAATAGCTGACGACGACTTCGGCCACATAGGACTGGCTTTCGAGCAACTCGGGTGAGCCGGCAGCGAACATCTGGCTGAAGGCCAGATGATCGTGCTCGCTCATCGACCGCCCGAACACCCGCTCGAAAATCGCGTGGATCTCGGGCTTACCCATGGATTTTCTTCAAGACTGAGAGGATTTCGGCCCGAAACTCTTGGGTAAAGACCTGCAAATCACGCTTATGATAAGGTCGGAGGTCGGACGCCCGAGCTGCCGCGAACGAGAGGTCCTCATTTTCCAGCCGAAGGGCTAAGCTCTCTGGTAGCCGCGGAACATAACCCTCGGTTCCGCCACGTTCGAGAAATTCACGCCGCGTGGCGCTGTCCGACCAAAGACTGAGGTCGATATTCGAATCTCGTAGATTGATCATCACAACCATTTTTGCCGGGTCGACGACACTCATCCGATGACGCAAAGAATTAATGCTATCGTAGGATGGATACATCACCCAGAAAACTAGAACATTTCGTCCATTTTCTTCGTTCGACAGGAACCGGTTCCATTCTGTCGCCGCAGTCTTTCGAATTTGCGCTGGGAAATCGATGACTATTGGGGTGCGAGGATCGGTGTCCAGGATCAAATCATATGCGCGCTCCCACTCGGCCGGTTTTTGCCACTCGATGGTATCAACCATATTCGTATCGTGGTAGAAGCGCGCCAGGTTTGCGTTGCTCTCATCAAAATCAAGGCCTCGGAAGCGGCCGAATAGCGTGATAAGAAAATCACTGATCGCGCGAGCAAAAAAGCTCTTACCGACTCCACCTTTTTCACCGTCTACAACGGCCAAAATGGTTAGGCCGAGAATATTAGTTTCGATATCGATACTGATATGATTTGCAGGTTCTTTTTTCATCTGTTTTCTCGCTTATAGGTTATCGCGCGTGCTATCTTGTATAGATATTGGCGCGCTGCGCGGAGGTAGATCCGTAATTTTGCGACTTTCGGAGGTTTTTTGCTCCGTAGGCGCAAGGCTACTGCCATTACTGTGCGAATGGCGCTGCTGGGCCGCGCTGCTTCGCGGCTGCGGGACTGCCTTCTCAGGCCGATAGATCTCCTGCTTTTCTTTGATCTTGCGCTTACTCTCCTGGCGCACCTCGCCGATGGCTTTGCGAAGCGTGTGAATGCTGACGCCATACTCAGCCATTTTTTCTGCGACCTCGGCATCACGAAGAACATTGGCAGGCAATCGGCCGGCTCTCGGGATGATGATGCGAGCCAACTCCCGGGCCCGTGCCATCTGGGTTGGCGCTTGTTCATTCGTTTTACGCGCGATGAGGCGATCATCGCAGGAATTGGCGGTCGAGCCCCGTCGGCGCAAAATATGCCGAAGCCTTGTGGAAAAATTCGTAGACTTTCGAGGTCCTGCCAGACAACGGGGGGAGGGGCGAGTTGACCTTTGGCTGGATGATCCGATGGCGCTCACCTGTCGGTGATAAAGAGAAGCGCATCGATTTCTCGCAGGCCATGATCTTCGTCGCGATGGGCGGAAATCTCCCATGCTAAAACGCCCACTCCAGATTTTCTCAACAGGCCTCCGGTGCGGCTTGCTGGTGCCATGGGCCGTTATGTAGTTCGAGCGATCCGGTTTGCGTTGGTTCAATGAGCTTGATCTGCTCTCGTCCCAGGACTGGTTAACCGTATGATCAACATTGAGGCCCTTGCCGCATAGTATCAGTCGATCTCTTTGTCGGGGCCGAGACTGCGAGAGATTCGGCAGCTACGCCCGCACGCCAAGCGGTAATCTTATACCAAGGCGCTGAGTCGCTGGCGCATCACGCCATGGAAATGTTCCAGCGCCGCAATGGGCTAAACCAAAGCCCGATGATTAAGGCTCATCAACCTTTGGTATTGCGACGTCGCGCAGCATGTCGGCAGCAAAGGTTCCATGGTCGCCTATCCTAGGCTGTCAGCTCATACCGCCGTGCCATCTAGCCTTCTGAATCCAAAATGCACCAGGACGACATAAACGGCAAATTCTCAATGCTATTTTCGAGATAATCCCTAAATACTAGGTGGTGAGAATGATGAATTCTTATCGATGGATCTAAGAAGATCTTTGACAGATTGTGCCTTGATATCTCGTTCTAGAATTTTTCCTGCACAAAATTGTATGAATCTAACCAGAGGTCCGCCTTTGGCCGGGGATCCGACATTTTTATTGACGCTGACCGTTGGATTCGCCTTCCACCAAAACGTGTATGTGTTCCGAAGATTCACATAGAGTTCTTCTAGTGCAAGGTCTCTCATTGAAGGGCGTGATCCTGGTCCATTCGCATTTAACAAATCTACTTTGTTCTGTGCTAACCTGCGTAGTTTATAAACGCTGTCAGATAATTTAACGAACTCATCATATATGATTTCGTTACGGTTCACATTGAATATTCCGTATCCGTGGGTATGGCAGACAGGTATACTGCCAGATACACTGAGTCCCTCGTGGAGGGTCTCTTCAATTCCCAGTATCGATATAATTCTGTCCGCGGAGGAAATTAGCATTTCCATCTTCCGCTTATAATCAGCGACGGTTGGAATTCTTTCGTGCTTCAGTGAATCGGCGAAATCTGCAGGCGTGCCAAAAATAAGGGTTCGGCCAACATATTGCCAATAATGCTCGTTTAACTTTGCTTGGAGGTTGAGCCGCACTCGAGCAATGTCATCGCCAGCGCCCTCCGTGCTGACGGGTGTACCAACAAAATTTTCCAGCGCTGGAATATCATCTAATGAAAAGCGGGTCGGATCTATTCTTCTCGCTGCGTCGGTCAGGTCATCAAGTGTTCGCATTTATCAGATCCCATGGAGGAGTGGGTGAGGTAAATTAACCTTATTAACAATGGGTTGAGTGGTTTTTGAAAATGACTCTTTGAGAGCAGGATGGGCCAGATGCGGGAGTGCCCCCTATGGAGCTTGACCTCACAATCTTCCGACATTCCCGGTACATCATACTCAGCGTCAGCATTTGCCCCCAGTTGATTTCGGGCGATGGAGGGAGCGGCTCGCCTGCAATGCGCTCTCCGCATCCATTCGTGCATCTGATACTGCCCCTGAAGGCGGACATTGAATGCTGATTATCTGACTGGTTGCATCGAGCCGCCGATTAAAATGTCGATCAGCGTTGGAACGCGACCGCATCTTGGCAGCAGCGAAGAGGTTCGACGATTAAGGCAATCGCTGGATCGCGTGCGGACAGATGCTAATGGTGCCTCCATGCGCAAACTTATCCTAACCGCCATTATCCTCTCGATGACGTCACCTGCTTTTGCCTGGGGACCCATCGGCCACCGGGTGACCGGCGCCATCGCGGACCGCAATCTGAGCGGCCTGGCCCGTGCTAACGTCCAGCTTCTCCTGGGCGAGGAGGATCTCGCTGAGGCGGCGACCTAGCCCGACGACATGAAATCCGACCCTGCCGATTTCTGGCAAAAGCAGGCCAGCCCATGGCATTATGTGACCGTGCGCGAGGGCGACGCCTATACGAGCGCAGACGCGCCGCCCGAAGGCGACGCGATGAGCGCGCTTGACCGCTTCACGGCGACGCTGCGCAATCCCGCCGCCTCGATCGACGACAAGCGCCTGGCCCTGCGCTTTATCGTCCATATCATCGGCGACCTGCATCAGCCGCTTCATGCCGGCGGCGGCAACGACCGGGGTGGCAATGACATGAAGGTGAGCTGGTTCGTTCGCTCGACCAATCTCCATTCGGTCTGGGACAGCGCGATGATCGAGCAGCGGTCGCTGTCCTATTCGGAACTCGCCGACTGGCTGTCGCGCGCGATCACGCCGCAACAGATCATTGCCTGGAATGATCGCGATCCCGGTACGTGGATCCGCGAGAGCATCGCGCTGCGCAAGACCATCTATCCCACCGATACCAGCCTGTCCTGGGACTATGCCTATCAGCACCGGGTCGAGCTTGATGATCGGCTCAAGCGCGGTGGTATCCGCATCGCCGCCTATCTCAACTGGGTGTTCGAGAATCCGCAGGACCAGAACCCGTCCCAGGCTCAAACTCCCCGCAAGCCTTCAAGGCACAAATGACATGCCACGCGGCACGCGGCACGAACTGTTCGGCATCCTGCTTGGCGGCGATCCCTATACCGTGCTGCGTGTCGCCGATGGTGGGGAATGGCGGCTCGATTGCCCCAGATCCTGCCGGCATCTTCTTGGCCAGAAGGTCCGGGTCGTGGGAACGAGATCCGATTTCGACATGCTCGATGTCGAGCAGATCGAGCCGGCCTGAGCCGCACCGCCGGCTTGCCGCCTTTCAGCGAAAATCCCGTGTCTTGACCTTGATGCCCTCTGTCGGCTGGCCCGGAATGATGCCCGAGCCCAGGCGCAGATCAGGATCGTAAAGATCGCGGGGTCCGCGCCCGAGCGGCCTGTTCGCCGCATCGCGCGGATCGGGGGCCATGGCGCTCTTCACGATATCGGCGCGGCTGACCTGATAGATGCTCGCCACATCCGCCCGCTGCCCGACGCTAGCGAGGAGAGGGGAGAGGTCGTCGAGCCGCTGGGCGATGAGATGGATGACCTCGCCTTCCTTCTGGACCTGGCCGCGCACGCCCATCATCGAGGCGCCGAGCACCACGCGCCGATGCTTCTCGAAAAGATTGGGCCAGACGACGAGATTGGCGACATCGGTCTCATCCTCGAGCGTGATGAACATGGTGCCCTTGGCGGAACCCGGCTTCTGCCGCAGGAGAACGAGACCGGCGAGATTGACCCATCGCCCGTCGCGAATATCCTTGAGCGCGGCGCAGGTCACCATCTTCCGGCGCGCCAATTCGTCGCGCAGGAAGGCGAGCGGATGGGCGCGCAGCGAGAGCCCGATCGCGCGATAATCCTCGACCACTTCCTCGCCTTCGCCCATCTGCGGGAGAATGACGTTCGGCTCAATCGCTTCGGGGCGGAGCTTGCCTGCCCGCGCGTCCGCTGCGGCAAAGAGCGGCAGGGGCTCTTCGCCAAGACCCTTCACCTCCCAGAGGCCGGCGCGGCGCGAGAGCGCCAGCGAACCAAAGCCACCGGCATGGCCGATCCGGTCGAGCGCGCGGCCGCTGACGCCGGCGCGGCGCTGAATTTCCTCGACGCTGGCATAGGGGTCATTGCCCCGAGCCAGGACAATAGCGGCACCATCGGCATTTTTGAGCTCGCGCGCATAGCGCAGGCCGATCCTCAACGCATGATAGCGGCCCTGGGTCGGCTCGAGCGTGCAGTCCCAGCGGCTGTGATTGACATCGATCGGGCGGACCTCGACCCCATGCTGGCGCGCGTCCCGCACGATCTGGGCGGGAGCATAAAAGCCCATGGGCTGGGCGTTGAGAAGCGCTGCGCAAAAGACGTCGGGATGATGGCATTTCATCCAGGAGGAGGCATAGGCGATGAGGGCGAAGGAGGCGGCATGGCTCTCTGGAAAACCGTAGGAGCCAAAGCCCTCGATCTGCTTGAACGTCTGTTCGGCAAAGTCGCGTTCATAGCCACGCGCGATCATGCCGTTGATGAGCTTGTCGCGGAAATGGGACACCCCGCCGGTCAGCTTGAAGGTCGCCATCGCCCGGCGCAACAGATCTGCCTCCGACGGCGTGAAGCCCGCGCATTCGATCGCGACGCGCATCGCCTGTTCCTGGAAGAGGGGAACGCCCAGGGTCTTCTCCAGCACCCGGCGCAGTTCCTGCGTCGGATAGCTGATCGCTTCCTTCCCCTCGCGGCGGCGCAGGTATGGATGGACCATGTCGCCCTGGATCGGGCCCGGGCGTACGATCGCCACCTCGACCACCAGGTCATAGAATTTGGTCGGCTTGATCCGGGGCAGCATCGCCATCTGCGCCCGGCTCTCGATCTGGAAGACGCCCAGCGTATCGGCCTTGCGGATCATCGCAAAGGTGTCGGGATCATCATGGGGAATGGAGGCCAGGTCCATTGCGATGCCCTTGTCATCCTCGAGCAGAGCGAAGGCGCGGCGCATGCAGCCCAGCATGCCAAGGCCCAGCACATCGACCTTCATGAAGCCGAGCGCATCGATATCATCCTTGTCCCATTCGATGATCTGGCGATCGGCCATGGCAGCGGGCTCGATCGGCACCAGCTCGTCGAGCCGTCCCAGGGTCAGAACGAAGCCGCCGGGATGCTGGGACATGTGCCGCGGCGTATTGATGAGGGTGCGGGCGAGCTCGAGCGTCAGCGCCAGGCGCTTGTCGCTCGTGTCGAGGTTGAGTTCCTGTGCATGCTTCGCCTCGACCCCATCGCGCGCCCAGCCCCAGACCTGGCTTGAAAGCCCTGACAGCATGTCTTCGCTGAGTCCCAGCGCCTTGCCCACCTCGCGCACCGCGCCGCGCGCGCGAAAGCGGGAGATGACGGCGGTCAGCGCCGAACGTTCGCGGCCATAGGTCTCGTAAATCCACTGGATCACTTCCTCACGCCGCTCATGCTCGAAATCGACGTCGATATCAGGAGGCTCGCGCCGCTCGGCCGACACGAAGCGCTCGAAGAGCAGTTCGGATTTGACCGGGTCGATCGAGGTGATGCCGAGCACGAAGCAGACCGCCGAATTGGCGGCGCTGCCGCGCCCTTGGCAGAGAATATCCTTCGATCGGGCAAACTGGACGATCGAATGGACGGTGAGGAAATAGGGCGCATAGGCAAGCTCGCCGATCAGCCGAAGCTCATGGGCAAGCTGTTCGCGGACATTGTCGGGAACCCCATGAGGATAGCGGCTCGGCGCCTTTGTCCATGTGAGGCGCTCGAGTTCCTGCTGCGGGGTAAGGCCGCTTTCCCCGATCTCGTCGGGATAGGTGTAGGTGAGCTGCGCCAGGTCGAAGCGGCAGGCCCGCGCAATCTCGACGCTGCGGCGGAGCGGCGTCAGGTCGCCAAGATAGCGGGTGAAAAGCCGCTCCATTTCCGCGACGGATTTGAGATGCCGGTCGGCAAAACGCTCGCGGCGCTGGCCCAGCGTATCGACCGTGCATTTTTCGCGGATGCAGCTCACCACATCCTGCAGCAGCCGGCGCTCGGGCGCATGGTAGAGAATGTCGCCGGTGGCGACGGTCTGCACCCCGGCGCGCGCGGCGAGGCAGCCAAGATCGCGCAGCCGGATCGCATCGCGGGGCCGGCGCCGGATCGAGAGGGCGAGATAGGCGCGGGGCCCGAAGATGGCAGCAAGCCGGTCGAGCGCCTCCTCGCACGCCGCATCGGCGCGGTCGGGCACCAATATGCCGATCATTCCTTCCCCCCAGTCCGCCACGTCCGACCAGTCGAGATGGCAGCTGCCCTTGCCGCCACGGGCCTTGCCGATGCTCAAAAGCCGGCAGAGCCGCGAATAGGCCTCCCGGTCAGTTGGATAGACGAGAAGCGAGGTGCCGCAGACAAGGTCAAGGCGGCAGCCAATGATCGCGCGGCAGCCGGTGACCTTCTGTGCGTCCCAGGCCCGTACGGCACCGGCAAAACTGTTGCGGTCGGTGATGCCTAGCGCAGGCAGGCCCAGCAGCGCGGCAGCCGAGAACAGCTCCTCAGGGCTGGAGGCACCGCGCAGGAAGGAGAAATGGCTGGTGACCTGCAGCTCGACATAGCGGGCGCCCTCAAGATCGTCCTCGAGATCATGGTCGTGATCATTCTCGGACATCATGCAAAGGCACCATGGATGAACCAGCGCATCGGGCCGGTCGACGCCTGCTCACCATCCCCCATGCGGAACAGCCAGTATCGCGCGCCGCTCACCGTCTCGACCTGGAAATAATCCCGCACGGCATAGGGTGTGTCTGCCTCATGGCCGCCCTCACGCCACCATTCGCCATGCAGGCGCTCTGGCCCATCGGCCTGGGCGATCCGATGGCGCCGCCCCCGCCAGACGAACATGGCAGGCGGATGATCGGGCAGCATCGCCATCACGTCGACAGGCTCTGGCGGGACCAGCATGCGGGCAGGCCGGGGAAGATCATCGGCCCAGCCAGCGCCGCCGGCCGATGACAGCGGCGCGACATGCCCGACTTCGCGTTCGGGCATGCTGCTTGCGCGCGGCGCCGAGCGATAGAGGCTGCGCGCGCCAAAGCGATTGGCGAGCGCATCGACGATCGCGGCGAGATCCGGGCCGCGCTCTTCACCGGCAAGGACGCTCCCGACCTGGGCGGCCGCCATGGGCTGGGTGAGCGACGCGACCAGTGCCATGGCCTCGATCCCCATGCCCGGATCAATCGTCTCGATCTTCTGGGAGAGCAGCTTTGCCAAATGACGCACATCGCGCGAGGGGGAAGCAGTCCCGACCCGCACGGCCTGCCTGGCGCCATCGACCCGCTCGAAATGAAGATCGAGCCGGCGCGCGCCTGTCCCCGCGCGCAGCAGGAGGCGGGCAAGATCGGTGCACAGGTCCGCGATGACCTGGCCAATGGCATCGGCGGTACCGATCGGTTCGAGCAGGCTGCGCCGCACGCGCGGCAAGCTGGCGCGGTAGATCGGATCGATGGGTTCGGGCACCTGGCCCAGGGCCTGGTCGAGCCGTTTGTAGAGCTGCCGGCCGAACCGCTTGGCGAGGGGCGCACGCGGCGCGGCGATCAGCTGCTCGATGCGCTCGAACCCCATGCGGCGCAGTTCGCTCACGACGCCCGGCTCGATGCGCAGCGCCGACACCGGCATGATCGAGAGCGCGGCGCGCGTGGCCCCGGGCTCGATGATGTTCGGCCGTCCTGATGGCACAAACCGTGCCACCGCATGGGCGCAACCGGGCGTGTCGGCGACCGCGACCTGGCAGGCGAGGCCCGAGCCACTGACCCGGCGCATCATGTCCTTGAGGAGTGGCACTTCACCCTCGAAAAGATGGGCGCAGCCGGTAATATCGATCCACAGGCCATCAGATGGATCGGGCGCGACGATCGGAGAATAGCGCTTTCCTGCCCACAGAGCGAGCCGGCGCAGGCCCTCAAGATCTCCCTCGGGATCGGCATCCACGACGTCCAGGTCCGGCGCCAGCGACCGGGCGCGCGTTACCGTCATGCCGACGGCTATGCCAAGCCGGCGCGCCTCCTCGTCCACGGCCGCGATCAGGCGGCGGCCATGGTCGGCATGGGCGGTGACGAGGGGCGGTGCGCCGCCTTCAGGCGGCCTGCCGGCTTTGCGACGGATACGATCCGTCGACCAGCGCGGCAGGAACAGCGAGACAACCCGTCTCATCGCTTCCCTCTACGGTCCAGATTTGGGGTTCGGTGCCGCGCGCGCGCTCAAGCGCCAGCGACCAGCGCGGACGCGCGAGACCAGGATAGCCGAGCGCCTGGCTGGGCACGGCGCGCACCCGCCAGCGGGTCAAGGCGGCGCTGCCCTCTGCATAGCTTTCGGGCAGCATGGCGCGGCGAAAGACCATGGCCAATACGCCAGACTGTTCGGCGGCCAGTTGCAGCCGGCGCGAGGCGGTGAGCGACATTTTCCGCAGTTCCCCGACGACACCGCCAAGGCCGGGGTGACGCAAACATTCCTCCATCGCGATGAGGACGTTGGTGTCATTGCCCGCTTCCACGAAGATGACCCGATCGGGGTGGAGTCCGGCGAGATGCAGGGCCGGCGAGAACAGGTCGCGCCAGTGGAGGCACCAGATGATCTGGCCCTGCGACCGCGCGAGAATGCCGGCCAGGAAAATGGTCGCGGCTGCATCGTCGGAAAGGTCCGGACTGCCGGCGACCTCATGGAGCGCGCCGGTCGCTATGCCGCCGCCCGGCAGATGATCGTCAATGGCGTCGATGCCGAAGGGCAGCACCGGATGCCGACCGCCCACGGCTTCCACCTGCGCGATACGCGCACGCAGCTCGTCGAGGATGGCGGTTTTGGACATGGAGGCAGGGACTCGAAAATATATTCCCCATTTGTTCGCTCCAATCCTGCGCCAGAGTCAATGGCATTTCGTTCTTCATATGTTCCATGTTAAGGAGATGGCTTCGAGTCCCGGCAAGGAGGTCCCATCATGTCACGGCTGCATTGCGCGCGGGCGAGCATCGCCGAGATCGCGGCGCACTTCGGGGTCGATCCCTTGCCGTCGGTCGCGGTACCTGAGGAGACGGTGGAAGGGCTGCCGGGGCTGGTCGTCTTCGAGAAAGGCGGCCGGCGCCTGTTGCGGTCCATGACATGGGGTTTTCCGCGCCTGACCAAGGATATGCGCGCGCGCGGCGAAGAAGCGGGGCGGATCGGCTTGGTCGCTGATCTCACCAACCCAATGTGGGAGGAGATGGTGGTCGATCCGCGCTATCGCTGCCTCATCGTGCTCACCCATTTTGCCAATCCCGATGGCGTGCCCGGTGCCAAGACCAGGACCTGGTTTTCGGTGAAGCGCCAGCCGATCATTGCCTGGGCCGGATTCTGCCGAAACCTGCTGAGCGAGGGGCCGGTCTATGCCGGCATGACGATGGAGGCCAATGCCGCGATTCCGCCGACCAACGACCGGATGCCGGTGCTGCTTGATCCCCATGACTATGACGCCTGGCTGCATGGCGGCATCCAGGATGTGATCCGGTTCCAGTTCCGTTCGCCCTTTGCGGCAGAACGGATGGAGGTGCAGCAAACCGAGGATAGCTGGCGCAGCAAGGCGCCGCCGCCCGGAACGCAGGCGCAGGCGCTTTTGCTGTAGTCGGGGCGAGAAATTTGCCGGCTATCCTGCCAGACAGGCGGCTTTCCCGTCTTTCGCGCCATGATAGGATGAAGCTGGAATCGCCAACTGCTCCAGCCGCTTCGTTCGAACAGGAGGTCAGCCATCTGCAATCTCTACACCGAGCGTCTGAGCGCTGCCGAGGTGGCCGCCCATTTCGGCGTCGCCAACCCGGTCATGTCCAATGCCGGTGACGAGGTCTATCCCGGCACGCCGGGCCTCGTGATCCGGGAGGAAGCCGGGCAGCGCATCATGCAGTCGATGACCTGGGGCTTCCCGTTGCGCCTCAAGGGCATGGCCCCGACGGCAAAGCCCAAGCCTGTCAACAATATTGCCGATCTCGCCAAGCCGATGTGGAAAGGCCTGGCGGCCAAGCCGCAATGGCGCTGCCTCATCCCGCTGACGGCCTTTGCCGAAGCGGAGGGTCAAAAGGGCGCTAAGACCCGGACCTGGTTCAATGTGAAGGGACAGCCGATCTTTGCATGGGCGGGGCTATGGCGCGTGAGCGATGAATGGGGGCCTGTCTATTCGGGCGTAATGACCGATTGCAACGAAGCCATCCGGCCTGTGCATGATCGCATGCCGGTGCTTCTCATGCCAGATGATTATGAGCGGTGGCTTCACGGCTCATTTGATGACGCCGTGTCATTTCAGGACCGCTGCTTTCCCGATGCGTTGATCGAGATGACGCGCACCAGCGAATTATGGGTGAAGAAGAAGTCGGTAGTGGTCGAAACTCCGTCGTTCCTGTGACGCGGGAGATGGAACGCTGGGCCGAAGCGCTGGCCGTGGATCGTCAATATGGCGCTGGGGCGGCGGAGTTCATCGCTGGACGCGTGAAAGATCTCGCCATCAAGGGTGACGAAGCCGGCGTCATGCGCTGGCTTGCAATCGCCGATTGCCTCGATGTCCTTGCGGCTGGAGGTACGATCCAGTGAGGTGGTGGCCGGGACGCATGGTTAGGCACCGAATTGCAGCTAGCTGAGCGAAGTGGACAATTCGAACGGACTGCAAATCCCTAAATTTGCCACAGACGAGGCTAGTGAGTTTGGTTTTTTACCCCTAGCCTCGTCTTCAGAAAAACGAATGCCTAAGTCATGGCATTCTAGTTTTCCTTAGGCTGCGCGCCCTTGGCTAAGGCCCGCATTATCTTTGAGGTCGCGCCTCATTCGGTTCACATAAGATTCGACATCAACCAGAATGGTGGGCGAGAAATGCTTCGCCATGTCCGCAGCCAACGCCGTCAATGACGCGTCTGTCGATTCGGCCGTCAAGATTACAGGGCTGAACGAATATTCGATCCGATGCGCATCTGGGTCGCCCACATCTACTTCGTCGCCTGCCTCGCAGAACGCGGTTTCGGCGGGCGCCTCTAGGATTTCAGCGACGGTGGAGAAACTGTGACCTGATACAAAGGAGTGGCAGATGTCCGAAATCTCCGCATCATCAGCATCTTCTTCCTCGATTTCAGCGAGGTAGGTCGTCAATTCTGGCAGCAGCTTATTCACGAGGTCGCGCGCCTCGCCTATGGTCGGTACTTCTCCGATTTGCCACATACTCATCTGGCCGTTGGCGACGTCGATCGGCATCGCACCTGGTTCGAACTGTTCGACCCAAGCTGCGCCATCGCGATGGTCGAGCAACAGATATACTGGCCAGTGGAGGCCAGGCAGGTTCGCGGGCGTGTAAAGTGCATGCACCTCCGCATCGCCAACACAATTTTCTGCTTTCATAAATTCTCCTTATCGTTTGTTAAATCACAGTTTTCTTCGGGATTGGGTTTTATCGCCGGTTTATCAAGGCGGTGGCAACAGCCCAGGCGGTAATGCGAGTGCCGGCGTTTGTTCAAACAGTGCTTCGAACTCGACAGTCGCGAATGTCCCAGGCTTTGCCTCTTCAAGGCCAGGAGAATTCGGATTTATGCGGTCACCTGTGTTTACCTCCGTGTCTTGATGTGACGAGACACTGATAGCAGCCGCGCAAATGCGGGACTTGAGGGGAGGTTAGAAAAGTTTCGGCGAGAAGACTCCCCTGTTTTCCAGGAGCTTCAGAAGTTACCGGCGGGCAGAATGAATGGGGAGTCAGAGAAGCGGTGCGCTATGAACAGCGGCAAAATCGACAATGACTCGGTGGACTGACGGGCCGACACGTTCGAGATGCTGGCCGATGATCTCCAGCGACACTGGACGCTCATCTTCAACGACTACCCCGACGTTGAGGACATACGCGTCATCGGGATAGATCTGACCCAGCGCGGTATCGACACCGGGGCGGCCAAAGCCGCGAAAGCCGCCAAGAAGGCGGCGAAGATGTCGGGGAAAATGGCGAAACCAAGCTCGGAAAAGGGTCATAAAAATGAAAGTAGCGAGGACAGTAGAAGCGCGGTGCGACCGAGCGTCACCGAACGTCCAGCTCATTGGATCGTTTGCTGAAAGCGGCCGGTCTGTAGCCGGCCAGAGCTGTGCGGCGGAGCTGGCGTAAGCGGCCCAGCGGCTACGCGCCCATCCCAGCCGTTCGGCTGAAGAAAACTCGCGCCTATGAGCGGTCAGTCCGGTTATGGCCAAGGCTGGGACAAAACCGACGTTCGCGAGCTGCGCCGGGAACGGCAGGTTCCCGTCCAACACCTGCCGTTCCTGAAGCACTGATGATCGTTTCCCGGAATGCGAGGGATGGCCGATTGCGGAATGGCAGCTTCTCGTCGGCCGAGATGCACTAGCTGCCAGTCCGGTTCCGGGTGGGAAATCATCGAGGCACGAAGCGTGCGATTGCCGTCGAGCATGGCCATCATCCCAGAGCAAGGGGGTAGCGGAATATTGGACCGATGTGCATAGCAAGTCATGCCCCGGCGCAAAGACATATGGAGATGCGGGATCGTCCATCAGCCGATGGCTGCAATCATCGCATCGGGCCGGATCGATAGCGCGTTGACATGGCTCCCGGAGGAGCCGGCATTCCAGTTTCTTGCCGATCCATTCGGATGGAGAGGTGCGGACGGAACGCTTCACATCTTTGCCGAGCATTATGATTATCGCCATCGTCATGGCACGATCATGCGCCTGTCGCTCGATGAGCATCTGTCGGTTGTCGAACGGCGCCTTTGCCTGAGTGAGCCCTGGCACCTGTCCTACCCCCAGATTTTCGCCGGCGAAGGTGCGACCTGGATGCTGCCCGAGGCGCATCGATCGGGCGCGCTGACGCTTTATCGCGACCATGGCGGCCTGGCTGACTGGCGGCCGGAACTGCGCATCGCACTGGACTGCGTTCCGGTCGATGCAACGATCCTCCATCATCAAGACCGCTGGTGGCTCTTTTATTCGCCGGCCACCTCAAAGCAGACAAAGATATCGCAGCTTCATATCGCCTGGGCCGAGCGCCTGGCGGGCCCCTGGATCGTGCATCCGCGCAATCCCGTGCGCGTCGATGTGACATCATCGCGCCCTGGTGGCTCGCCCCAGATCCTGTCCGGACATGTCGTTCTGCCGGTCCAAGACTGCAGCAGCACCTATGGCGGAGCCATCCGTCCTCTCTGGATCGACAGGCTGGATGAGGCGAATTTCAGCGCGAAAGCCGGCGACGCCATGCCGGTCCCATTGTCCGCCGGCGCCTATCGGGACGGCATGCACAGCCTGACCGCATGCGGGGAGATCAGCCTGGTCGATGTGAAGCGGATCGACCGATCCGCACGCGGGCTGGCGCTGGAAATCAGGCGTGCGCTTGGCGGATATGGGTGAGAATGGCTGTACCTGTTCTTTCGAAACGCTCTCTTGAGTAGCGCTGGTTCACCAGGTTTCGTGCGGCCTGCCCCATTTCTTCAAGCCTTGAAGGCGTAGCAAGCAGGGTCTCCAGCGCATGGGCGAGAGCATCAGTATCTGCCGGTGCGCAGGTCAGGCCGCTGACGCCCGGCATGATCGAATAGGGCATTTCCCCGACCGCTGAAGCGATCACCGGCAGCCCGGCCGCCATCGCCTCATGCGCGGCGATGCAAAAGCCTTCGGATCGTGACGGCTGAACATAGAGATGCAGTCCGGCGAGGAAGCTCTTGGGGGCATCGGTAAATCCGGCGAATTCGACATCGACCCCTGCGTTGCGAGCCAGCATCTCCAGGCGACCGCGCTCGCTCCCCTCACCCGCGATCGCCAGCGAGAATGGAGGCGTGGCAAGGCCCCGAGCCTTGATTTGCGCCAGGGCCGCGATCAAGATGTCATAGCCCTTGACCCGATGAAGCCGTCCCAAAGAACCGATGCGGATCGGCTCGCCGGCCTGCCATGGGGATGCCTGCGGCATGGCTGGATCGACGGCGTAGATGGGCCAGCAGCGTAGCCGCTCGTCCGGAACCTGGAGTCGATGCTGCGTCAGATCGGTGACGGACTGCGAATCCCCCACCCACAAAGCCGCCCTGGGCGCCAGGAGGCGCATCAGCCTTTCATTCCAGGGCTTGAGGAAGGCAGCATGCTGCCAGCAGACGACCGGAAGTCCGAGGGAAGGCCCGATAATGAGACCAAGGATCGTGGCACGGCTGAGCGACGTCCAGATATGGGTCGCGCCCCAGTCCATCAGTTCCCGCCGTAGCCACAAGGCGGCCGCCAGATGATCGCCTGTCCCGCCTTCCCGAACGCGCGGAAGCAGCCCCGCCTCGATAATCGCGGGCAAGCCGCGCCTGTCGCTTGGCCGAAGCGCGAACAACCGCACCTGCGCGCCGCCGGCGCGCAGCACGTCGGCTATGGCGGGCACGGGCTGCGCAGCGCCGCCGCCTTCGACCGAATTGATGACATAGGCAATGCGCATGCCGTTCACTGCGACAGGCTCCGGTGCCAGGCCAGGCCGCCCAGCAGGAGACTGGCAATCAGGGCCTGACCAACGGCCTGTATCCCTGCGCCCATCAGCCCGAACGACCCGAGCAACCAGGGCAGCGCCGGCAGGAAAATGAGGCTCGCAAAGAGGTTCGCGCTCATCGACAGGGCCGGATATCCCATAGCGGAAAGCGCAGAACTGCAGGGCGGTCCGACCAGCGCGATTACCCGCGCAATGATCAGAACCACCATGACCGCGCCGGCCGCCTGGAACGCGCTGCCCGCCAGCAGGGTAACCATCATGGTCGGGAAAAGCGCCGCCAGGATGACCACGGGCAAGGCCGCGGCGATCGCGATCAGAATGACGCGCACAAGCGTGCGGCGGAGCGGTGCGCCGCCTTGGCCGGAGGCAACCATCCCTGCCAGTTCGGCATAGGCGGTGTTCCCCAATATCTGTGCCGGCTGCGAGATGATCACGGTCGCGCGCTGGGCGACCGCGAAAAGCCCGGCGACGGCAGGCCCCATGACCCAGCCGACGATCAGCGGTGCGAGCCGCCCAGCCAGTTCCGCTAGCGTGACATCGGCATTGCTGGCCACCAGGAACCGCCAGATGCCGGCATTTTCGCTTGCCACATTACCCGCCTGTGGACGGATCAGGACCGCGCCCAGTCTTGTGTAGGCACAGATAAGCCCCATGCCCCAGAGTACCGCGAACTCGGCGATGGCGGCCAGCAGCCAGGCAGCGAGGAAGCCCTTGAGCCCCCAGCCGAACAGCAGCGCCAGCGAGGCTCCGCACAGGCGCACGAGCGGCTGGACCATATTGTGCAGGCCGATAAGGTCGAAGCGGTCGATCAGTTGCAGATAGCCCGCCGGCGTAGAGCGCACCGATCCCAGCACGGCGAAGCTGTAAGGAATGGCGAAAGCCATGGTTTCGGGCGGCCAGCCCAGATGTGGTCCGACCCAGGGCGCCAGCAGCATGGCGGCGATGATCGCCGCGACGCCGCCCGCCAGTTCGACCTTGGCACCGAAACGAAGCAGACGTGCGAGGCGGTGCGATGCCCCTTCCTGTCGCGCCTCCGCGCCATAGCGCACGATCGCCTGCCAGGCCGGAAATTCGACGATGCCGCATATCGCCGTCACATAGGCATGGACGAGAACCAATATGCCATAGTCATGCGGCCCCAGGGCGCGCGCGGCGATGACAAGATAGACGAGACTGATGAGCCCGGCGCCGGCCTTGCCGCCGAGCACAAGTCCCAATCCCCTGAAAATACGCCCTGTAACGGTTGCTCGTTCGATCATGGGCGTTGGGCAGGCCAGTCTTTCATGCGCAGGGCATCGCCCGTGCCGTTGCGTGCCGCAAGACGCCGGCCGAGGAAAGTGTAGAAATACCAGTCCAGGGCAAATCGCGGCGTGTAGCGGTAGATCAGCCGTTCGGCCCGTGTCCAGCTTACGGCCTTGCGGCATGATCGCCGCGCTGAGGGAAAACAGACATGATCCCGGTCGTAGATGGCGCGGCCATGCGTCATCACGCGATGCACGATTTCATGATCCTCAAGGACATAGGGCCATCGTTTGGCGTCGAAGCCGCCTGCTGCCCGCAAGGCATCCGTGCGATAGGCCTGGGCATAGCCACCGGCATGACATTTCGCCGAGAAACGTCGGCTCTTGCGCAGGATGAAATCGGTCCGTTTTCGTGACTCAGCGCTCTCCAGCGGCGCATAAAGGTCGATGGCCATCACCGAGGCCGCTTCCGGATCGCCCGTAAACAGGTCGAGGATGCGCTTTACATAGTCGATCGGATATTCCGTGTCCGCATCACAGATCGCCACAAAGGCGGTCTCAACCCTCGACAGGCCAAGCGCCATGGCGTGAATTTTCCCGGGGGTCGGGCACGACAATATCTCTGCCCTGGATCCGAGAGATCGGGCTGCCTCGCGCGCTTGTTCGGTGCCGTTGTCAGTCGAGCCATTGTCGATAAGAAGCAGTCGGAAACGAATATCACTTTGAATCGCAAGGGTCTGAACCGTCTTGTCGATCCAGCCTTCCTCATTGAAGAAAGGCAGAATGATGGTCAGCGAGGACATCAGGCAGCACGAAAATTGCTGAAGCCAACGACGTTGCCTCGGCGCTTGTCTGCAAGCTGCGTGATGACCGCCGCTGCCCGGTCTGACGACGGTCGGCCGTCCAGATCGAAGCTGTCGGCGAACAGATTCTCCTGAATGGCTTGGTAGTGATCGCGATGCAGACCATTTGCGCGGGCGAGAGCCGGGCCAAGATCCTTGGGATCCGAGATGACTTCGCCGGCTCGCCAGTGCGCAAAGTTCGGATCCCCCCGCCAGTCGATGCCATGGCTGTTGAGAAACACACAGGGTCGCGGACGCAGCAGAAATTCATAGACCTGGCTACTCGCGTCGCCCAGATAGACATCGGCGATCAGCGTATAGCTCATATCGGTCGATGCCCGGCTGCCGAGGTCAATATGGATATTGTCGCCATGCAGAAAGCGCTTCGCGATGGTCCCCGGGCGATTGACGCTCAACTTGTCTATCGTGACTACGAACGGCCTTTCGAAGAGCATTACATGGGGTGCAAAAATAAGCTCTTGCGCATCCCGCTCGACGAAATGATCGAGCACCTGTCTGCCATGCTTGTACCAGGAAGAAAGATGCGGCGAGCAGTGCGGATTATATAAAATGATCGGCCGCTCGCGGGAAAAATGCTGGGTTCTGCCCGCCTGCCGAACAAGATCGAATTTGGGATAGCCCACGATGCTGATGGTAGAGGGATCAATCCCGGCTTCAGCGATCAGCCGGCGACGGATCTTCTCGCCCGAACACAGAACATGGTCGAACCCGGCACTGGCCTTGTCAAAGCCGATCGCACGATCGCCCGCGCCATGACGCGTATGAATCATGAAGAGCTTGTCGAGGCCATAGCGCTTCTTGAGGAGCAGAGATGTCTTCTCCGCCACGACAAGCATGTCCAGGCTACGGAAAAATTCGAGATTGTCCCGATAGAGCAGCAATTTCCTGGCCGGGATCATGCTGCCCAGCATCCCGACAAGCCGCTCCGACCGCGTCGTCAGGCCGAGTTCGACATGCTGGATCCTTGATCCCAGTAACGGTCCCGCCAACCGCCGCACCTCATGGGCCAGGCGATCATTTGTTGTTGCGATGATGATCTCGCCGGCAAAACCGCCCGCAGCGAGTGAAATCGCTATGGGCAGGCTGTGGGCCAGTTGGTGGATCTGATCATGGTTGAACAGGAAGCCGATGCGCATGGGGCGCTGACGCCGTGGCACTGGAGCCACCTCAGCTCACGAACGAAAAATATTTGCGGAAGGCGCCATCCGATGAGTTTTGCGATCTGGAGCTTCGTTCTCTCCATATTCTGTACGATTGGCCCGTTGATAGCAGGGCGCTTTCAGACCTGTGGCTTGAAGGTCAGTTGCTGCGGGCAATTACCTTCAATGCCATTCCGGCGTTGCTGCTTTCCGCCATTTGCGCCGTTCGTTCCGTCCTGCAGAATATCCGGCAAGCCGTTGCGCAGACCCGACCTGATCGCATCGACGGGCGATGCCATATCATCCTTGGGGCTGAAGCGTCGGAAAGGTGACTTGCACACACATGCCGGCACTATCCTCACAGATTGTGCAATGTGCTTGATGCAAGTTCGCTATCGCGGCCACGAGCGCCAGCCCCAATCCGGAGCCCTCGGTGTTGCGACTGGCATCCAGGCGATAGAAGCGACCGAACACCTTTTCCCGCTCGTCTGCTGGTATGCCTGGGCCATCATCGCAGATCTCGATGACAGGCGAAGTATCCTGATAGCGGAGTCGTGAGGTGATCCGTGTGCCGGCAGGCGTATGAACGAGGGCGTTTTCGATGAGGTTGATCACCAATTGGGTAAGCAACTCGCCATCGCCATGGATCAGAATATTTCCGGCATGGTCGGCAAGGAGATGGTGGTCGCCATCTTCCGCAACAGGCTCATAGAGTTGCTGGATCCGATCCATGAGTTCGCTCAAATCCACGGCCTTGAACCGCCTGCGCCCAATTCCTCCCTCCACGGTGCCAATGCGCAGAAGGGCGTTGAATGTGGCAAGCAGGCCCGATGTCTGTGCCAGCGCTGCCTCCACTGCCGCCGGCTCGATCGGATCGGCATCCCGCATCTGCTCCAGTTGCTGGTGCAGCCTTGTGAGGGGGGTACGCAGGTCGTGGGCTATGTCGGTGGAAACCTGGCGGAGGGCCTCCATAGCCGCCTCGTTGCGATCGAGCATGATGTTGAGATTGTGGGCGAGCCCGTCAAATTCCGGGCCAAAGCCGATCATCGGCAATCGCTCCTCCCGCTCGCCTTCGACAATCCGGCTTACCGCCAGATTTACGCGTTCCAGGCGCCGCAGGAATAGGACGGCCGCCAGGAAACCGCCCACCAGAACGAACAGCGTAATGCCCACCCCGCTGAGCAGGGTGAAGGCAAGGAGGCGACTGCGCAGATCCAGCACATCGAAATTGTCGGTGGCGACGACCAGCGTCAGGCCGTCCGGTAGGCTCGTCCCCAGCGCCGTCAGCGTCTCCAACCGACCGCTGACCGGGCCGCTGTCATGCTCAACCATTTCGAGCGCATATGTGCCAACCCGGGCCGCGCTGACCGGCAGGTCGCCGGCAAGACGCCGCCGCTGCGCATCGACCAGCAGATAGTGAAATTGCGCGTCATCGCCCACGCTCTGGTGGCGCGCGATGGCATCGGTCAGGCCCGATTGTCCTAGCTGCGCATATTCGCCGCCAAGGATGGCAACTTCCGCCTTCAATCGGCCGCTCGTCGCCTCGGCTGCATAATGTCCAATCTGGCTCCGAACAGTGAACAGAAGTGCCCCAGCCCCGATCGCAAAGATCAGGGCCAGCAGCACGGCAAATCGAAACGCCGCGCTACGCAAGGGCGCACGCAGCACGGCTTCAAACGTCATCGATACGATATCCCGCCCCGCGCACGGTCTGGATCAGTTCCCTGCCAAATCCGCGATCGACCTTGGCGCGCAGCCGACTGACATGGCTTTCGATGATGTTGGTTCTCGGATCAAAATGGAATGACCAGACATTTTCGAGGAGCATCGTCCTTGTGACGATCTCCCCGGCATGCAGCATCAGATATTCGAGCAGCTTGAATTCCTGCGCCTGCAATTCGATCCGATTACCGCCTCGGAGCACCGTTCGCTTGATCCTGTCCAGGCTGAGATCGGAGACCTCAAGAACGGAAACTGTTTCGGCGATGGGCGGACGACGCGCCAGCGCATTGACGCGGGCAAGCAGTTCGGTCGCGGCGAAAGGTTTGGCGAGATAGTCATCTGCGCCCGCTTCAAGCCCCTCGACGCGGTCTTCGACGCCATTCATGGCGGTGAGGAACAGGGCTGGCGCTCTCACGCCAGCTGCGCGCAGCGCTTTCAAGACCGCCAATCCGTCAAGGCCCGGTACCATTCGGTCGAGAATGAGGACGGCATGGTCCCCGCTTGATCCCAGGAAGATCGCATCGCGGCCATTGTCGCACACATCCAGCACATGACCGGCAGCAGTCAGGACGCGCTCGAGATGGACGCGCGTCGTTTCATCATCCTCGAGCAGCAGCAGCTTCATCGCCCGTCCTCATCGCACGATCCTGGTCTTCAACAGAAGGATTTTGCTTCATCTTCCTTCGTCCCCGCAAGTTGGGGATTATCAATGTTCGCGTCACGCTGCGCGAAACTGGCGACCGCTAGAGCGGGTAATGCGCAGATTCGCGCAGGAGGATATCGCCATGAAAAGGATGCCAACCGCCCTGGCGGCTGCCCTGATTGGCAGCATTGCCACGATGCTGCCCGCCGCGCCCGCTGCAAAACTCAAGGGCAGCCAATATGCTGCTCAATCCAAGCTCTCGCTCGCTGCTGCGCGGATGGCGGCGCTCAAGCTGCGCCCCGGCACGATAACCGATCAGGAACTGGAAAAGGAAAAGGGCGGCAGCGGACTGCGCTATTCCTTCGACATCATGAGCAAGGGACGGGCCTATGAAGTGGGCATCGACGCCGTGACGGGCAAACCGCTCGAAAATGTGCCTGAAGGCCATAACCCGGATTGAGCGCCTGGTACCGGGCCAGGCCAACCGGCCCGGTCGCTCCATAAACAGGGGTCAGCCTTCTCATGCCACGTCGCCTTCCCATGTCTGCAAGCCTTAGCCTGCTGGCACTGTCGCTTGCTGGCTGCGCGCATTATACGCCTCTGCCGCTCGCAACCCAGGCGCCGCTCGCGCCTGATCTTCGCTCGCTGGATCCGTCCATCCCCCGCGAACCGCTTGGCGTGGAGCAGGTGGTTACCCTTGCCCTTGCGAACAATCCCGATCTCAGGGCGATCCGGTTCAAGCGCGGCATCGCCACCGGACAGACATTGCAAGCCGGCCTTCTGCCCAATCCGTCGCTGAGCGGCGCACTGCTGCCGCTGCTATCCGGCGCCGGCAGCGTACCGGCGTGGAATCTGGGCATTGCGCAGGATATCAAGAGCCTGGTCACCTACCGTTCCAGGCGCCGTGCCGCCGCCGACAGTGAACAACAGGTCGCAGCCGACATCATCTGGCAGGAATGGCAGGTTGCAGGCCAGGCGCGCCAACTCGCCTGCGACCTCATCATGGGGAACCGCGCCCGCCCGAGCTATGCTGGAGCCTACACGCTTCTGGTCGAGCGCAACACCAAGCTTGAGAAGGCATTGGCAGCGCATAGCGTGACGCTGGTGACGGTCGCGCCCGATCGACTGGCTTTGCAGTCTGCCCGCGCCGCGCTCGATGCCCTGGATCAGCGTCAACTTGGTCTCAAGCATCAGCTCAATGCATTGCTGGGCCTCACGCCCGACGCGCAGCTTCCATTGGCCGAGCAGGTCGATCTCCCACCATTCGACATGGCAGCGATCAGGGCCGATCTTCCCAACTTGCCGGCTCGCCGCCCCGATCTCATAGCCCTGCGCATGGGCTATGCCTCGTCAGACGAGCAAGTGCGCCAGGCGATCCTTTCCCAATTTCCCGACATGAACCTTGGCGGAAGCGTCGCAAGCGACAATGCCAAGGTCATCAATGGTGGCCCGAATATTCAGATCGGCCTGCCGATATTTGATCGCAACCAGGGCAATATCGCCATCGCCCGGGCTACCCGCGAACAGCTTCATGCCGATTATTCCGCGCGGCTCGCGGCCACGATGGGCACAGTCGAAGCCATGTTGAGCGAGGCAGAGCAGCTTTCAGCCCAGCTCATGACGGCCCGGCATGATCTTCCCGCCGCACGCCTTGCTGCCGAGCGGGCACAGGCCGCCTTTGGCGCGTCCAATCTCGACGAGCGCGGCTATGTCGACCTCGTTTCCAATCGCTTCACCAAGGAGCAGGAAATCATGACACTCGAACTTGCGCTCCTCGATCGCCAGATCGCCATACAGACCCTCATCGGATCGGGCCTGCCCAAGGCAGATGCGCTGACTGCGCCGGATGCGGCACGATGAAGGGCGCAGCTTTCCTTGCGCCCATCGTCCTGCTTCTTGCAGGATGCGGAAATACGCCAGTGGCGCCGAGCGATGCGCCGACGACATTGGTCAGCACAGTGACAGCGCGGCGTGGCGCACTGCCGGCAACGCTCGACTGCTATGGCACCGTGGCACCTGCCATCAATGGAACACAGAGCCTGAGCGTTGCGCAACCCGGACAGGTTACCGCGCTGCTGGTAGCGCCCGGCACGGCCGTGAAAGCGGGCCAATCCCTGGCGACTTTCATGGTCGCGCCCTCGGCCCGCAGCGCTTATGAGCAGGCCTCGAGCGGGCTGGCTGCCGCGCGCAAACAGGCTGCGACGACAGCGCAACTCCTCTCGCAACAACTCGCGACCCAGGATCAGCTCACCCAGGCGAACAAGGCGGTTTCCGACGCGCAACATGCACTCGCAGCCCTTCAGGCGGAAGGGGCGGGGCAGGCAGCCCGCACGCTTGTCGCGCCCTTTGACGGGATCGTGACCAGCATATCTGTCGCACAGGGCGATCGCCTGCAGGCTGGCGCCCCGATCGTCACGGTTGCCAGGGCCGGTGGGATTGTCGTCACCGTTGGGGTCGATCCCGCCGTCCATGGCCGCGTAGCGGTAGGCATGCCTGCATCGCTCAAGCGGCTTTCGGGCGGGCAAAGCCTGGCAGGACAAGTCGTTCGGGCAGACAGCGCTCTTAACCCACTCACCCGACTGATCGATGTTGATGTCAGCTTCCCGGCTGGCGCGCTGCTCCCCGGCGAAGCCATGCAGGTAGCCATCGAGACCGGCCAGGTTTCCGGCTGGATCGTGCCACATCAGTCGGTGGTGACGGCTGGCGGCCCGGCCCGCCTGTTTCAGGTGGCCAATCGCCAGGCCCGGGCGATCCCGATCCGCATCCTGCTTGCCTCCGACCGGGGCGATGTCGTCGAGGGCGCACTTGATCCAGGCAAGCCGCTGATCGTCTCGGGCGCCTATCAGGTCAGTGACGGCGACGCCGTGCGGTGGAGCAACTGATGCTGGAATATCTGCTCCGTACGCAAGCGCGTACATTGGTTCTCATCGCCATGGCGCTTGCGCTGGCAGGTGTCGTTGCATCGCTATCGCTGCCCACGGGACTGTTTCCCCAGGTGTCCTTCCCTCGGGTGGTGGTCGATCTCAACGCCGGAAGCCGTCCGGCCGACCAGACGGCGCTCACAATTACCCGCCCGGCAGAAGAAGCGATCCGCGCCATACCCGGCGTCCAGAATGTCCGCTCGGAAACGAGCCGCGGATCGGCGCAGATCTCGGTCGATTTTGGCTGGGGGCGCGACATGGTCGCCAGCACTTTGCTGGTCGACACGGCTTTGGGGCGGATATTGCCGTCGCTGCCCGCCGGCACCCAATATGACGTCCGTCGCATGGATCCTACGGTCTTTCCGATCATCTCCTATGCGCTGGTATCCGAGCATGGCGACCCGGTGGCCTTGCAGGATTTGGCCACCTATCAGATCACGCCCCTGCTTTCATCGATCAATGGCCTGGCGCGTGTCGGTGTCCAAGGCGGTGATACCGCCGAGGTACAGGTGCTCGCCGACCCATATCGATTAGCCGATCACGGCCTGTCGATGACCGACCTGGCCAGCGCAATCCGCAATGGCAATGTGTTGAGCGCGGTCGGCCAGGTGCAGGATCGCGGCCGTCTGTCGTTGGTCATCGCCGACCGCAGCATCATCAGTGCGGGCGACGTCGGCAACATCGTCATCAAGGCTGCAACTGCCGGGATCGTTCACGTCCGCGATGTCGCGACCGTCCAGGACGGCGCGGTTCCGGTTTGGCAGCGCATCGTCGACGACGGCAAGCCTGCGGTGCTGTTCAATATCTATGAGCAGCCCGATGGCAACGCGGTCCAGATAGCCCGTGAAGTGCAGGCAAAGCTGGCTGGCGTAAAACTGCCAGCCGGCGTCAAGCTGGTGAACTGGTATGATCAAAGCGAACTGGTCACCCAATCTGCAGCAAGCGTGCGTGATGCCGTATTGATCGGCCTTGTCCTGGCCGGCCTCGTCCTGTTGTGGTTCCTGCGCAGTTGGCGCGTGACGCTGATCGCGGTGATCGTCGTCCCCGCCACATTGGCAGCGACAATATTGCTGCTTTCGCTGCTCGGCATGAGCTTCAACATCATGACCCTTGGCGGCATTGCAGCGGCCGTCGGCCTGCTCATCGACGATGTAATCGTGATGGTCGAACATATTGCGCGGCGGGCGGGCGCCCTTGGCAGCGATGGGAAGCCACTCGGCGACGCCGCCGTCCTGCCCGCAGCGCGAGAGTTCATGGTACCACTCACCGGCTCCAGCCTTGCCACCTTGATCGTGTTTCTGCCGCTGTCCTTCCTGACCGGCGTGACCGGTGCCTTTTCCAAGGCTCTTTCCATCACCATGGCCGGAGCACTGGCTCTTTCCTGGGCGATGACGGCCTTCGTCGTTCCGATACTCGCGCGCTGGCTGATCGATTTCAACCAGTGGCATGATCCTGGACTGGCCGGTGACGGACGTATTGGGCGTCTACATGAGCGTACGCTCGATCGCCTTTCGGCTCGTCCATGGCTCCTTGCCATGATCGCAGGCCCGCTGCTGCTGATCGGCTTTGTCGGCTATTCCAATGTGCCCACCGGGTTCATGCCGAAGGTCGATGAAGGCGGCTTCATCATGGATTATTTCACGGCGCCCGGCACATCGCTCGAGGAGACCGGCCGACAGGTCGGGCAGATCGATGCGATGCTGCGTGCCAATCCCCAGGTGCTGACCTTCTCGCGTCGCCTCGGCACCGGGCTCGGGGGCGACCTCGGACAAAGCTATCATGGCGACTATTTTGTGCGACTGAAGCCGGATCACAGCACGCCGACCGAAGTGCTTGCCGCCTCGATCGCAAGCGAGATCGCCATCAAGGTTCCCGGTGTTGAAGTGGAAGTCGCGCAGTTGATGGAGGATCTCATCGGCGATCTGACGGCTGTTCCTCAACCGATCGAGGTAAAGCTTTATGCCGCTGATCCTGGCATTCTACAGAGCGAGGCACGCAAAGTTGCAGCCTTGATCGGGCAAATTCCAGGCGTCATCGAGGTGAAGGACGGCGTGCAACTCGCCGGCGACGCGCTCAACGTCCATGTCGATCCTGTTCGCGCCGGAATCGAAGGAGTCGCCCCCGCAGATGTCGGGGCGCAGCTTTCCACCGCTCTTACCGGGGCGATCGCCACGACACTGGCGCAGCCCAGCAAGGCGGTCGATGTGCGTGTCCGCTTGGCCGAGACAATGACGCTCAGCCAGGATGGCCTGTCTCAACTGCCGATCCGGGCTGGCGACGGTCATATATTTCCGCTCTCGCGGGTCGCCACGATCGAGGCCGTCACCGGCCAACCGCAGATTGCGCGCGAGAATCTCGAGCCGATGGTGGCTGTGACGGGGCGTATCCAGGGGCGCGGTATCGGCGCAGCCGTCGGTGACGTAACCAGGGCGCTCGACAGGCCGGGGGCACTTGGCACCGGCGTGCGCTACGAAATGGGCGGCCTCTATCAACAGCAGCAGATCGCCTTTGCAGGACTGATCAAGGTGTTCGCCATGGCCCTGGTCGCCGAACTCATACTCCTGCTGATCCTGTATCGGCGCTTCTGGCTGCCGGTCATCATCATCGGCTGTTCCCTGCTTTCGACCACCGCCGTCTTTACGGCCCTCTGGCTCGCGGGCGTGGACCTCAACATCACCGCTCTCATGGGCATGACGATGATCATCGGCATCGGCACCGAAATGGCGATCTTCTACGTGTCCGAGTTCGAGGAACTCTGCCGCGTAATGCCCGCCGCACAAGCCACCCGGGAAGCCAGCCGGAATCGCCTGCGACCGATCCTGATGACGACCCTGGCCGCAATGTTGACACTCCTGCCGCTGGCGCTGGCTATCGGGCAGGGATCGGGCATCCAGCAGCCGCTGGCGATAGCGATCATCGCTGGCCTGCTGCTTCAGTTCCCGCTCGTGCTGCTGGCGATGCCAGTGCTGGTGCGACTGACTTTGCCGCGCGGCGAAACGGCACAAGCCGGGACGGGAGCCCTACCGGCCACATGACCATATCAAGAGGGCCAGCGCCCCAGCAGCAATCTGCCCATCTGAAGGAACAGCCCATGAAACATGCCCTCCTCCTTCTCGCCGCCCTGGCAGGAAGCGGCAGCGCGCTCGCTGCAGCGAGCCCCCCTCCTTACCGGATCACCGATAAAATTGCCGGACCCGATGGGGGATGGGACTATGCCCGCGTCGATAGCCGGACACATCAGCTCTATGTCGCCCGTGCCCGCGAGGTGACGGTAATCGACACCCGCACCCACAAGATGATCGGCTCGCTAGGCGTCATCGCTCACGGTCATTCTGCAGTGCCGGTCTCGGACGATCGACTTCTGGTGACCAGCGGCGACGATGCAAGCGTAAGATTCCTTCAGCGTGCCAATGGCAAGCAACTGGCACGCTTGACCGTCGGATTGAAGCCGGATGCGGCGATCCTCTCCCACGATGGCAAGCGCGCTTTCGTCATGAATGCGACAAGCGGCACGATATCGGTCGTCGATGTCCAGAGCATGAAAATCGAAAGAACAATCAAGGCGAAACCGGGCCTGGAATATGCGGTACTCGACCGGACCGGCACCATGTTCGTCAATAACGAGGATTTCAGCGAGATCGAACTGCTCGACACCATCACGGGAAAGATGGGACAGTCGATCCCGCTTCCTGGATGCGAGGGCCCCAGCGGCCTTGCTCTCGACGGGAAGTCTACCCGACTGATCGCCGCCTGCGCCAATGGCAAGGCCGCGATAGTGGATGCGCGAAGCCGCCGCTTGGTCAAGCTTGTAGACATTGGGCGGGGACCTGACGCAGTCCTGATCGACGAGACCCATAGACTGGCCTTCATTCCTTGCGGCAAGGATGGGGTACTCGATATCTTTTCGCTCGAGGGCCCTGAGGTCCGCAGGATTGGCCGCGTGGAAACCGAAATTGGCGCGCGCACCGGCGCGATAGATCCGGCCACGGGGACGATCTATCTTCCGGTCGCCAACATGGTATCGCCGCCGAGCGGCAGCGGACCTCTGCAGCCCATGCCAGGCAGTTTCCATGTGCTTGTGATATCGCGCCGCCAAATTGCGGGTTGATCGTCAAATACCTCAGCGAGGAACCTCATGCCCTCTGTCCTGCAGAAATTATCCGCCAGGCATCGTATCGACAGCTATATACTGGTCATGTTCCTTGCGGCAGCAGCGGGCATATTGCTCTTCCTGAAGCTTGGATCCGAAATATTGGAGGGCGACAGCTTCGCGATAGACCGATATCTTCTCCAGTGCCTGCGTCGCAGTTCGGATAGCGCAATTCCGATCGGCCCCGCCTGGCTCCGATCGGCAATGGTGGATATTTCCGCGCTGGGTGGCATCAATCTGCTGACGCTCATCACCCTGTTGGCATCGGGCTATCTTCTTGCTGCGCGAAAGCAGGTAACCGCCCTCTTTCTCCCGATCTCCATTGCGGCTGGCGCCGCGATGAGCGCGCTTTTCAAAATTGAATATGCAAGGCCGAGACCGGATATCGTCAAGCATCTGGTGGAGGTCAGCTCTGCCAGCTTTCCCAGCGGGCACGCGATGAACTCCGCTATCGTCTATCTTACGGTCGGCGCCTTGCTGGCCAGAGCCGAGCAGGCTCCTCGAGTACGGATCTACATCATCTCCGTGGCAATCTGCCTCACCCTGGCGATCGGCAGCTCTCGCATCTACCTGGGCGTTCACTGGCCGAGCGATGTGGTAGCGGGATGGTGCGTAGGAGCGAGTTGGGCGGCCATGGCGTTGCTGATCGCACATCGGCTGCCGGGCGCCAGAGCAGGCGTTGGGCCAGAATCTCTTTCCGGTTCGTCCGTTTATCTGTCAAATCGCGATCATGAGTCTTAGCGACGATAGCGATCTTGAGCTCATTTATGGCGTTCATCGTGCTGATTTACGTCGCTTTCTGATCGCGCGCGTCGGAGATGCTGCCGAAGCAGATGATCTGCTTCAGGAATTGTGGGTGCGTGCCAGGAATGTGGCGGCAGGGCCGATCGGCAATGGTCGCGCCTATCTTTACAAGATGGCCCAGAATCTCGTTCTTGATCGACTTCGCGAGCAGCAGCGGCGCATGGCTCGGGAGCGGCGCTGGAACGATCAGGAAACCGATTTCACGGCACCGGGCATCGACCCGGTCGATCGGTCGCAAACCGCCGAGGACCAGATCATCGCGCGCGAGGAAGTGCAGCGCATCAAAACGGCGCTCGAGACGCTGCCGGAAGGGGCAAGAAGGGCATTCGAACTGCACAAGCTTCGAGGGCTGACACATGGCGAGGTGGCTGCGCAGTTGGGCATCAGCAAGAGCGGCGTCGAAAAACATATGGCCGTCGCCATGAAATATCTTCGCCGCGCGCTCACGGACTGAGGTAATGCCGTCACGATATCGTCACACAGTGATCAAACAGGTGGAAGGGCAATCGCCATGACGGCGCGTGCGGATTTTGACGAAGCGATGCTTGACCAGGCGATTGCCTGGCAGGCGGCGCTCGAGCACGACGATGCGGATTGGGACGGCTATCTCGCGTGGCTGGAGGCAAACCCCCGGCACCGGGAAGCCTTTGATTCGATTGCCCTGGTCGATGCTGCTGTCCGCGAACATCGGGACGTTCTGAGCCATGAGCCTTCTCCTCCTGTCGCCGAAATCGATCCAAGACACCGTTGGAAGCCGAGACTGGTGATGGGCGGTGCTCTCGCCGCTTGCCTGGCGCTTGCCGTTGCGCTCCCGACATTCTGGCAGACATCCAGACCCATTGCCTACAGCAACGAAGGCTCGGCGCCGCGCATGATCGCTCTGGCCAGCGGCACCAGCGTCACCCTGTCGCCGGGAAGCGCCATTCTGGTATCGGCAAAGAATGACGGGCAAATCGAGCTTGCGAAGGGGGAGGCCTATTTTGACGTCCGCCACGATCCCTCGCGCGTCCTGACCGTATCGGCCGGCAACTATCGCGTTACCGATATTGGCACCCGCTTTTCGGTCAATCTTGCAAACTCTGCCTTGCGGGTCGGTGTCGCACAGGGGGCGGTTTCCGTCGCCGGCGCGCAGACCGCTTCGGCAGTCAGGGTCGATGCCGGCCATCAGTTGGTCGGCAAGGATGGTCTATTGACACTCAGCACGGTAGAGCCCTCCCAAGTGGGAAGCTGGCGCAGTGGCCGGCTGACCTATACGAATGCGCCGCTTGCAATGGTGGCTGGCGACATCGAACGATATTCGGGCAAGAGGATTTCTGTCGATTCCGCGCTGGAGAACAAGCATTTTTCGGGCATTCTTGTCATCGGTGACGGATCGAAACTTGCCAGCGACCTGGCGGCCGTCATGGGGCTCGAAGTGCGTCAGCAAGGCGATCTTGTGCATATTGCTGCTGGCCGGTGAGATTGGCCCGGAAACGGTTCTTGCACGCGCACCGGTAGTCAGTCTCGATATCGCGCCCGGGCCGCTCATGGCCGCGATGGACAAATTCTCCGCCTCGACGGGTATCTCCATCGGCTTCAAGGCCAATGTCACACAACTGAAAACGCGTGGTGTGAAAGGGCGCTTGTCGCCCGAGGAAGCCCTGGCGCGGTTGCTCGAAGGAACCGGACTTCAAGCGCTCAGGATCGGTGATCGCCTCTATCGTATCGAGCCCAAGCCGGCGGTAATCGCAGTCCGACAATCCCCTCGCACGCCTGCCCCCACAGTGGCGCCTGCGGCAAGTGAAATCATCGTGACCGCGCAGAAGCGGCCACAGCCGCTCGCGAATATCCCCTTATCAGTATCCGTGCTGTCGCTTGATCCGCTGGGGGGAGCGAGAAGTCCGACGTCCCGCGACATCAGCCTCGACATGGAAGGCCTGGCCATGACCAACATGGGACCAGGGCGTAACCGACAGTTTATCCGCGGGGTTGCCGACAGCCCATTCAACGGCCTGAGCCAATCGACGGTTGCAGTCCAGGTCGATGAGGCAAGGGTGACATTCAATGCGCCGGATCCCGATCTCCGGCTCATCGATGTCGATCGGATCGAAGTCCTCAAGGGACCGCAAGGGCCGCTCTATGGTTCGGGCGCACTGGGTGGCATCTATCACATCGTCACCAGAAAGGCCGAACTGGATGACAGCTATGCCCTGGCGCGACTGTCAGCTCAGGCCGTTCAGCATGGCGAATTGGGCACGGGCGCCGAGGGCATCATGAACCTGCCTGTCGTCGATGGCCGCCTGGCATTACGCGCCGTGGGCTATCGTCTTCTGGAAGGCGGCTGGATATCCAATGATGGTTCCGACAAGGCGACCAATTCAACGGAGACCGTCGGCGCGCGGATAGCGCTGCGATGGCAGCCCTCAGAGCGATGGACGGTCGATGCAGGCTTCATGCTGCAGGACATCAATGCGCGCGACAGCCAATATGTGCTTCAATCCGACGAAATGCTGTCGCGTGATCATCCCATTGCCGAGCCCACCGACAATGATTTCAAGCTGTGGCATGGCACCGTCAAAGGCAATATCGGTACGCTGGAACTGACGTCGGCGACCAGCTATGTCGAGCATGGTTTCGACTATATTCTCGATGCCAGCAGCGCTGCCGACCAGTTCGGATTGACGGGCCAGGTCCGGTTCGACGATGATCGTCGATATACGGTGCTGAACCAGGAACTGCGCATCGCACCTCAAGGCGAGCAGCATTGGCTTGCTGGCCTTTCCTACCTTCGGGCGACCACTCGAGGGGAGGCTTCCGTCACCCCGGAAGGGGGCGATCCCGCCATAGTGGAAATCTACGATCGGCAGGTTGTCGAATATGCGATATTCGGTGAAGCGACCTTGCCGCTCTTCAATCGCCTGGATGCGACGATCGGCGCGCGCCTGTTTCAGAGCATCACGCGCGATGGAACCGGTGACGAACCCAGGATCACGCCCGTTCGTGCGCGCAAGACCATCCTGTCTCCCAGCGCTGCAATCTCCTATCGATTGAACGGATCAGGTATTGTCTATCTCCGCTATGCAAGGGCGATGCGTCCTGGAGGTCTGGCGCCTGCGGAAACCACGTCGGCGCGCCAATTCGATGCGGACGAATTGAGCACCTTCGATCTTGGCTTTCGCAAGACTGCCTTTGATGGTCGCTGGTCCCTTTCAGCTAGCACCTATTACACGCTCTGGAACGACATCCAGTCGGACTATCTGCTCGAAGATGGGCTGGTCTCTACCCGCAATGCAGGCAAGGGACGGATCATCGGAGCCGAGATCGCTCTGGATTGGAATCTGGGCAATGGCTTTACCATTTCCGCCGGTGGCAGCGCGCAGTCGGCCTTGCTCACGCGTGCGGCCGATGGCGTCAAGCTCGATGATCGCAGCCTTCCCATAGCCCCGGCCTTCGCTGGCCGGGCATCTTTTGGCAAATCCTTCGCCTTGGCCGGTGGCTGGCAGGCCAGGACCGGGCTGCAGGCCAATTATATCGGGAAAGCAAGATTGTCCTTCGACGATGATCTGGACCGAAGCATGGGCAATTATGCGACCGCGTCCGCCCATGCAGAGGCGACGCGAGGCCACTGGACCCTCAGCGTCAATATGGACAATCTGTTCGATATTCGGGGTGACAGCTTCTCCTTCGGCAATCCTTTCGCGATCCGGGAGGAAGCGCAATATACGCCAATCCGACCTCGCACCCTTACACTCGCCCTGGCGCGATCCTGGTAAGAGGCTGGCGATTGCGCAATTGATAGGTCGCAGAATAACCCACATGGTCAGACAGCATGGTTCCGTCCGGTTCATGGCCGAACGGGACATCGATGCTGCTCAACTCGAGGTCGGTACGTCGGCCAGGTGTGAAAAACTGCCAGTCGCGGGCGCGCTTCCTTGAAAAACGCGCATCGGCCGAAAGAGCGATGCCACGACGGGCCGCTTCTCCATAGGCGTCGTCAATATCGCCATCCTGACACCATCTGGACTGAGCCCTGGAGAGCAGCATTTGCTTGCGCGCTGGAACGCTGCCCACATTAAAGTCCCCAGCAACGATCAGGGGCCGCGATGGATCATGCGCGCTCGTAATGAAGTTGGTGAGATAATCGACCTGCAATCGGTAGGCGGCCAGCGATCGGTCATCCTGGACCCGTGACGCACGCCTGCTGTTCAGATGCGTCGTGACGATATCGACCCTGTCCCATTGCCCGGGGAGAGCGACGCTGACCAGCAGCGCGCCCTTGTTTGCCAGACAATCAAATCCTGCACAGGCAAAGGCCGGGAAGGCCATTTTCCGGACGCCCGCAATCGGATAATCGGACAGGATCTGAAGCCCGCTTCCGACATATTTGCCGAGCGTTTCACCATGATACCATGCGGCAGCGTCTGTCAGAGCATGCGAGCCGGACGGCAGATTTCCCTGTCCAGGCATCTGCGCGCCCGGACCTTCCACTACATATCGGTAGCCCGCTGCCCGGCCGATCGCCCGAGCGTCAGTCGTAAAGGCTTCCTGCAGAACGATGATGTGAGGTTGCGTCCCATCCTCGCGCATGGTCCGCAAATGCTGCACAATCTGCGCGAATGCCTGTGTCCGCCCTCTTGCGACGGGCCAGGGCAGACCATGGATATTATAGGTCAGCACGGACAAATGCCCGTCGAAAGGCAGCGGGAGCCTGGGCGTCAGATCCGGCGATGACGGGGTCGGTGCCGCAGCGCCGAGCATGCCCATGAGCGAAGCTGCGATCAGAACTGCCTTCGAGGTCCGCAAATTGTGTCTCCCGTATTCGCCGCCTGCGACGATGCGAATGCACGGGCACCTCAGTTTCCATCACGGAAAAAATTGCTGGGCTTGAAGCTGAGGTCTCCATCTCACCACGCCGTCGAGGCACGCAACGGGGAGATGTGAGCTGATGATTATATCTGCGCATCATGCGTTCGGGATCGTGACGCTGGTCTTATTCGGAGCTTTTGAAGCCATGCCGGCTCGAGCCGCCAATGAAGATCCACGCTATGCTCCCCTACTGGTAGCGAGCAATGCCAGGCTCTTGCACGGGATACCGGTTGCGCACGCCCCCAAGACCTACGCGCTTGCCGTCGCGACGCCCACCGATCATTTCGATCTGGCACGGGTCAGATCCCGTTCGCTCAATCTGCTGCTTGGTCCTTCCAGCCTGCGTCTGTCCGCCAACCGTGCCGCATCCTTTGTTCATCAGGATGGAAGCGCTGATCAGGATCGCTGGTCCTTGAGAAGCATATCCTTCAATGCGGCCATACCATTGATGGATATGCTGAACCTGTCGCTGAACGGGGATTACGCGCATATGGGGCGACGCCTCCATGTCGTGGAGATCAACCCCCGCCGGTTGTCGACCAATATTGCCAGTATCGGGCTTGCCATCGACGATGCGCGGGGCTCTCGCCTTTCCTTGGACTATCGGTCCATCTCTCGCCCGTCACGGCATGATGCCCTTACTCGCCTGGCGGAGACGCTGGGGGGCGCCCCATTGACCGGTTCTGGCCCTGAGCTTGCCCTTGCCAGTCCGGCACCGGGGGTCTCCGGATCGATCGATTGGCGCCTTTGCGTCAGTGACATGCGTCGCCCCGCAATGGATCTCACCGGCCTGGAGGGATCAGCCATTGTCAACGATGCGCGCGCCCTGGCCAGCTTTCGCTATCATCTATGAAAGAGAAGCGACTTCTATTCTCGATCCACGACGTCGGACCAGCTTTTGAGGGCCAGGTGGATCGCCTCGTCGATCATGTCGCCCCCTATGTGCGGCTTGACCGGACCGCGATGCTGGTGGTCCCCAACCATTGGGGCGATCATCCTATTTCGGCGCGCTCACCCTTTGCTGGCCGGGTTCGCCGATGGGCGGAAAGCGGCGCGGAGATTTTCCTGCATGGCTGGTTTCACCGTGACGGAGCCAGCCACGGCGGCCTTGGCGCCCGGTTCAAGGCTCAGCACATGACAGCTGGCGAGGGAGAATTTCTCGGACTGGATCTCGCCACGGCCCGTCAGCGGCTTGCAGACGGGCGGGCCCTGATCGAGGAGATTACCGGTCAACCGATTGCCGGCTTTGTTGCGCCGGCCTGGCTGTATGGAGAACCCGCCCTGACAGCGCTTGAGGAACTCGGTTTCCCAATTGCGGAAGATCATATGAAGATTTGGTCACCCATGACTGGGCAAACTCTGGCGCGTGGACCGGTCATGACATGGGCCAGCCGGAGCAAACTCCGCATGGCATCATCCCTGGCGGTCGCATATCTCCTACCGCCGCTATTGCACCGGTCGGAGAATTTCAGGGTCGCCGTCCATCCCGGTGACACGACCCAGCCGGCTATCATGCTCAGCATCAATGATGTTCTGCAGCGGGCGGTCCTGACCCGCCGGCCGAGCCGCTATGGGCATTTGCTGGACGATTGAACCGAATATGCGCGTGCTGACATTTCTTCACAGCTTCGAAGCCGGCGGCGTGGAACGTATCGCGCTGCGTCTTGTCCGCGCCTGGCGGGGCGCCGGTATTGAAGCCCCTCTCTTCATGGGTCGGTCCGATGGCCCGATGCGGAACGAACTCGCCCGCGCGCTCGAATTCCATCAGCCACGCCAGCCCCCCTTTTCCACCAGGCGGTTCGAGACGCTGTGGATGATGATTACCCTGCCGGCCGTCATTCGGCGGCTCCAGCCTGATCTGCTATTTTGTGCCGGCAACAGCTACACGGTCGTTGCGCTGGCGATGAAATTGCTGCTTGGCAGGCGTTGTCCCCCTATTGTCGCCAAGATCAGCAATGATCTCGAGCGCAGGGATATGCCCATGCCGATCCGCACGCTGTATCGGCTATGGGTGCGCCTCCATGCCCGGTTCATCGATCATTTCGTGGGTATGGAACATGCAATGGAAAGGGAGATATCCTCCGCCATCCACATCCCATCGAGATGCATCTCCATCATAGCCGACCCTGCGATCGACCAGCGCCAACTCGAGACTTTACGAGCCGGTGCCACTGGCCGTCGACGGCAGGAAAATGAGGGCCTTCAATTCGTGGCGGTCGGAAGGCTTGTCCCGCAGAAGAATTTCGGGCTCATGCTTCGCGCCTTCGCCGTCGCTGCAACAACGCGCGATTGCCTGACGATATATGGAGACGGGCCGGAGCGCGAACGCCTGGCTGCGCTGGCCCTGCAACTAGGCATAGAAGATCGGGTTCGTTTCAAGGGCCATGTGCCCGATCCGGCGAGGCACCTCACCGGATTCGATATTTTCTTGCTATCGTCCAATTATGAGGGCGTACCAGCGGTGATCATCGAAGCGCTCGGCGCCGGACTTCCGATCATCGCGACCGATTGCAGTTCCGCCATGTCCGAACTCACGCAACATGGACGTCTGGCGACGCTCGTCCCTGTCGGCAATCTCTATGATCTGGCTGCTGCGATCGCTGCAGCCCGCCGCATGGATCAATGCGAGGATGCCAGCTATTCCCAGGCGAAACGTTTCACGATCGAACAGGCATGTGGCGATTATATCACCTGTTTTAAACATGTTACATACAACTCTATCTCCGAAAATAATTGCCATCCGCAAGCTGAGGTTCGGTCCTGAGTGCGCCGTCCCATGGGTGACGCAACTATCAAGAGACGATCATGACGGACCCGAATTCAGGTGGTTCAGTCCTTTCCTCAAATCTCGTTTTCCAGCCCACGGTGCCAGCCATTGGCACCATGATCTCGCCAGAGCCGCTGATACGGACAGGGCGCAACTGGACGATATGGGCGGGGCCGATCATCTCGCTGCTGATCCTGCTGGCGGTCCTGCAGCAGTTCAGGGGCCTGGACACGGCCCACCTCCTGCAGCTTCTGCCGACAACACCCATATTCTGGACCGCGTTCGCCGCCTATTATCTTGCCGGCCCGATCTCGGAATGGGTCATTTTTCGGCGACTCTGGCATATTCCAGCGGCGGGCTTCGGCGCGCTTCTTCGCAAGCTGGTGAGCAACGAGATTCTGCTGGGCTATCTTGGCGAGGTCTACTTTTACGCATGGGCCAGGCGTAGCGCCGACATCAGGTCCGCACCCTTTGCGGCGCTCAAGGACGTCACCATCCTGTCTGCGCTCGCCGGCAACGTCGTGACGCTGATCATGATGATCTTCGCCTTCCCGCTTCTGGGCAGCGGCGTCGCGGGGATTGGCAGATGGGAGATATCGGGATCCATCTTCTTCGTCCTGCTGACGTCCATGCTTGCCATGCTTTTGCGCAATCGGCTGTTCGCGCTGCCTCGGCACGAACTGTGGCTGATTTCCGCCATTCACGTGCTGCGTATCCTGGCCACGACATTGCTGGCCGCCATGATGTGGCACCTGCTGCTCCCCTCGGTGGACCTGAGCATGTGGATCATCCTTGGAACGATCAGACAGTTGCTTTCCAGGCTGCCCCTGCTTCCCAACAAGGACGTCGTCTTTGCGGGTGTGGCCGCTTTCTTGATCGGACGGGACAGCGACATTGTTTCGGCGATGGCTTTGATGGCCACGCTGATTCTTGCCGCGCATCTTGTTGTCGGTCTGCTTCTGGGAATGAACGGCCTGATCAAGGATCGGACATGATCCTGTTTGCCATGATGTCCGCTGCGCCGATCCCTTCATCGCCAGATCTGGGCAAGGCTGAGGGGCTCTGTCGGCCAAATGAAAGCGGGTCAGCCTTTCTCGTGTCGGTCGAGGGACTGAAGGACCGCAGGGGACGCCTCAAGCTTGAGCTCTACCCAGCAAATGACGCCGATTTTCTCGCCGACGACAATATCCTGATTTCGGAAGGTAAGGTGTTTCGGCGGGTCGAGGAAACCGTCCCCTCCCAGGGGTCAGTGACGCTGTGCATCCGGGCACCAGGCCCCGGCGTCTACGCGATCAGCTTGATGCATGATCGCGATGCCAACCGGAAATTCTCGCTCTCGATCGACGGCGTAGGTTTTGCGGGCAATCCCAAACTCGGATTGTCGAAACCGTCAGCGGCAAAGGCATCGGCGCGCGTAGGCGCCGCTCCGGCCCATATTCCCATCAGGCTCAATTACCGGCGCGGCCTGTTTTCCTTCGGACCTTTGGAGCGCTAGCCCATGCGAATTGTCGACGTTTGCGCTTTTTATGCGCCGCAGGGCGGCGGGGTTAAGACCTATGTAGAGCGGAAACTGCATGCCGGCGCAGCGGCGGGGCATGACATAATCATCCTTGCGCCGGGCGAGAAACTGGCGCGGCGGCCTGCGCGCGGCGGGAGCGTCGTGACCATTCCAGCCAAGCGTTTTCCGCTGGATCGGCGCTATCATTATTTCGATGATGAGGCAGCGCTGCATCGCATGCTGGACGCGCTTGCCCCCGACCTGGTCGAAGCATCGTCGCCATGGTCGAGTGCCTCCATGGTTGCACGCTGGCGCGGCGATGTCCCGCGCGCACTGGTAATGCATGCAGATCCTCTGTCGGCTTACGCCTATCGCTGGTTCGGCAATGTTGCGCCGCGGGCAGCCATCGACCGGGGCTTTGACTGGTACTGGCGACATTTGCGACGGCTCGGACAGGCTTTCGACATGGTCGTGAGCGCAAATGACAGTCTTTCCGCGCGCCTGCGCGCCGGGGGCGTCGGTTCGGTCTGTACCGTCCCCATGGGGGTAGAGCCCCATATTTTTACCCCGTCGCATCGCGACGCAGCTTTGAGGCGGCATCTTCTCGCGCGATGCGGCCTGGATGAAAATGGCCTGCTGCTGATGGGGGTCGGCCGGCATGCACCCGAGAAGCGATGGCCAATGGTCATACAGGCTGCGACGCTCGCCGGTTACCGTCGGCCCGTCGGCCTGGTGCTCCTGGGTGATGGTCGGGACAGCGCGCGGGTGCGCCGTGCAGCCGCGCACAACCCGCATATCCATCTGCTGGCGCCGACGACCGACCGGCGGCGACTCGCGAGCCTGCTGGCAAGCGCCGATGCCCTCGTCCACGGGTGCGAGGCAGAGACCTTCTGCATGACCGCCGCCGAAGCGCGCGCCAGCGGCGTCCCCGTGATCGTGCCCGATGAAGGAGGCGCTGCCGATCATGCGCGTTCAGGAATCGGTCTCCGTTTCCGTGCAGGTGACACGGCAAGTCTGGTTGAAGCGATAGAAAATTTCGCAGCTACCGATCCGGACATTTGGCGTAGTCGAGCCGCAACCGCGGCAGCTTCAGTCACCACGATGGACGAGCATTTTTCTTGGCTGTTCGAGGCCTATTCCTCGCTGCGAACTGCTGTGCGCCATGCAGCCTGAAACCTCCGCATCGAAAATGGCGCCCTTACCCGGCCAACCGCCCGCACAGCGCGGCCGCCTCCGCCGCAGAAATCTTGTGAGGTTCGATGTGGAACCCGAAAAGAAGCATCCCGTCCTATCTTCCCTCGAACCCGCCTTCCAGCGCCAATGCACCTGTCGGTGCTGGCCCCTCATGGTCAGGATCATATGGTGGGCGCTCAGAAACGATCGTTGATAGCGTAGGGCAGGAGAGGGGGATGGCGCCCTCCAGATCGTTATCGGACCATTAGTTTCAACGAGCGCAACAGCATTTCCCATAATTTTCGCTGCACAGGCATTTCTCGACTGAGGCACCCCTTGGATGACGCCGTCCTGCCGGCACGGGCATCCAGCCTGGCAGGGGATCTTCATGCGGCTTTTCATCGTAATTGCAGTATTTTGCTGTGTCCTGCTCACGCCGCGATTTGCTCAGGCGTCCGACCGGACGTGGCGCGATACCAGTAATATCGGTCGAGACGCGCTGGTGATTGCCGCGCTCGGCACGCCCCTCGTTCAGGAGGATTGGCAGGGCGCGCTTCAGGCAAGTGGAAGTGTCGGTGCCGCGACGCTGGTGTCTCTTGGACTGAAGGATATCTTTCCCGAAACCCGCCCGGATGGCAGCGACCGGCGGAGCTTTCCGTCCACCCATACCGCCACTTCCTTTGCGGCAGCTGCAACGCTCCAGAACCGCTACGGCTGGAAAGTCGGGCTTCCAGCCCATCTGGTTGCGACCATCGTCGGAATCTCTCGTGTCCAGGGTACCAAACATCACTGGTATGATGTCGCTGCCGGGGCCCTTCTGGGCGAAGCATCAGGCCTGCTTCTCACGACCAGGCGCAACAACAATATTCGAATGCTTCCCTGGAGCGATGGGCAGGGGGGCGGGATTGCAATGGCTTTGCGATTTTGAGGGCTGTAGCCACTTTTCCAGCAAAGATGGACAAATGGTATAGTTGGCGAGATTTGGACGCCAGACAAGTTCGATAGGGCTCGAACCGATCCATTTATCGGTGAGCAGCATGATCCGAACGACCTCTCTCCTATTTCTGCCATTGAGCGCGCTCGTAATGCTCGGCGCCTGCAGTCAGCAGGGCAAGCAGTCTTCTTCGCCTCCATCCCATGGTGAGGTTGTCGCGCATGAGACCGAACTGGTCAGGCTGACGCTGAAGCCCGAAGCTGTAAAAAGGCTCGGCATCGAGACGACCAGGGTTGGTGCGGGAACGGCTGCGCTGGCGCGAGAAACGAGCGGCGAAATCGTCGTTCCCAATGGGACTGGTGGCGTACCCACCGGTGCTCTCAGCAATCTGGCACAAATTGGTGCCAGCCAGGCGAGCGCCGACGGCGAGGTCGAGCGGACGCGCGCGCAGGTTCGGCTCGCGCGCATTGCGCTGGAACGCGCCAGCAGGCTCGTTGCAGAAGAAGCTGGAAGCGTCAGGGCGCGGGACGAGGCTGCGGCAGCGCTCGCAACAGCCCAGGCCCAGGCCCAGGTTGCGATCGAGCAACGACGCTTGCTCGGGCCCGCGGTTGCGTCGTTGGGCAACCAGTCACGTCTCTGGGTCCGCGTTTCCGTCGCCGGCACAGATGTTGCTGCCATCAACCGCAATGCATCCATCATCGTCGCGCCCCTGGGAACAACGCAGGGAGGACGCAAAGGGACACCGGTTCAAGCCCCGCCGTCGGCCAATGCAGTAGCTGGTACGGTCGACCTCTATTATGCGCTCGATAATAGCGACCAATTCTGGCGCGTGGGACAGCGCGTCGGCATTCGACTTCCCCTCGGCAAGACCCAGGAAGGGCTTTCCGTCCCAGCCAGTGCGATCGTGCGGGACATTTACGGCGGAGAATGGGTCTATCTCCAGACGGCGCCGGGCAATTTCATCCGGCAGCGCATCGAAGCCCTGTCGAGCGGGCAGGATGGCGCTGTCGTCATCCGCGGCCTGGCGCCTGAAGCACAGGTAGTTTCGGTCGGCGCCATGGAACTGTTCGGCACCGAATTCGGAGTGGCGCACTGATGCTCGCCTGGCTCGTCCGCAGCGCACTTCAGCAGCGCGTCATCGTTCTTGTTCTTGCCGCTATCCTGGTCGTGCTCGGACTGCGGGCATCGACCGATGTGCCGCTGGATGTCTTTCCAGAATTTGCGCCGCCGATCGTGGAGATTCAGACCGAAGCGCCAGGGCTCTCGACGGAGGAAGTCGAAAGCCTCATTACCGTTCCGATCGAAACCCAGGTGAATGGCGTGCCTGGTATAGCCACGCTGAGGTCCAAGTCGGTCCTGGGTCTTTCGTCCGTGGTCATTCTCCTGGAGCGCGGCGCGGATGTCTTCCGTGCAAGGCAGATGGTGCAGGAGCGGGTTACCCAGGCACAGGCTCGACTGCCTGCTGCCGCACGCCCTCCGATCATGCTGGCCCCGCTTTCGTCGACCAGCCGCGCCATGAAGATCGGCATTTCCTCGAAAAAGCTCGATCAGATGGAACTGTCCGAACTGGTTCGCTGGACTATTCGACCCAGGCTGATGTCCGTGCCTGGCGTCGCCAATGTCGCCATGTGGGGCATGCGCGATCGTCAGCTTCAGGTTCTCGTCGACCCTGACAAGCTACGTGCGGCTGGGGTCACTCTCAACGAACTGCGCCTGGCAACCGGTGATGCCGTCCTGGTGGGAGGCGGCGGCTTTGTCGACAACGCCAATCAGCGCCTCGCGGTGCAGCAGCCAAGCGCCGTTCAAACAGCCGACGACCTTGCTCGGACTGTCGTCAAATTGACCGGCGATGCACCGATCCGCGTAGGCGATGTTGCCCGGGTGACCGAGAGCTATGCCGCGCCGATCGGGAACGCGATCATTGATGATGGGCCAGGCATCATGCTCATCGTAGAGAAGCAGCCGACAGGCAACACTCTCGAACTCACGCGCTCGGTCGAAGCTGCCCTGGAGGAGCTCAAGCCCGGTTTGCAGGACGTCAAGGTCGACAGCAGCATCTTCCGACCTGCGACCTTCATCGAACGCTCGATCGACAATCTCACCCGCGCACTCGCGATTGGTTGCTTCCTCGTGGCGGTCGTTCTGTTTCTTTTTACCCGGGACTGGCGGCAGGCGATTATCAGTCTGGTCGCCATTCCCCTGTCGTTGCTCGGTGCCGGGCTCGTCCTGCTCTGGAGCGGGGCGACCATCAATACCATGGTTATTGCCGGTCTGGTGATCGCGCTTGGAGAGGTCGTCGACGATGCCATCATCGACGTCGAGAATATTGCCCGGCGGCTCCGCCTCAACCGCGAGGCCGATAATCCCAGGACGCCATTCGAAGTCGTACTGGCAGCGTCGCTAGAGGTGCGCTCTGCGGTGGTTTTCGCGTCGCTGATCGTGATGTTGGTCTTTCTCCCCATCTTCTTCCTGGGCGGGGTCGCGGGCACATTCTTCCAGCCGCTCGCCATTGCCTATGTCCTGGCGATCGCAGCATCGCTGCTGGTTGCGCTCGTCGTAACCCCTGCCCTTTGCCTGTTTCTGCTACCCAATGCTCCGGTCAAACATGAAGGTGACACGCGTTTCGTACGAGCGCTCAAGGGGCGTTATGGAGCAATGCTGCCTCGTATCATTGCCGCACCGCGTGCGGTTATGATCGTGATCGGAGCGGGCCTGCTTCTGGCGGGTGTTGGCTATGCGACTTTCAAGGATCAGTTCCTGCCGGAATTCCGCGAAACCGATTTCCTCATGCACTGGCTCGAAAAACCCGGAGCCTCCATCGAAGCCATGGATCGGATCACCATCCGGGTTTCCAAGGAGCTTCGTGCGATCCCGGGCGTCCGTAATTTCGGCGCACATATCGGGCGGGCGGAAGCGGCCGACGAGGTGGTCGGCCCGAACTTCACCGAGTTGTGGATAAGTCTCGACGAGAAGGCGGACTATGACGGCAGCGTGGCCAGGATCAAGGAGGTGATAGAAGGCTATCCTGGGCTCTTCCGGGATGTGCTCACCTATCTGCGCGAACGGATCAAGGAAGTTCTGTCCGGTGCAAGCGCGACGGTTGTGGTGCGGATCTTTGGCCCCGATCAGAATGAGCTTCGTGCTGCTGCGGACCGGATCAAGCAACAGGTAGCCGGAGTGGAAGGCGTAGCGGACCTCAAGGTCGAGCAGCAGGTTCTGGTCCCGCAGATCCGCATCCGTCCCCGCAGCGGCGATCTGGCAACCTTCGGCCTGACGCCGGGCGAGGTGCGCCGCCAGGCACAATCCCTCGTTGCCGGACAGAAGCTTGGCGAGATTTACCGCGATCAGAAAGCCTTTGACGTGGCGCTCTGGGGAGAGGCAGCGACCAGAGGCGACATGCATGCCCTCGCTGATCTGATGATCCAGACGCCCAACGGCGGTGCGGTACGCCTGCGCGATGTGGCGGACGTGGCAGTGGTGCCTGCTCCCAATGAAATCAAGCGCGAGGATGGTCAACGACGCCTCGATGTGACGCTCAACGTCAGTGGTGCGGACCTGGGCACAGTCGCCCAGGCGGTTGAGTCCATCGTGGCCAGGACCCGCTTTGCTCAAGGCTATCATGCCAAGGTCCTTGGCGAATATGCAGCACTCAAGGAGTCGCGCCAGCGACTTTGGACGACCGGCCTATTCTGTCTTGTCGGGATATTGGTGCTGGTGTGGATGGAGTTCCGCTCTCACCGGATCACTGCGCTGGTTGCGGTCAGCCTTCCTTTCGCGCTGGTCGGTGGCGTTGTGGCGGTGGCGTTCACCGGCAGCCTCTTGTCGCTGGGATCACTCGTCGGCTTCGTCACCGTCATCGGCATCGCGGCACGCAACGGCATCATGCTCCTGTCGCATTATCACCATTTGCGTGTTCATGAGGGAGAGGCTTTTGGTCCATCGCTTGTTCTGCGCGGAGCAGAAGAGCGGCTGGTTCCCATCCTCATGACTGCAGCCTGCGCGGGCCTTGCGCTTGTGCCGCTGATCGTGGCGGGGAACGCGCCGGGCCATGAAATCGAACATCCCATGGCGATCGTCATTCTTGGTGGACTTGTATCATCCACGCTCCTCAATCTTTTCCTGATGCCTGCCCTCTACGCTCGGTACGGCGAGGATGCGGCTGGGCCGGCCGAGCCCTCGCCCCAAGATGCTCGCATGAAGGGAGCAGCAATATGAAAACGGCCATCCTTCACGCGTGCCTGATGACTGCTGGACTCCTGGCAAGCGGCTGTGTCTCCCAGCAAGGCGCGCCACCCGCATCGGGCCTTACCCAGGCTCCGCCTCCCTTTTCGCGTGGCGAACATGTGATCGACCGACCCTTGCCGGAAAACTGGTGGCAGCTTTTCAATGACAGCCAACTCGATGCGCTTGTTGAAGCGAGCCTCGCAGCTAATGCCGATCTTCGCGCAGCCTTTGCCAATCTCGAAGCAGCGCGCGCTGCGACCCGGCAGGCGGACGCAGCGCGACTTCCGCAACCGATCCTCGAAAGCAGCGCAGCGATCGACAATCCTGCAGGGCAGCCAAGCGCAGCCAATGTGTCGAGCAGTGATTATGATGCCGCAGCAACCATAAGCTGGGATATCGATCTGTTCGGTCGGCTGCGTGCGGGAGCGCTGGCCGCCCGCGCTGACGCGCAGGCGCAAGCGGCCGCGCTGGATGGTGTGCGCGTGGCCGTGGCGGCAGATACCGTGCTCGCTTACATCGATCTATGTGCGGCGCGTCAGAATGGGGCGGTGGCCTACAAGATTGTCGATGCGCAGGAACGCAATCTCAAGGCCGTTCGCGAACAATTGTCGGCAGGGGAAGTGTCTCCCCTTGAGGTCGCGCAAGCCGCCAGCCTGCTTGAAGCATCGAGAGCTACGATCCCGGCTTTCGATGCCGCTGCCGCCAGCGCAAGATTCCGGCTCGCAACGCTTCAGGGCTTGCCGCCTACCACCCCCCAGATGGCCAAGGTTGATTGCACGCTGCTGCCCAGAGCGAGCAGCGAAGTGCCAATAGGCGACGGTGCTGCACTGCTGGCACGTCGGCCCGATATTCGCGAAGCAGAGCGCAAGCTTGCTTCGGCAACAGCCAAGATCACCATCGCGCGGGCCGAACTCTATCCCAGGATCACGCTGGGCGGCGCATTGGGACTTCTGTCCGGCGCTTTTTCTGCCAGTGCCTCACCGCTAATTTCCTGGTCCTTCCCCAACCAGGCGCCGGCGCGCGCCAAGATCGCGCAGGCGCAGGCAGCCGAACGCGCTGCGCTGGCTTCGTTCGACAACGCCGTTCTGCGCGCCCTCAGGGAAGTCGAAACCGGACTTGCAGGCCTACAAAGCGAAGCCATCCGGAACCAGGCGCTTGATCGGGCAAGAGAGGCAGCAGGGCTTTACGCCCGTCGAACCAGTGCCCGGGCCAGGATTGGCGACGCGTCGCCATTGCTGGTGATCGATGCCGAACGAACCCTTGCAACGGCTGCTCTTCAAAAGGGACAGTCGGATCATCTGCTGGCACAATCCTATATCTCCCTGTTCCGTGCGCTGGGCGGTGGATGGCAGCGAGCACCTGAGCCGCTCGATCCGGTCAGGGTGATGGAGTAGAAGAACGCATGCATATCCTGATTATCGAAGACGATGGGGAAACACGCGAATTCCTCAGCCGAGGCCTCAAGGAAGTGGGGCATGCCGTGACCCTTGTGGAGGAAGGACGAGAGGGACTGTTCCAGGCAACGGACAGCAATTATGACGCGATCATCGTTGATCGCATGCTGCCAGGACTGGACGGTCTATCCCTGCTCAAGATGCTGCGCGCGACCGGCGACCTCACGCCCGTTCTCATGTTGACCGCAATTGGTCGAATAGCGGATCGGGTAGAGGGGCTCGAGGCAGGCGCCGACGACTATCTGGTCAAGCCCTTCGCCTTTTCCGAGCTCCTCGCCCGCTTGAATGCCCTTGGTCGACGGCAGGCACCGCAAGTCGAACAGTCCCGGCTGACCGTTGGCGACATCGATATCGACTTTCACAGGCGCACAGTGCATCGCGGAGGAAAGAAGGTCATTTTGCAACCGCGGGAATTCTCGCTGCTCGCCGAACTCATGCGCAATTCTCATCGCGTGGTTACCCGAACGATGCTGCTCGAACGCGTATGGGACTTCGACTTCGAGCCCAAGACCAATATCGTGGAGACCCATCTCAGTCGGCTTCGCTCGAAGCTGAATGCGGGCTTCGATGTCGATGCGATCGAGACGGTTCGCGGCGCGGGTTACATGATCAGGAGCAATTAATGCCCCGCCCATGGAAAACGACCTTTGGCCTTACGGCACTGGTTAGCCTGGCCTTCGTTCTGGCGACGCTTGTGATCGGGCTCTTGGCCTATGCGCTGACCCATGAGGCGATGGAGGTGCAACTGGACCATCGAACCGCCACCGAGACGAGCGCCTTGCTGGAGCGGGCGGGTGCTGGCGGAACCCCGGCACTGGCCGAACTCATTCATCAGCGCGATGCCGGGCACAGCACGGCAAGCCTCGGATATATTCTGGTCGATCCCCAAGGACGACGGCTGGCCGGCGCACTGGATGCGCAAATTCCGGCAAAGGCAGGATATTTCGAATTACTGCACTACGGGAAGGATGGCGCCATAGCCCAGGCACTCATCACCGATCTGCCCGACGGCAGCCGCCTTCTGGTGGCAGCAGATCGCACGGTGATTGACGAGATGGACATCACGATCCTGAAGCTGTTTTCGGCCTCATTTGCCGCCATGCTTCTTCTGGCTGTCGGGGGCGCCTGGACCGTTGGCGCTGTAACGCGCAGTCGATTGCGCCGATTCGACGATGCGGCCCAGGCCATTATCGGAGGAGACCTGACCCAGCGCATGCCGCTGGACGGATCTGACAACGAGTTCGACGGCGTCGCCAAGTCGCTCAATCATATGCTGGACCGCAATGCTGCCCTGGTCGAGAATCTTCGACAGGTGTCGAGCGATGTTGCGCATGACCTTCGAACGCCACTGACGCGCCTGAATAATCGTCTGGATGAAGCACTCGCCTTCAGCGGAGACAAGCGCACGCGCGCGATCGAGGCGGCAATAGCAGAATCCCATGAACTGCTCGAGGTCTTCTCGGCCATCCTTCGCATATCCGAAATCGAGGCGGGCACGCTCAAGCGAGATTTTCAGGAACTGGCGCTTGGAGATCTGGTCGAGGATGTGGTCGAAACCTATGCGCCCGATTTCGAGCTTTCAGGTCATGCGCTGCATTCGACCATCCATATGGGGCTTCGCATCCGGGGCGATGCCCGATTGCTGTCCCAACTCATCACCAACCTGCTGGATAATGCGCTGCGGCATACGCCGGCTGGCACGACGGTCGCGCTCAATCTGACTGCCAGCGAGGCTTTCGTTATTCTTGAAGTCTGCGATGATGGTCCCGGTGTTCCGGCAACCGAGCGTGATCGACTGTTCAGCCGTTTTACGCGGACCGAAGCCAGCCGCACCACCGACGGACATGGTCTGGGCCTGGCCCTTGTCTCTGCTGTCGCGCAAATCCATGGGGGCTGTGCGACCGTTCTGGACAAGCCCGGTTTTGCTGTAGAGGTTCGTCTCGCGCGATAAGTTACCGGAACATTGGGGGGCATATACAACATCCCAACCTTATCCCTGGGCCAGTTGCACGTCCCGACCGAAGCGCTAACCCCCCTCGCGAATGATAACTATTCGCATTAAATGAAGGGGATCTAACCTTGCAATATTCAGCGATTTTCCGATCGGCGCTGCTTGCGTCGACTGCGCCCGGCATCCTCCTTTCGCTGGTCTCCCCCTCACTCGCAATAGCCCAGGAGCAGGTTCTCGGGTCCGTAACGGTCACGGACACCGCGATCGATGATCGGGAAGCCGAAAGCTCCTACAAGGTCAGCCGCAGCATCAGCGCGACGCGCACGGATACGCCGCTGATCGATGTACCCCAGTCGGTCAATGTGGTGTCGGTCAAGCAGATCGAGGATCAGGCAGCCAACAGCATCGGTGACGCCATACGCTATGTCCCGGGCGTTTTCTCGGCCCAGGGCGAGGGTAATCGCGAAACGCTGGTGATCCGCGGCAATTCGACCACCGGCGACTTCTTCGTCGATGGCATGCGCGACGATATCCAGACCTATCGCGACCTCTATAACATCGAGAAGCTGGAAATCTTCAAAGGACCGAACGCGATGATCTTCGGCCGGGGCGGCGTAGGCGGCGTGGTCAATCGCGTTACCAAGGTTGCGGACTGGAATCTTCATCGTGCCTTCCGACTGGAAGGCGGAAGCTTCGAGCATACTCGCGTACCTACCAGCCGCGTGGTGGCGACCAGTTGACCGGCCTTTCGCTTTCCAACGCCAGCCTGGCGCCGGAGAAGTTCCAGAACTACGAAATCGGTGCGAAGTGGGACATTCTCCCCACGTTCAACCTTGCCGCCGCCATCTATCAACTGGATCGCGACAATGTTCTGGCGCTGAGCGATCCCAATAATGCGGCCTCGCCGACGGTGCCGATCGGACGGCAGCGCACCAAGGGCATCGAACTCAGTGCTGCGGGCAGCATTACCAAGCAGCTCAGCATGGTCGGCGCCTACACCTATTCCGACGGCACCTTCCTCGACAATGTCTCGGGCACTGTCCAGGCAGGGAACATCCTGCCCAACATGCCCAAGCACAGCGCCTCGCTCTGGACCCGCTTCGATCCGATCGAACAGCTCGGCGCTGCGCTGGGCGTGATCTACCAGGGCAAGCGCTACGCCTCGACCGACAATTTCGTCGCGATGCCCGGCTATACGCGGCTCGATGGCGCCGTCTATTTCGACATCGCGCCAGAGCTGAGCCTGCAGGTGAATGTCGAGAATATCCTTGGCAAGCGTTACTATCTCTATGCCCATAGCAACAACAACATCACGCCAGGTTCACCGACTGCGGTGAAGGTCGGCCTCAGCGCGAAGTTCTGACCATGTCCAGCCGCTTCCTTCCTTTGAAGCGCTTCACAAGGGAGGAGCGGCTGGCAATTTGCCTTCTGCGTGGTGGCAGCAGTGCCAAAGTCGGAGAGGCCGCTATCCGGGCATTCGCAGCACTGGGTGAACACGCCACCGAGCGAGGCTTCGTGATAGCGACATTGTCCAGCCCATTTGTGAACCAGGATGAGATCCGGCTTCTTGGGGGCATAGCAGCATTCCAGCGCCAGATACCGCCGATGGACATCGGGCTGCCGGCGCACCTGCACGCATTGCTGGACGCGTGCGCAGCAGGCCTGACCCGGCGTGGCGGCAAACTTGATTTTCGTAATGTCGCCCGGTGCCCAGGTCTTCCTGAACAACGGGCAAAGAAGCGACAGGATCGTTCGATCCGGCTCATAAATCGCACATATGGCGCCCCCAAACAGGCAGTTGTCTTTGCGGTTTTGCGCGATCGTGACACGGCAACAATCGCCGATCTCGGCCGAATGGGCGTGTCTCGCTCGGTCGTCAGCAAGATGACCAAGCGTGGCTTGATCGAGAGGGTGGGCTACGGCGTTTATGCCTCGCCGGCCTCGAAGCGCCGAGGATAGTGCATATGTCGCGCCTAGAGGAACATGCGGCCGGACATTCGTCCGGCCTCACACATCAGTCTGAAGAGGTGACATAAGCAGGACCAAGTTCGTCCAGCGATTTCACGCCGACTTGCGCCATGGCGAGTTCGAACTCTGCCCGTATCATGTGAAGCATATGGGCAACGCCGGCCATGCCTGCCACCGCGAGGGCATGAAGTTGCGGCCTACCAATCATGACCGCGCTGGCACCAAGGCTAATCGCCTTGAGGACATCCGTGCCGGTACGCACACCGCTGTCGAGAAGGATCGGGCATTTTCCATCGATCGTACGCGCGATCGATGGAAGCGCTTTCATGGGCGTGATGAGACCGTCGGTGACGCGTCCGCCATGGTTCGACACGACAATGGCATCAACGCCATGATCAAGTGCCATGCGAGCGTCAGCAGGAGAAAGGATGCCTTTCAATATGATCGGCAAACTGGTCTGCTTGCGCAGCCACGCGATATCGTCCCAGGTTGGTGCGGCGTCGGCCAGCGCCGTTCCAAAGATGATCTGCCCGCCCGCAGCCGCGCTGTTCTGGACGCTGCGGGGCATTCCACGGAGATTGGCGGCCTCGACCCCTTCCGGCAGTGCGAATTCGGATCGCTTCATGGCCGCATCGATCGTTACCATGAGGACGCAATAGCCAGCAGCCTCGGCGCGTCGCACCAGTTCAAGCGAATGCCCTCGATCAGCCTGGAAATAGAGCTGGAACCAGAGCCGCGGCGTCTGGTCACGCTCCATGGCCTGGCGCGCGGCATGCGCAGCCCAGGCAATGTCCTCGAGAGGAATGCTGGAAAGAGTGCTCCCGTTCTGGGTATGTCGCTCAGATGGCAAAGCTCCGCATGGTGGGCGGCGACTTTATATTGGCAGCAGCCATGGCATGGCGGATCCTGGCAAAAGCTGTCGGTCACATCAATGACGCCAAATGTCTTGAGTTGGTCGGCACGAGCCCTATAGCAAGTCCTGCGCATCCTCGTCGGCAAGCGTTCTGCAGAAGGCCAATGTGGCCAAAGGAGAACGATCATGGAGATGCCTGAAACAGAACTCATCGCCACCAAGCGCCCGGTTTGGAATGCAGGAAGGACCGTGGGCGCCAAGCGGGCGCTGAAACCGAAGCAGATTTGGGAAATCCGTTTCTACCTCAATCAGCGCCGCCGCCTACGAGATCGGGCGCTGTTCGATCTGGCGATCGACAGCAAGCTTCGGGGCTGCGACCTCGTGCAGATCAAGATCGGCGACCTTGTAAGCGGCGGGCAGGTCCGAACGCGGGCAATCGTCATGCAGCAGAAAACAGGTCGGCCCGTTCAATTTGAGCTGCTGCCAGATGCTCGAGCGAGCTTGCTGGCATGGCTCGAACGCCGGGGCGGAACAGTGGACGATTATGTTTTCCCAAGCCGGGTTGATCACAATGGGCACCTGAGCACACGGCAGTATGCTCGGCTTGTCGACGAATGGGTGACAGGTGTCGGCTTGATGCGGAGCGAGTATGGCACGCACTCACTTCGCCGAACGAAGGCATCGATCATCTACAGGGCGACGGGCAACCTTCGCGCCGTTCAGATACTGCTCGGCCATAGCAAGATTGAGAACACGGTGCGCTATCTAGGGATCGACGTAGAGGACGCGCTTGCCCTTGCAGAAAACACGGAGATCTGAATCTGCTGGCGCCCGTGCCCAGGGCGTGCCGGGCACGGGCGCTGGGACATTCCCGACGTTCGCCTGTGACATGTTAAACGGCAGCCCTGATTACAAGCCGACGTTCCCGCACCTCCCGACGAACGGCCTCGGCATTATGCTCGGCTTGTAGATGAATGGTTGACAGGAGTTGGCCTGATGCGGAGCGAATACGGCACCCGCTCACTCCGCCGAGCGAAGGCATCGATCATATACAGGGCGACCGGCAATCTACGGGTTGTCCAGATCCTGCTCGGCCATAGCAAGATCGAGAATATGGTTAGCTATCTCGGGATCGACGTAGAAGACGCCCAAAATACCGAAATTTGAGTGTTGGCCTCTCACCTATGGCGAGGGGCCATTTAGCGTAGCCACCAGCGGAGCATTCCGCCCACAAGCGCCAACGCGAAAACGCTAGCAGCCCAAATGCCGAAAAACCATCCAAGGCGACTCAGCCAGAGCGGCATCAATGATACCCCTCAATGCCAACCTTGCCCCGGAAAACCCAATAGGACCAAGCCGTATATGCCAGGATCACGGGCACCATGATCGAGGCTCCAACCAGCATGAACAACTGACTGCGGACGGGCGCTGCAGCTTCCCAGATCGTCACCCGCGCCGGAACGACATCGGGCCAGATCGAGACACCAAGGCCGACCAAGCATAGCCCGAACAGGGCCAACGCCCAGAAGAAAGGCTGCGCATCGCGCTTCAATCGGAGGCTACGATAAAACAGGAATGTTACGACGAGCGTGGCGAGCGGCACCTGCGCTGTCGCGACCACGCCCGGGAAACTCAGCCAGCGCTGAAAGTATTGCGTTTCGAGCCGCAGCGTTGCGAGGCTGATCACGCCGATCATGATGAGCAGGCCGATGCCAAGCCGCCCGGCATAGGTCACCGTCTGCCGTCGCAACCCGCCTTCAGTCTTCCAGTTGAGCCAACAAGCCCCGAGCAGGGCATAGCCGACTAGCAGCCCGACACCCGTCAGCAGACTGAACGGCGACAGCCATTCCCACCAACCCCCGGCATAGCTGCGCCCCTCGACCGTGATGCCCTGTAGCAGCGCGCCGAGCGCAATGCCTTGCGCGAAGGTGGCGACGACCGACCCTGTCGTGAACGCCTTGTCCCAGAAAGCACGGTGCGCCGGGTCGCGCCAGCGGAACTCGAATGCCACGCCGCGGAATACAAGGCCAAGCAGCATTGCGATCATCGGCGCGTAAAGCGCGGGAAGGATGATGGCATAGGCCAGCGGGAATGCGGCAAACAGGCCGCCCACGCCCATAACCAGCCAGGTTTCGTTTCCGTCCCAGACCGGAGCGATGCTGTTCATCGCGGTGTCCCGATCCTGCCCGACCTTGAAGAACGGAAACAGGATGCCGATGCCGAGATCGAAGCCGTCCATCACGACATAGGCGATGATAGCAAAGCCGATGATACAGGCCCAGATGACGGTGAGATCGATCATGACGAAGCTCCCTCGATGATAGCCGGCGCCGGGGTGATCCCCGCACTGCGAATGGGCGCATCACTGGGCGGCGGTTCATGTGCTTCAGGCGGCTTCTTCATGAGTTGAAGCAGATACCAGATGCCCATCCCGAAGACGGCGAAATAGACGACCACGAAGGCCAGCAGCGACGAGGCGACCGCAGGAGCATCCAGCGGTGAAGCGCTTTGGGCGGTCCTCAGCAGACCATAGATTGTGAAGGGTTGCCGTCCGACTTCCGTCACGATCCAGCCGGACAGCACTGCGATCAGTCCCGACGGCCCCATCAGCACAGCGAAGCGATGCAGCAGCGGCCAGTCGTAGAGCGCCTTGCGCCAGCGCGCGATGAGGCTCAGGATCCCGATCCCGAGCATCGCGAAACCGATCCCGACCATTACGCGAAAGGCCCAGAAGACGATACCGACGGGAGGACGATCAGCTGGTGGCACGGTGTCCAGGCCACTCAAGGGCGCATCGAGTTCGTGTTTGAGAATCAGCGACGACGCCTTGGGTATCTCGATGGCATAATACACCCGCTGTTCAGCGCTGTTGGGGATGCCGAACAGGATCAAAGGCGCACCGTGCGGGTGGCTCTGAAAATGGCCTTCCATCGCCATCACCTTCACCGGCTGGTGCTTGAGAGTATTGAGCCCGTGCATGTCGCCGGCGAAGATCTGGATCGGAGCAACGAGCGCCGCCATCCACATCGCCATAGAGAACATCTTGCGTGCGCCGGGATTGGTGCGGTCCTTTAAGAGATGCCATCCTCCGACGGCACCCACGATAAAAGCGGTCGTCAGATAGGCGGCAAGGACCGTGTGAAAGAGCCGATAGGGGAAGCTGGGATTGAAGATGATTGTCAGCCAGCTTGGCCCCGGCAGGAACTGGCCGTTGGCGCCGACCTCATAGCCAACGGGCGTTTGCATCCAGCTGTTGACCGACAGGATCCAGAATGCGGAAATAAAAGTCCCCAGCGCGACTGCAAGCGTCGCGACGAAGTGCAGCTTGCGCCCAACCTTGTTGATCCCGAACAACATGACCCCGAGGAATCCGGCTTCTAAGAAGAAGGCGGTCAGCACCTCATAGGCCATCAGCGGTCCGATGACAGGTCCCGCCTTGTCCGAGAACACTGACCAGTTGGTGCCGAACTGGTAGGACATGACAATGCCCGAGACGACGCCCATCGCGAACACGACGGCGAAGATCTTCAGCCAGTAGCGAAACAGGTTCGCATAGACGCCCTTGCCGGTCTTCAGCCACAGAGCTTCGAGCACGGCCAGATAGCTTGCCAGCCCGATGGAAAAGGCCGGGAAGAGGAAGTGAAAGCTCACCGTGAAGGCGAATTGCGCCCTTGCGAGAATGATGGCGTCCATGAATATCCCCGTTCAGCTGGCGAGTTCGGACCAGCTCTTGAATAGCATGTAGATGGCAACGACGAGCACGAAGACTGCGAAGAGGCTGTTCAACCGGCCCTTTTCGGCGGCCAGTACCTGCGATGCACGCGTGCCGATGACGCTCCCGACAATGCCGCCCACGATGAACACGCCGGCCAGACCCCAAAGGACGTAGCCCGAAAGCGCATAGTTGAGCGCTGTCGTCAGACCGAAGGCCGCGACCGCGACGAGCGAGGTGCCGATCGCGCGCAGGATGGGCATGTGGGTCGAGGCGATCAGCCCCGGCACAATGAGGAAACCGCCGCCGATCCCGAAGAAGCCGGAAAAGGCGCCGGTCCCGAGACCATAGCTGACAACCTTGCCGACATTCTCCCGATTGCATTGCGCGCCCTCGACGCCCTGGTCGCCGCGACCGCGAAACATCAAGACTGCCACAACGATCATCAGGATCGCGAACAGGAACAGCAGCTTGTGCCCATCGATGCTCTTGCCAAGCGTTGAACCGCCGAGCGCACCGACGACGCCGGCAGCAGCATAGATCCCCCCGCACCGCCAGTTCACGGTGCGGGCATGGGCATGGTTCCAGAGGCCAGTAAGCGCATTGGCCGCGACGGCCAATGCACTGGTGCCGATCGCCTCATGCGGATTGCGGACGCCTACGAGATAGAGCAGCAGCGGCACGGCGAGGATCGACCCGCCGCCCCCGACAAGCCCGAGGACAAAGCCCACCAGCGCGCCTGACAGTCCGCCGAGGGCATATTGAAGCGGCTCAAGCATGGCTCAGTGCGCCGCTTCGATCGCGTGCGGCGCGACCATCCATTCCCGGCCCTTGAGCATGCCATGCCAGTAAACCGGCGGCAGGATGGTGTCCTTGAGGAGCCAGGACAGGCGCGAGGGCCGCGTTCCGTCGATCAGCCAATTGGGAAAGCTGGGCAGCAATTTGCCGCCATAGCCGAACTCGGCGAGCACGATCTTGCCAGCCTCGACCGTTAGCGGACAGGAGCCATAGCCGTCATAGTCAGCGGTCGGCGGCTTGCCCTCGAGCACGGCAAGTACATTGACCGCGACAACCGGCGCCTGCTTGCGCGCCGCAGCGGCGGTCTTGGCATTCGAGGCGGAGCAGGCGTCGCCCAATGCAAATACATTAGGATAGCGCACATGTCGAAGCGTCGCCTCGTTGACTTCGATGAAGCCGGAGGCTGCTGCGAGGGAACTGGTGCGCACGAAATCCGGCGCGACCTGTGGCGGCACGACGTGAATCATGTCGAAGCGCTCTTCGACGCGTCCGGTGCCGTCGCTATCCTTGCGTTCGAAAGTCGCCACTTTTGCGGCGCCATCGATCGCGACGAGCTTCGATTCGAAGTTGAGGTGCGCGCCATAGCGCTCGACATATTCCATCAGTGCCGGGACATAGGCGGCAACGCCGAACAGCACCGCGCCGGCGGTGTGGAACTGGACGTCGATGTCTTTCAGGACGCCTGCCTTTTCCCAGCGATGACAGGAAAGGTACATCGCTTTTTGCGGCGCGCCGGCACACTTGATCGGCATTGCGGGCTGGGTGAACAGCGCCCGTCCGCCCTTGAATTGCTTCACCAGTCTGTTGGTGTAGGGCGCAAGATCATAGCCATAGTTGGACGTCACGCCGTTCTTGCCGATCGTATCGGCCAAGCCCGGAATAGCGTTCCAATCCAATTTGATACCCGGACAGGCAACGAGAACACGGTAGCGGACTTCGCCGCCATCACTGAGGATCACCTTGTTTTCGTCGGGGGCAAAATCCGAGGCTGCTGCGCGGATCCAGTTCACTCGGCTCGGCATGACCTGCGCTTCAGTGCGTCGTGTGAACTCTCTCTCGAAGACACCGGCGCCGACCATAGTCCAACCGGGCTGATAATAATGCTCCTCAGATGGCTCGATAACTGCAATATCGAGCTTCGGATTGCGCTTTAGAAGGCTTGCTGCCGTCGCAATCCCCGCTGCACCGCCGCCGACAATCACGACATCGTGAATATGGACTACAGGGGCCGATTGGCTCCGAGAGGAGGAGAGGTCATACAACTTCGTCGACCTCGCGCCGGAGCGGCAAAAGGCGAGAATCGGCCTAGGAAGGCGCGCTAGCGCACTTGCCATGGCCTCAACATTCGCATCGGTAATCGCCCCCGAGACTGCGGGCGCATGCGCGAACTCTAAGCCCAGTCGTTCGGCAGCTTCACGAAGCTCCGTAGCGGCAATCTGACCCTTCTCCTCGTTATCAGGTCGATTGCAGATGATCGCCTTGTAACCTTGGGCGGCGATTGCCGGAAGGTCGGCGAGATCAATCTGCGGGGAGATTGCAAAGTCCCGATTGAGCGGCTTGATGTCCATGGCTTCTCCTCGATCCCGCTCTGAAGCGGGCCTCTTTTCATTTTGTAATGATGCGGTGCGCGGTCATGCCGGCGAGCATGGCGGCGACGAAAATTCCGGCTTCAATTGGTGCGATGGCAAGGTCGGCGAGTGCGGGGCCGGGACATAGTCCCCCGATCGCCCAACCGATCCCGAACAATGACGCTCCGCCAAGCAACTTGGCATCCAGCAAGCTTGTACCGGGCAAGTCGAACGCCTCGCAGACGATCGGTCGCGGCATCCGCTTCTGGACCAACCAGGCGATCGCCATCGGCACCATCGCACCGACCATCACGAAGGCAAGCGTGGGATCCCAGGCCCCGAACAGATCGAGGAAGGCGCGCACCCGCGCGGGGTCAGCCATGCCGGATATGGTGAGCCCAGCTCCGAACAAGGTGCCCGCTAGCAACGAGATGGCAGGGACCTTCACTTCCCAGTGCCGCAGGTTGAAAGGCCGAGCGGGCGGTAGAGCGGACAGAAGCTGACCGCGCTTGTCAGAAGGAATATAACTGCGACGATCGCCAAGCCGACACCGAGGTCCCCGCTGATCGTTCCGGTCCACCAGAGATAACCGATCGCCAAGGCTGCGATGGTGCGCAGCATCCGATCGACCGTTCCCATATTCCTCTTCATGTCCGGTGTCCTCCGACTATCCGTTGATGAAACCGAAAGCGCGCATCAGCCCAACGGTGGCGAAGCCGCTGACCATGAAGGTCAGCGTTGCGACCATCGACCGGCGCGAAAGTCGGGAGAGACCGCAGACCCCGTGACCGCTCGTGCAGCCTGAACCAAGGCGCGTGCCGAAACCTACGAGCAGTCCGGCAATGACCAGTTGCAGGACTGATCCTGTAAAAAGCGGTCTGATACTGCTGGAAGACAGTATGACGAGGAGCGCACCAAGCGGCAGTCCGGCGATGAACGCGAGCGCTATGGCGCGCGGTGTGCCCGTATCGGAAATTCCCGACGCGCGGGCCAACATACCGCTTACACCAGCGATGCGACCAAGTCCGAGCAGCATGATCGCTGCCGCAAGCCCGATCAGCAGGCCGCCAACCAACCCCGCGACGGGGGTGGCATTGGGGAAGCCGGGCAGCATCATACTGCGTTGACCGGAATCTTGAGGTACGTGACGCCATTGTCCTCGGCAGGCGGGAAATGACCGGCGCGCATGTTCACCTGGACAGAAGGCAGAATGAGGCGCGGCATCGCGAGCGTCTTGTCGCGGGCCTCGCGCATCGCGACAAATTCGTCTTCGCTTACCCCGTCATGGATATGGACGTTGGCTTGGCGCTCGGCCTCTACGGTCGTTTCCCAGACATAGTCCTTGCGCCCTTCCGGAAGATAATCGTGGCACATGAACAGCCGCGTTTCCGGCGGGAGCGACAGAAGCCGCATCGCAGATTGATAGAGGGTTCGGGCATCGCCACCGGGAAAATCAGCACGTGCCGTGCCGTAGTCGGGCATGAACATGGTATCGCCGACAAAGACGGCGTCGCCGATCACATAGGCGATACAGGCCGGCGTGTGCCCCGGCACATGCAGCACGGTTACATCAAGATTGCCGATCCGGAAGTGATCACCGTCTTTCCACAAATGATCGAAGTCGGAACCGTTGCGCTCGAAATCGGTGCCCGCGTTGAAAAGCTTACCAAATGCCTGCTGCACCGTGATGATTTGCTCGCCGATGGCGATTTGCCCGCCCAACTTCTCCTTCAGATATGGCGCAGCTGACAGGTGATCCGCGTGAGCGTGCGTCTCCAGGTGCCAGTCGATAGCAAGCCCCTTCTCCTCGACAAAAGCGACAAGCGCGTTTGCCGAGGAGAAGGAGGTGCGACCCGAGGCGGGGTCATAGTCCAGCACGCTGTCGATGATCGCAGCGTGGCGGCTCTCGGGATCATGAACAACATAGGTCACCGTGAAGGTCGGCTCGTCAAAGAACGCCTTGATCTGGGGGGTGTCCGTTTGAGCGGCTGAGATCTGCGATGAGGCGGCTGCAAGAGCGGAGTCGGCCACGGAAAACCTCACAAATTCACATTTACATATATCGTGTAATCGAATAATCTTGTTGCGTCAAGAGGGAGGAGCGTCGAAGGAGACGTCATGGAAATGGCCCAAAGAATTGAATCTCGCTCACCGCGCATTGGAGAGCCCGCGCCAGACTTTCGCGCCCGTTCGACCGGGGGCGAAATTCAGCTTTCAAAGTTGCGTGGACGATGGGTGATCTTTTTTTCCCATCCCGCTGACTTCACGCCAGTTTGCAGCACCGAATTCGCTGAACTCGCCCGTCGGCAGTCGGAATTTGATGCCCTTGAAACGTCGCTGTTGGGACTGTCAGTCGACAGCCTTTACTCGCACATGGCGTGGGTCAGAGCGATCCGAGAGACGCTCGGAGCGGATGTCCGCTTCCCGATAATCGAGGATCCGAGCATGGCGATTGGGCATGCCTATGGCATGGTTGACGAGCAATCTGCTGACAGCATGGCTATGCGTTCGACATTCTTCATCGATCCCGAAGGGGTCATAAGGGCGATCACATGCTACCCCCATAATGTTGGGCGATCGGTCGATGAGATGCTGCGGTTGCTTAAAGCACTGCAAGTGGTGGGCAGTGCCCAGAAACTTGCGCCTGAAGGATGGCGGGAAGGACAGCCTTTGCTCTGCCCACCATCTGACATCGCAGAAGATCGCCAGGACTGGTTTTGCCGCTTTGCGGACGCGCTATGAACGAGGCATTTTACGAGGACCGCGAAGCTGCGACCGTCGCGTCCGAAAAGCTCAAGGTCTTTGCGCAACCACAGCGCCTCATGATCCTCTCTTGCCTGTTACGCGGGGAGCGCAACGTATCGGAGATCGGCGAAGCGACAGACATTGTCCAACCAGCACTCAGCCAGCAGCTAGGGGAGTTACGCCGGGCCAATCTCGTTCAAACGAGAAAGGAGGCCAAACTCGTTTGGTACGCGCTTGCTGACGAGGGGGTCGCTTTGTGCGTCCGAACAATGGAAGCGATTTTCGGAGGCCTGGGTAAGGTCGAAGAAATCCGGCCGTCTGCCAAACCGGAGCGTCGTCCATCATTACCTGAAGGGGTGGCCGGATTTGCTCAAGTGCTTGATTAAGATATTTACGCGCTGTTTGCCTCGTTTGGCTTTGTAGCGAGTGCTGCGGTGGTCGCTGCAAGCGACACGCTCTTAACGTCGTAGAAGAAGTTTCATGTGCGCAGCTTTTGGGCCTTTGTCCTAAATTGCTTTCCCGACCAAGCTGCCAATGCCAGCGGTCAAACCCATGGCCAACGCCCCCCAGAACACCACACGACCGACAGGTTTGAGCGGGTTTGCACCGCCAGCGGCAGCTCCCACCCATCCCAGGAGCGCCAGGAACAGGAGCGATCCCAGCGCTTCGCCTGTTACGGTGAGCGACGCCGGCAGCAAAGCCGCAAGGATGAGAGGCAGCAGGGCTCCGGCCGTGAACGTCGAGGCAGACGTCAATGCCGCTGTGATCGGGCGTGCGGCAGTCATCTCGGTGATGTGGAGTTCTTCGCGAGCATGAGCACCCAGTGCATCATGCTCCATGAGTTGTTTCGCAACCTCATGCGAGGTCTTTTCGTCGACCCCTCGCTGAACATAGAAACCAGCCAACTCTGCCAATTCCGCATCGGGATTGTCAGCGATTTCCTGCTGCTCCCGGCGCAAGTCCGCCGCTTCGGTGTCAGACTGAGAGCTTACCGACACATATTCGCCCGCCGCCATCGACATCGCGCCGGCCACCAGACCCGCTATACCAGATATCAACATGGAAGAACGGGAGGCACCGGACGCAGCGACGCCGATCATCAGGCTAGCCGTGGATACGATGCCGTCGTTGGCGCCTAGCACCGCGGCACGAAGCCATCCGATACGAGAGACGAGATGGGTTTCCCGGTGGCTGCGCATCGTAATCCCCTTTGAAGCCAAGCCATTTCTTTGACCCGCATTATAGCCTGTTCGCTATCTCGTGCCAGTCCGGCAAGCTCGATCCGCACAAATTTGGAGGCGCGACGCCGTATCGGATCACAAGCGTCAGAAGAAATTCATATGGTCAGGACGATGTCAGATCGGTTCGGTAATATGCCGGGTAAAACCATCGCCGGATGAGAGCATGCGCATTCTGATCATTGAAGACAATCGCCACCTGGCAGATCTGACGGCGGAGGGCCTTACGCGTCGGAAATTCGTATGCGATTGTGCCTATTCGGCAGCGGAGGCGGATCTGGCTCTTGGGTCGGCTCAGTATGATGCACTCATCCTCGATCTGGGCTTGCCCGATGGTGACGGCGTACATTGGATCAAGAAGAGGCGTGACGCGGGCCTTGCGGTGCCGGTCCTGATGCTGACAGCCCGCAGTTCGCTCCAGCAGCGGGTCGATGGACTGGACGGCGGCGCTGACGACTATGTCGTCAAACCGGTAGAGGCGGATGAGCTGGCAGCGAGGATTCGGGCACTACTTCGCCGTCCGGGAGCTCGGGCAGCGCCCGTGTTGGAGGTGGGCAGCCTATCCTATGACACGAGCGCTCATCGCGCGCGGTATCAGGGTAAGGCCATCGATCTGTCACCTCGCGAGACCAGCCTGCTTGAGTTACTCATGCGGGAGGCTGGTGCAGTCGTTCGTCGATCTCGTATCGAAAATGCACTGTATAGTTTTCGAGACGAGATATCCCCTAATGCAGTGGATGCCGCAATCTCGCGGCTGCGTCGTCGACTTGAGGAATGCGGAGCTCGCAACATGCTCCATACGATCAAGGGGCTAGGCTACTTGCTAGAAGACCGGGAACCGTGCTGAAGCGACTTTCGGTTGGCCATCGGCTCATCGGTGGCCTGCTGCTGGTTGGCGCCATCGGTACGGTGTCGCTGATCTACGCTGTCCTCTCGGAATATGGCATACCGTTTAGCGCCTTGCTCGATCCGACCATGCGCGACGCGGCATCGACGGAACTGTTCGATCATGTTCTCATCCCACTGGTGGTGCTGATCCTGCCAATGGGCCTTGCAACCACATGGGTCATCAGAACGGCGTTCGAGCCCCTGAGCAAAGCGGCGCGTCATATCGAAACCGCACCGACCGAACGCGGGATGCAGATCGATGAAGCCGATATGCCTGCTGAAGCGAAACCGTTCGTGCGATCCATCAACAACCTGCTTCACCGACTCGACACCTCAGCTCAGCAACAGGCGGATTTTGCGTCTGACGTCGCCCACGAATTGCGGACGCCGTTGGCCATTTTGTCTCTAGAGCTTGATCGACGCGAGGGATCGGATGGAGATCCTCTGAAGGCGCAGGTCAGCGCCATGCGCCGTCTTGTGGATCAGCTCCTGCTACTGGCGCAGATCGACGCGGACGCCACCATGCCCATGACGCCTGAGCCACTCGATCTCGAGACATTGGCTGAAGACAGTGTCTCGTCCCTGGCAGCGACCGTCATCGCGCAAGGACGCGAGATCGCGATAGAGTCCGAAGGCCAGGTGCCAAAGATATACGGCCACAGGGAAGCGATCGGGGCGGGAATCCGAAACCTTATTGAAAATGCCGTCCGCGCGACGCCCATGGGTGGCACCGTGACGATCATATCCGGGCCCGGAGCGATCATCAGGGTGCGCGACCAAGGCGCCGGCCTCAGCGAAGAGAAGCTGGCGCAACTCATCCGCCGCCATCAGCGAGCAGACCATGCCAGCCCCCATGGCGCGGGTCTCGGCCTCTCCATAACCCATCGGATTATGAGCGCACATAACGGTCATATTCGAACGAGCGAGACCTTGAGAGAACTCATCCTGGATTTCCGCCTGCAGTAATTTCCCATCGTCAAGACGCCGTCAGGTTGAACCCGATATCGCGGCGAAATGGAAAACGGACGCAAATATCTGGTGGGCGGCGCCATTGTAGCCGTCGCAGTCGCGGGCTTGGGCTGGACTATGTTTCCTCGCTCGGAAACCGTCTCGGCGGGAACGCAGGTCAAGACCGAGAAAGCTGCCGGCATGCTTGCCGTGCTGCCGGACAGGGCGAGATTGCTCGGCATCAAGGCCTCTCCGGCATTGCCTGCATCAGAAGCGCCGATCGCCGATCTCCCCGCCACGATCAGTCCGCCCGCTAACGCGCGTGTAGCGGTGACCGCGACACTTCCGGGTGTGGTGATGCGCACCATGGTTGTGGAAGGCGACAGCGTACAGGCCGGGCAACCACTGGCCGTGGTTTCGAGCCGTGACATTCTGACGCTGGGCGCCGATCTCGCGCGTGCAAATGCACGGTTGGGTGTCGCGCAGACGAGTGCCGCCAGGCTGTCCCAACTGGACAAGGAAGGGGTGATTGCCGGAGCGCGAGCCGACGAAGCCCGCGCAGTGGCCATGGAGGCGCGTGCGGACGTTCGCGAGAAAAGCCGCATTCTCAGCCTTGTCGGCGGGCATGGGAGCAGCGGCACCTACACGCTGACAGCTCCGATCGCGGGCAGAATTACGCGTGCCAAGATCCAGACAGGCGACCCGTTGGACGGGACGACTGCTCCCTATGTGATCGATGCGAATGGCCGTTACGAAGTCGTCGCGCAGGTTCCCGAGCGGCTTGTTGGACAGATCAGACCCGGCATGACGGTCAAACTCGGCGCGCTTTCTGGCACCGTCACATCTGTCGGCAGCACCATCGACGCGATGACGCGATCTGCCTCGCTGAAGGCGAGCCTTCCCGCCGCTCCAGGGGTCATCGCAGGCGCCACGGGCAATGTCACGATATTCGGGCCTGCACCGAAAGGCGCAGTCGTCCTGCCTGCCGCGGCCGTAGTGGATACTGACGGCAAGTCGGTGGTCTTCGTGGCGGTCCGGGGCGGTTATGTTCAGCGCAGGGTGACAAAGGGCGGCGCGGTGGATGGCCAGGTCCTTCTCCTGACCGGCGTCAGCGTCGGTGAGAACGTCGTCACTACGGGCACAAGCGCGCTCAAAGCGCTCGCCATCTCGAAATAGGTCGGGCCCATGCTTCAGTCACTCGTCGCGAAGGCTCTGTCCTATCGCCTGCTCGTCGTAGCGCTTGCGCTGGCTGTCGCCGGCCTCGGCGCATGGGCCTTCGTTCAGCTACCCGTGGATGCTTATCCCAATATAGCGCAGACGCAGGTCAAGATCATTCTCAAGGCTCCCGGCATGACGCCGGAAGAGGTCGAAAGCCGCGTCATTGCCCCGATCGAGATGGAGATGCTGGGCATTCCCCGGCAGTCTATCCTGCGTTCGTCCGCCAAATATGCGATTGCCGATATCACCATCGACTTCACCGATGGCACAGATATCTACTGGGCGCGTCAGCAGGTGGCGGAGCGCCTGTCCGGAGTGATGGCGGATTTGCCGGCGAGCGTGTCGGGTGGCCTGGCGCCGATTTCCACGCCTCTGTCCGATATCTTCATGTTCACGATCGAGGGGCCGCTCAGCCTCCAGCAAAGGCGAGAGCTTCTCGACTGGACCATCCGTCCCGCGCTGCGGACGGTGCCCGGTGTCGCCGACGTCAACGCACTTGGTGGATATGTCCGTACCTTCGAGGTCCGGCCCGATCCTCTCGCCTTGGCCGGAGCCCATCTATCCGTTGCCGACATCAAGACGGCCATCGACGGTGGCAATCGCAACGACGGAGCCGGCCGCCTCGTCACTGGCGAAGAATCCCTGATCGTTCGGGCTGTCGGCGCGATCCGATCCGTGGCCGATCTCCAGTCGCTGGTCATAACGAGCCGTGACGGGCGCATCGTCCGCCTGGGGGATGTGGCGAGTGTCGGGACGGGCAGCCTGACGCGCTATGGCGCGGTATCCAAGAACGGCAAGGCAGAGGCGGTCGAGGGCCTTGTGATCGCTCTTCGCGGTGCCGATGCACGGCAGGTTGTGACCGGCGTCAAAGACCGTCTGGCCGAGGTCGAGCGTGGCCTGCCAGCCGGAACGCACATCGCGGTCTTCTACGATCGGTCCGATCTGATCGGCCGAGCGGTTGGAACGGTTGAGGAGGCGTTGCTGGAAGCGACCGTCCTGGTCGTAATCCTTCTGATCGTTTTCCTCGGTGACTGGCGAGCCGCCGCGATCGTGGCGGTCACACTGCCGATGGCCGCGCTGGTGACGTTCCTGTTCATGAGCATGGCCGGGTTGTCCGCGAATCTCATGAGCCTCGGTGGACTGGCCATTGCTATTGGCATGCTTGTGGATGGTGCGGTCGTTGTGGTGGAGAACGTCGTAGAGCGTCTGTCGCACCAACAGGATGACTCCCATCCGCGCCTTCACCAGGTCTTCCGCGCAACCAGCGACGTGACGGTGCCGGTATCGGCGGGCATCATCATCATCGCGCTTGTGTTCCTTCCTCTGCTCTCGCTGCAGGGGCTGGAAGGCAAGCTGTTCGCGCCGGTTGCCCTCACCATTGTCTTCGCCCTGGCAGGATCGCTCCTGCTCGCGCTGACGCTCGTTCCCGTTCTTGCCTCGTTCGGCTTGAAAAGCGGACATCATGGGGACCCATGGGTGATGCGCTGGCTAACGCCTCGCTACCGTGCGCTTCTGAATGGCGCGTTTGCGCGCAAGCGCCTGGTCTACGGCCTCTCGGCTCTCGGACTGGTCCTCGCCGGATTGGCCTATGGAGCAGTGGGCAAAACCTTCATGCCGACGATGGATGAAGGGTCAGTCATCGTGCAGCTGACGAAGCTGCCCTCCATCAGCCTGGCCCAGTCCGTCGAGGGCGACAAGGCGGTCGAGCGCGCGTTGATGGGTGTCCCCGAGGTGCAGGAAGTCATCGCGCGGGTTGGTGCTGACGAAATCGGGCTTGATCCGATGGGACCTAATGAGACCGACACCTTCGTCCGTCTGAAGCCGCAGTCCGAGTGGCGCGGCAGCAAGGAGTTCGTCCTGGAGCAGATCCGCAAGGCCGTCGACGGCCTGCCTGGCATCCAGCCCAGTTTCACCCAGCCGATCGAAATGCGTGTCTCGGAAATGCTGACCGGCGCCCGGGGCGACCTGGCTGTCAAGATTTTCGGACCGGATTCGGCGGTCCTCGCGGATCTTGCAGGTCGCGTGCAGCATGAGTTGGGCCAGGTGCGCGGCGCGACGGAAGTGTTGACGGTCGCGAACGACAGCGTGGACTACCTGCAGCTCGACATCGACCGAGCAGCCGCAGGCCGGTTTGGCATGCCGATCGATCAGTTACAGGACACCTTGCGCGCACAGGTGGAAGGCGTTCGGTCCGGTATCGTCGCCGAAGGTCAGAAGCGGATCCCGATCGTCATCCGCGGTGACGAAAGCATCCGCAATGATGCGACCCGGTTTGAAGACCTGCAGATCATGACGCCGGGTGGAACGCTCGCCCGGGTCAGCGACATGGCGCAGGTGAAGCATACGCAGGGTCCGGTGAAGCTCGACCATGAGAATGGTTCCCGCTTCGCTCTGGTCCAGGCCTTCGTCTCTGGTCGTGATCTGGTGGGCTATGTGGACGAGGCGAAGGCCGCAGTCGCGAGCAAGGTGCCGCTCCCGCCCGGCTATCGCATCGTGTGGGGTGGCCAGTTCGAAAATCAGCAGCGTGCATCGGCTCGGCTCATGATGGTCATTCCCGTCGCGCTGCTCCTTATCTTCTTCGTCCTGCTCGCCACCTTGCGTTCGCTGCGGGCCGCCACGCTGATCCTGGTCAACATTCCCTTCGCCATGGTCGGCGGCCTGATCTCGCTCTGGGCATCGGGAGAGTATCTGTCAGTGCCTGCTTCCGTCGGCTTCATTGCTCTGCTTGGCATCGCGGTGCTGAACGGCTTGGTGCTGGTCTCCTATTTCCGCCAACTCCGTCAGGAGGGGCAGAGCATGACGCAGACGGTGCGCCTGGGTGCCGAGCGACGCCTCCGCCCCGTCCTAATGACCGCGAGTATTACCGCTTTCGGCCTGGTCCCCCTGCTGTTCGCGACCGGTCCGGGATCCGAAATACAGCGCCCGCTTGCCATTGTGGTCATCGGCGGGCTGGTCACGTCCACGTTGCTCACTCTGGTACTTCTCCCGATCCTTTTCGAAAGGTTCGGAGAGGGCCGCGGCGAGCAGGATTTCGAAGAGGTGCTGGCCAATGGCTGAGCTTCTGCTGGTCCTCCACTGTTCCCCTCCGGATGCGGGAACTCTGGTGGAGGCTATTCGAACCGTTGCGTCCGCGCCGATCCATCGCCGTGAGGAAGCCGTTCTCGGTCGCGACTTCAGCGACGCCGGAACGCATGAGCAGGTAAGAGGAGTCCTCCATCGGATCGCATTCGAGCTCGTCGTCGAGGATTCCATGATCCCCGCCATAATCGCTGCGGTTGCCTCATCGCGCCGCAAACAACCTGTGCGCTGGCACTCCTTGCCGATCATCGAGCGCGGGAGGATTTCATGAAGAAGCTGACTGCCCTCTTGCCGCTATCCATCTCGATAGCGACTGCGCTCGCAACTGCCGCGCACGCGCAAGCGACTGGTCTTCAATGGTCCTTGCCGCCTGAGGAGCAGGTGGTGAAGGCGCTTGACGGTCATCCGACCGTCGAGGCAGCGGGCAAGCGCGTCGGCGCTGCATCGGCGGCGAGCGATATGCTCCGCGTTGGCCCTCACGAGGTCCAGCTCACCGGAAGCTACATCAATCGCGACGTGCGGCTGGAGCGGAATTATACGGAGTTCGACGGCACGGTCAGCCGATCTTTTCGCTTGCCCGGGAAGGCTGCCCTGGATCGCGAGGCAGGCCAGCTTGGTGTCGAAGTCGCGCAAAACCGGATGGAAGATACGCGCCATCAGGCGGCCTTGTATCTGTCGCAGCTCTGGTACGACTGGCTGACGGCAAGCGAGCTCAACCGCACGGATCAATCGAACGTCGCATTACTCGAACGCGGTCTCGCTGCCGTGAAGAGGCGAGTGCAGTTACGCGATGCATCGATGCTTGACACCGACCAGGCCCAGGCGGCGCTCGATCAGGCCAAGGGTGTCGCGGCAGCCAGCCTGGCTGATATGAAACAGGCGCGAGCGCTGCTGCAATCGAACTTCCCCGATCTGGCCCTGCCGTCGGACGCACCATCCTTGGCTGATCCAGTCCTGCCTTCTCAGGACCTGACTGCACTTCATGATCTGGTGATCCAGCGCAGTCATGAAATTGGGGCTGCTGATCGCGAAGCTCTGCGTCTTGAAGTCGTCGCACGGCGGGCGAAGGCTGATCGCTTGCCGGACCCACAGCTGGGCGTCCGGGCCTTTAGCGAGCGTTCTGGCATTGAACGCGGTGTCGGTGTCGTCTTCTCGATCCCATTGGGAGGACGATACCGGAAATTCCAGCAGGATCAGGCGGAAGCCAATGCCTCCGCTGCCTCTATGGATCTCGCGCAAGCGCGCCGGATGGTGCTGGCGATGGCCGATACTGATATGGCGAACGCCTCTGGCCGCTACGTCGCTTGGCAGCGGCTTCAGGGTGCTGCCAGAAGTTCGCTCGACGCCGCCACACGGACGGAGCGCGGGTACGAAGGGGGCATTATCGACCTGTCCGATCTGCTCTATTCCCGACGGCAAGCACATGATGCGGACCGGCTGGCCATAGACGCGCGCAGCTCTGCGACACGAGCTATCGTGAAATTACTCATCGATTCTCATACGATATGGCAAGGTAACGAGAAGGAGCCATGAGGGCGTAGGTTGGCAATCGCTGTAGAGAATGAAGTCATCTTCCCATTCACGCGGAGGAATCTGAAATGCAGAGTTCAAAACCTGGAATCCCAGTCCGGCCCCTAAAAGACTCAGCCCGAGCAAAGGCGAAATGGGACCCCGTTGTTAAGGTGACCCATTGGTCAATCGTTCTTGCTGTCATCGGGAATGCAATTTTCACGGAAGAGGGTTCGGGGCCGCACGTCTGGGTGGGATACGCCCTCGCAACCGTTTTGGCGTTTAGACTGCTCTGGGGTTTCGTTGGACCCAAAGAGGCACGGTTCACAGCGTTCCCACCGAGTCCGCGTAAAGCGCTTGCCCATATCCCGGAGATTAGAGCCGGACACAATGAAATCCATCCATCGCACAATCCGTTAGGTGCATTGATGGTCTACGCTATTTGGGGAACGCTTAGCATCATCATAGCGACCGGCATTGGCATGGCTGGTCTGCCCTCCACGAAATGGATTAGCGAGGCTCCGTCCCACGCCGTTGGTCGGGGCACAGATGACAGGGACAGCGTCTTACTCAAAGGTTCTGAGCGGAAAGAGATAGGCGATGACGCAGAGGACGAGCCCTTGAAGGAAGTGCACGAGTCAGCGGTAAATTTGCTGTACGTTCTGATTGCCCTCCACCTTGCCGGAGTTGTTTTCGAAACGAGGAGGAGTGGGAAGTATATCCTTACAGCGATGCTTCCCGGCCGAGCACAATAGGATGGAGGTGATGCTGCAACGTGGCGATGGCGGCTCGGCTTTCCGATTAGTCGATGATTGAAGTGCTGGCCTACAGAACGGCTTGGACCGCAAGATCGGTGGCAGCTTCATGCTTTGCCTGTACAGCCTTCCGTTCGGAATAGCGGTTGACGAGCTGGCCGGCGTGCGGGCGGGTCAGGATCGTGAACCGCACCAGTTCCTCCATCACGTCGACGATGCGGTCATAATAGCTCGACGGCTTCATGCGGCCGGCCTCGTCGAATTCCTTGAACGCCATCGCCACGCTCGACTGGTTGGGGATCGTGATCATGCGCATCCAGCGGCCAAGCAGGCGCAGCGTGTTGACCGCGTTGAACGACTGCGAGCCGCCCGACACCTGCATGACCGCGAGCGTGCGACCCTGGGTCGGCCGCATGCCGCCGAACTCCAGCGGCGGATGGTCGATCTGCGCCTTCATGATGCCGGTGATCTGGCCGTGCCGCTCGGGGCTGCACCAAACCATGCCTTCGGACCAGAGCGCGTGCTGGCGCAGCTCATGGACCGCCGGATGATCGTCACCCTTCACCTGATCTGGGAGCGGCAGGTCGCTGGGATCGAATATCCGCACCTCCGCGCCGAAGAGGATCAGCAGTCGTGCCGCTTCCTCAGCCGCGAGCCGGCTGAACGAGCGTTCGCGCAGCGACCCGTACAGCAGCAGGATGCGAGGCGGCGGCTGATCGTCGCCCATGCCGGCGGCGGGCCGGGTGATCGCGATGCCGCGATCGAGTGCTGGCAGATGGTCGGCGTCGGGTACGTCACGAAGGCGCGTCATCCAAGATCCTTGACGAGATAGGTCGCGCGCGGACCGCACAGCGACGTGAACTGCGCGGTCGCTGCGATGAAGGCCGGCGCGGCGTCGCGATCGGCATCGGTGTAACCAAGCCTGCGAAAGAACTCCCCGGTGCCGCTGGTCAGGAGGTGCAGCCGCTCGACCGCGCCATCAGCAACGCCTTCAAGGCGTTCGACCAGCATCCGGCCATATCCTTTGCCGCGCCGGGTCGGCAGCACGACCAGCGAGCGGAGCAGCCGGTCGGTGCCGCTACCTTCCAGGCCGATGAACCCGATCAGCTCTTCATCGTCGGACAGGCTGAAGAACATCTGGTCGGGACCGCCGAGATCGTCGGTCGGGAGCTGCGCGGCGCCGAGCGCGAGCCGCAGGACATCATCGGCGTGGCGAGCCTCCGAGAAATATACCTGCGTCATGCCGCCGCTCCCGCTTCATACCAGGGACGGGTCCGCTTGACGATCGCCCAGCCACAAATGGAACTGGCGCAGGAGGATGCGACTTCGCGCAGTCATGCGAAGTGGCGAACCCGGCAAAACCAGGCAGCGATTATCATGATGGTAATCCTCGGCAGGCCTGGCAGCCGCAAGAGCGCGCATTGAGCCAAGCCAAATCGGACGCAGGTGCATGACAGCGAAGGAGGCGGACGCGATACACGCACCCGTCCCCTCAGCCCCTCATGCGACGACGAACGATCAGATTGCCGGAAGCCCCCTCAGGGGTGGACGCAGATAGGGTGGCGCTGTCGAAGCTCGCAGCACCAGAGGGCGCGTGCCGAGCGCCAGCACGAACAGAATCGCAGCCGCCAACAGAATTGGGTCCGCAGCAGCGAGGGACGGCGCCGACAAGCCTGAGAAGGCGCAAGGCTGTTCTGCCTTGCCCTGATGACCGTCGCTACCGGATTTCCCATGTTCAAGGCCGGGGATCGTAATGACCATCGTCATCGGCCCGGTACCCGAGCAAATGCTGACCACGATCCGCCCGTTCGAAACGGTTGGCATGAACCCCGCCGGCATGACGATCTTCATCATCAGCGCGAGTACAAGCACCGCGCAGGCAAGGGGCCGATTGGCAAGGACAAGATTGCGAAGTCGATGCACCGATTGCGCTCTTAGCTACGAGACGCGCTTCTGTCATGTGCCATTGATGGTGAGACAATCTGCCCATTTTTAAGCGTTGGCCGCTTTTGGGGAACCCGGCCGTTCGCGTTCCCGCTCATAAAAGGCAATTTCTGTGAAGGGTTTCGGGCGCTTGCGTACGAAAGCCTCCAGTGCAGGAACCCGCGGGCCCCACGCGCTGGTCTATGGGTAAAGCGGCTTTGGGGTGGTTCGGACGGGTAAGCGAGGCTGATCCGGAAGTGTCGGTTCTGGCCGGATCAACGTGACTTTGTGCGGCGTCAGAGTGCGGACGGTGGTGGTTTTGCTGGTCGGTGTGCCCTGCGCTGGGCTCGCTTCCGGAATGGGCATGCACTGGGTCATCGGCCAGGACGCCATGGGCGTGACCGTCGTGCAGCCTGAGCCATGCCGGATCATGGCGCATTCCCCCGGATTGGCGATGCCGATGATGGCGGTGCGCGGGGCTGGCACCAGCGGGCGAAGGCCTCGATGATGGTCATGGGCCCGCCGCAACATGGGCATGGCGGGCGATGGTCGGGAGGTTCGTCGGGTTCGGGCTCCTCGACCGGTACAGCAACGCCCAGCAGTTTGCGGGCCAGCGCCATGGTGTCCTTGTGGGTCGAACTGGCGAGCAGGCCGTAATGCCGGATGCGGTGGAAGCCGCGCGGCAGAACGTGGATCAGGAAGCGGCGGACGAACTCGTCGGTCGCCAGCGTCATGACCTGCTGGCGTTCAGCAGCAGGGCGGCGATAGTCTTTGTAGCGGAACGTCACGCCGGTCTCGTCGAAGCCGAGGAGCCGCCGGTTCGAGATGGCAACCCGGTGCGTGTAGCGCGAGAGATAGGCCAGCACCGCCTGCGGCCCGGCGAAGGGCGGCTTGGCATAGACCACCCAGCGCTTCTTCCGGATCGGTGAGAGATGCCGCAGGAAGGCCTTGCGTGTCGCGAGGCCAGCCAAGGTGCTGAAGAAGACCAGCTTGCCGGCATCGAACAATGCCAACAGGCGAGTGAGGAACAGACGGCGGAACAAGGCGCCCAGTGCCCGCAGTCTTCGCAGGCCTCGACGTGACCGCCCAGCGCGGCGGTGCGGCAGTTCTCGATGGCCGCCATGACCTTGAGCTGGCCGAGGCTGAGATGCCCGGCATGGGCCGCGCGATAGGCCGGCCCGCTGCTCCGGAAGATATCGGCGACCTCGAGTGAGGTGCGCACCGGCTCAACCGGGAGGTGCCCTGCCTTCCATCACGGCCATGATCTGGTCGAGCGGGCTGGCCACCGCCCGCATCGTCTTGCTCGAGACCTGGGTATAGATGCCGGTCGTGTTGATGTTCACGTGTCCCAGCAGCACCTGGATGACCCGGATATCGACGCCTTGCTCGAGCAGGTGAGTGGCAAACGAGTGGCGCAGTGTATGCGGGCTTACCCGCTTGTGGATCTCGGCGCGCTCGGCCGCTTCCTGCACGACGCGGTGCAACTGGCGAGCCGAGACCGGATCCGTGCCGCTGCGGCCGGGGAACAACCAGCCATGAGGTAGCATCACTCCGCGCCGCTTGCCTTCGCGCCACCATTGACGGAGCAAGTCCAGCAGGTGCGGTGAGAGCATGGCGTTGCGGTCCTTGCGTCCCTTGCCCTGCTCGACGCGGATCATCATCCGGGTGCTGTCGATGTCATCGACCTTGAGGTGGGCAACCTCCGAAACCCGCAGGCCGGCGCCATATGCCACACTGAGGGCCGCCTTGTACTTGATGCCTGGCGCAGCCTCGAGCAGCCGCGCTGTCTCCTCGATGCTCAAGATCACACGCAGCTTGGGCATGTAGCGAACAACGACGAGCCCCAGCGCCATCTCCGGGCGCTTCAGGGTGATCCCGAACAGGAACCGCAGTGCCGACACGGCTCCATTGATCGTGGCCAGCCCCACGGCGCGCTCGTGCTGGTCGACCTGATAACGCCGCAGGTCTTCCATTGTGGCCGTATCCGGCGGACGGCCCAGGAACGCGGCGAAGCTTCGGACATGCCGGATATAGTCCTTCTGCGTGTGCGCCCCGAAGCCACGCATCGTCATGTCCTGCAACATACGCTCACGCAGCGAATGGGTCGGGGCAGCGGTCGTGATAGTATCCATGGTAAGTTCCTCTCCGTTGAAGGAACTCCACCGTCGGCGGGCGACGCCGCCCCGCCGAAAGCCTCACAAATACTACGCTACGTCACCCCAAGCGACCCTCCCGCGGAGCGGGTTCGTGCTCTGGTCGGCAGCCGACACCGAGTGAGCGTCAGCTATCTCAGAAACCCAACTCGGAACCGGACGGTCGCCTACCGGCCAGAAATGGCCATTCAAGCTAATCTGATGACTGATTTTGCTCTCAGTTCCTCATGGGCGTCGATGATATATCGGGCATAATGCTTCTCGATCATCGCCACGCTTGTGTCATGTGCGGCGGCGACCATACGGATAGGTTGTCCGGCTACAAGACCGCGCACAATCGATGAATGCCGAAGCGCATAAGGCACACATCTTTCAATGCCGCATCTCTTCACTATTGCATTCCAGTTTCGGAGCATTTCCGACGGAGTTTTCCACGGGCCACGATCTACGCGCTCCCAAGCGAACTGGCTCACCTGCCTTAATCGCCACCGTTCAAGTAGCGTCGCAGTTGAAGGGCGACCTTCGATGATGGGACGGAGTGCATCGAGAATGTCATTTCCTAATGGCACAGCCGTAAATTCCACCGACTTGGTAGTAGAGCCTTTGTGGGACACTGGCACCAGCACACGGGCTTTATCGAGTTGTACATCGCGTACAAGGATCCGAGTCAATTGACTGAAACGTGCGCCGGTGGCGGCGAGAAGCAGCACTAGGAAGTAAAAATCACGTCCTTCGCTGTCCTCCTTTGCCGTCGAAATTAGCTTGCGGATATCATCGTCGGAAAGAATTTGATTTTCGCGTTGATCGGTATTGCGAGGAGCCGGGTCTGCATTCGCGGCGAGCCCATTTTTCACAATGAGACTGGCACGAGATTCAGGGGCTTCATGTAAACGGATCGCGCGATTCAGCGCGGCCTTGAAATCATTAACAATCCGGGCTCGAGCGGTCGACTTTAAGCTTGCAGCAAGCCCCTTTTTCCATTTTACGAGGGCGGCGGCCGTCACCTTGCCAAGAGGCAATTCGCACAAATCCTTACAGTTGAGGACATGACTTGTAAGTTTGTAGTGAGCATCACTTTTGGTGGGGAGTCCCTTGCGCAGGCTGTCGCGTTCATTCCGCTCTTCAATATACTCGTGAACCGCTTGTCCGACAGTGACCACCTCCACGAGGGTATCTTGCGATGGCCTGTTACGATATTCAGATACCAGCTCTCGAGCCGCCTTGCTGGCAGCCTGAAAATCGAGGTTGCCGGCAGCAATGGTATCGTCTGCAACCCCGAGCGGAGCCTGCTTGTACTTACCCGCTGAGAGATACCATCTCACAAGCCATTTTCCGCCGCGCTTCCCGCGACGGTAGCCAAGATGAACGTTTGCATCGAGACCGCGCCAGTAGGTGCCTTCAGGTAGAGACTGGCGCGCACTTCGTGAACTGAGTTGAGTTTCCTGGAGATTCTTGCTCATAAAACCATCAAATAACCGTCAAATATCCGCTCTGGCACGTGGTGGGACATCAATGGATTGTTTCACCCAATGTCTTGATAAATATATAGAATTTATGGGGTTCTTTTCAACTAAGCGCGCTGATTTTGCGCCCTTTCACGGCTGAAACACGGGTTCGATTCCCGTAGGGGTCACCACCTTCATGGCAAGGTGGTGCATCGCTCTGAGAGCGAACCTGTCCCTGTCAGGGACCATCCAGCAGCAGATATTCTCGATCGGTTCACGCACCGGCATGTGGTTTCCACGCGCGGCGCGCCCTCTTGTGGTTGATGGCCGAACCGTATGGAGATTGCGAAAAAAAAAGGCCCGAAGCCATATGAAGCTCCGGGCCAAGAAAAGGTTGCCCCACCGGGGCCTCCTTCGGGTCGCGCTGATTCCCTAGGGAAATCTCCTCGGCATGGCCGTGATGCAGATCACATATTTTCCGAGAATCATGCTGCCCTCCTGTTCATCCGGAGCGCATAGGCTATGCCGGTAACGGAACGATCGATCGTCACCGAGGAGTGGAGGATTGCAGGTCGAGGAACAGGTCGAGGTGCTGGCAGCGGTTTTCCGATGTGATCGGAAGGCGGCAGAGCTGCTGCGCCGCGTGCTGGTTCCGCAGCAGGTCGGCGCGAAACAGATATTGGCCCGGCAAGGGGAGGCGTCGCACCATTGCTGGCTGATCGTCGACGGCTGCGTGGCGGTGCAGACCTTTGGCATCGATGGCCAGCGCCAGCAATTGGCGCGTCATGGGCCGGGGGAGTTTTTCGGCGCCTACCCAGCGCCCACGACGCACCGGGCGGAGATAGAGGTGCTGGTCGAAAGCCGCCTGTTGCGCGCGGAGGCACAATCGCTGGCCGCGCTGGTGGCGGGCGATGCGCAGATCGGCGCGGGCATGGCCTGGCTGCTGGCGCGGCAACTCGACCGGGCGCTGGATCGAATGGCGACCCGGTCCACCTATAGCGCGGCCGGGCGGGTCTATAGCGAATTGCTCGCGCTGGCCGATGGTCGCGACCATATCGTGCCAGCGCCGCAGGTCACCACCCTGGCGCTGAGCGCGAACACGACCCGCGAGACCGCGTCCCGCGCGATCGCCGTGCTGATCCGGCGCGGCATCGTCAGTCGGGAAGATGGTCAGATGCAGATCCATGCGCCGCGCATGCTGGCGGACATGGTCGTCTGAAGGCGCGTGCCGTCAGCTGGACGGCGGATAATAATGGCCGACCGGGCAATCGCCCTGGCGGGTCATCACTTCGCCGGCAATCTCGAACCGATAGCCGGGGCCTTGCAGTGACATGGCGGCGGCCTGTGGCCAGGGCATGCAGATGCTGCCGGCCAGTGCGGCTGGCGCCAGGAGCAGCGCCAGGCATTCCTCACCATCGATCGGATCATTCGGCATGACCGTTTGATATTCCAGCGCCAGCCCATGGTCGGGCCAGTCCCTCAGGATCAGGCTGGCCTGGAGCATGGCGGTGGCCATATCGTCGAATGCCTGGAAATGCAGGCCATTGGCGCTTTCGCGCATGGTTGGCGCGAGGCGCGTCGTCGATGCCAGCACAGCCTTGTTGATGGCCATGGGCAGCGCATCGCCAGAGGGAGGCATTGATTGTTCGAGGATGATCTTGCGCACGGGCAATGTGCGTGACTGCCACAGCCGATAGGCAGGGGCAGGCTGATCCGAGGCGCGCCCGATATGCAGCGCGATGGCCTGTGTCGCAAAGGCGTCGGCACGGCGCAGCGCCAGTCCCATGGCGATCTCGCACCCCTTGTCGATCGCCGCGTTGGACAGGCTGGTGATGGCGTCGGGCGCGTCCAGGCTGTCGGCCATGTCGATCAGGCGATCGAAGCGGGCGAGCCAATGGTCACCGAACCGGCCGACCGAGCTTTGCCGAAAGACGTCGAGACTTGTCGGCAGGACGATATGCAACTGGATGCCCCGGAAAAGGGCGCATTCGGCGATCAGGATATCGGCCCCGGCGGCGAGCGCCCCGAAGGCGGCACCCGGCGCAATCTGGTCGAGCGCCGCCTCGATCTTGCCGCGCGCTTCCTCCTCATTGTCCGGCAGGCCGATGATGCCGCTGAAATAGAGGCTGGGTGGCGGGCGCAGCGGATCGAGGATCGCGGTCGAGCGCCCCTGCCTGGTCAATATCTCGTGGAATTGCCGCAGGGTCGCGGCATGATCTTCCCAGGCGTCCGGCGCGGCCGCCATGGCCTGTGCCAGGGCGGCCTGGGCTGCGGCCTCGTCACCCAGCAGCAGATGGGCTTCGGCCGCTGTCGCCGCCAGCCAGTAGCGCGTTTCCTGCACATGATCGCCGCTGTCGAGCAGCGCCAGCACCTGGCGGGCGAGGTCGGCCGCGTCGGCGGGGCGATCGTTCAGAAAGGCGAGGGTGGCGGCATTGATGAGCGGATAGGTGGCGCGGCAGTCGCTGGCCGCCTGGAGATAGGCCTGCCGCGCCTCGTCCAGCAGCGCGGCGCGTTCGGCGCCCTCGCTGCGCAGCGCCCGATCCTTGAGCAGTCGGCCCTTGAGGGTCAGCGCATCGCTGTCGCGTGACGGCAGCAGGCCCGCCGCGCCGAACATCGTCCAGGCGCGAACGGTGTCGCCGCTGCGTGCAACCCTGCGGATCTGCGCAAGGATCGGAAGGATCATGTCGCCACCACCCCGTCGCTGCGCTCAGTCTTCCTTGGGCGGCGGATTCTTGATGTCGGGGTCGATCGACAGCGGGATCCATTTGGGTTCTGTGGCACTGGGATTTTGCAGCAGGTCGATATTGATGTTGAAGCCGTGCCGCGTGCCATATTTGCCGCCCTGGTTGTAGCGTGCCTGGAACCGGACGGTCTTGTAGCGGTCCTGTTCGGCGCGATAATCATCATAGATCAAGCCGCCGTAAAAGGAAGACAGCGGCTCCTCGGTCGTGATGGCGTCGTAATTTTTCGAGAAGAACAGCTGATCGCCGATCAGGTTGATTTCCACGATCGAATTTTCGGTGATCGCGATATAGTCGTGGTCGGTCACGCCGGGCTGTTCATAGCGCAGCGAAACCCAGCCCTCCTCGCCCTTCAGAGCGACGTTAAACTGCAGCGGCGCGACGCCATCTTCCAGTTCGACCTCGATCAATGGCGCCAGGCCATATTGGGTATAATTCAGCGTCGACATCTTATTTGCTCCCCTTCGTCAATGGTTTGGCCAGCTTGCCCTGCCAGACCTGCCAGTCCTTGTTCGCCGGATCGCGCGCCACCAGGTCGGCGACGTCGGCGCGGGCTTCGGCCCGCAGTGCCTTGGCGCGATCGGTTTCACCCAGATCATAGAGCAGGTTCGACATGGAATAGCGCGCCAGCATCCAGTCCTGCAGATAGCCGGCATTTTTCGGATCGCGCCGGAGCAGCGACCGCAGGATCGCGTCCTGCTTTTCGCGCTGCACCAGTGCCGCCCGGTCATCCCCCTGCAGGCGCAGCGCGTCCGCCATCCAGGCATGGCGATTGGCGAGGTCCGCGGCGATCGCCGGATCGCCGGGCGCCAGGCGCTGGACCCGCATCATGGTGTCGAGCGCGCCCTTGCAGCTTTGCAATGTTCTGTCGGGATTCTTCCTGGCGAGGGCGATGGTGCAGATATTGCCCTGCGCATAGCCCAGTTCCCGCCAATAGGCGTCGTTCGCCGGTCGCAACTGCACCAGCCTTTCGGCCAGCGCCTGATAGGATTGGAAGCGTGTCAGGGCGGCGTCGTTCCGATCGCGGATAAAATCGACATAGCCGAGCCAGAATTCGCTCTGGGCATGGGCAAACAGGCGTTGCGGATCGTTCGGTGCGGCGGCCAGCAGGGTTGAAGTGACGCGATAGGCCTCGCGGAATTGGGCGATGGCCTCTGGCGTGTCGCCGCGCTTGAAATCATCCTCGCCCATGGCCTGCAGGATGCGGGCGCGTCGTTCGAGCGAGTCGCCCGGCAATGTGTCCAGGTCGGGCTGGTCGGCATAATAAGCGAGCGCACGCTTGTTCACCGTCTGCAGCACGTCGAGCCGGCCAACGCCCTCCAGCTTTTCCCGCAGATCGGTCAGCATGAATTCGATCAGTCCCTCTGCCTGCTGCCGCTGGCTTTCTGCCTCGCTCCTTGCCCGCGCGACAAAGACCAGCATCGCCGCCATCAATAGGACAAGAAAAAGCGCAACAAATGTGACGGCTATCACACGGCGCAACTGGCGCTGGGCGTCGCGCTGGATGATCTGGTCGAGCGGTACGCCGGTCAGGCCGGCGACGATCTTCAACCGGGCCAGTTTGGGTCCGTCGCTGTCGGCGCGGAAATCGGCGGCGATCGGTTCACGCTCTATGCCATCGGCATCGCGCGCGATCAGCGCGGCGGGAAAGCTGTCGGCCGGTTCATCCGCGACCAGCGCGGCGATGATCGGCCGGTCGGGATGAAGTTCGCGGAACAGCGCGATTTCCGCATTGACCCAGCGCGAGGCCTTCGCCGCTGGCGAGCATAGCACCAGCAGGGCGTCCGACTGGGACAGGGCCAGGCGCACCTGTTCGTCGAGGCTGGAAGCGGCCGGCAATTCGGCGCGATCGCGAAAGATCGGGGTCAGCCGGCGCGGGACGGCCGCCCGGCCGGTCTGTATGCCGACCAGGCGCCTGGGCATACGATAGGTTTCCAGCCAATGATGCAGTTTTCCCGCCGCGCGCTCGTCGGCATGGCTGTAGCTCAGAAAAGCACGATATTGGCGCGCGCCGGCCGTGGCAGGCGCCTCCTTGACCTTGTTCATGCGCGACCCGCACTCACTCTATTGTCCCCCACCTGTCATTGTCGGCGTGAGCCCGGTCGGCGATACATGGTCGCCATCTTGTCGGACCCCGCCGCAATCTCCTTGGGGTGTGCCAGAAAAACATGATTCATCAAGGGGAAGCGTCGCATCGTCGGGATGACGCGGTCTTTGGCGGACGCCTAGACGTCGCTCATCCCGGCCGCCTCGCGATCGTCGGCGCCCAGCGCAACGAATTGTTCGATCAGCCAGGAGGAGGCCGGGCCGGGCGGGGTGTCGCGGCGCCAGATGCCCGAGAAGCGATAGGTGCCGCCGGGGTGATCCGGCATGACGAGCCGCACCAATGTGCCGGCGACCAGATCCGCCTCGATCATCGGCAGCGGCATATTGCCCCAGCCAATCCCTTCGCGCAGCAGCGCATGTTTGGCGCCCAGATCGGCCAGGCGCCAGGTCTTGGGGCTGCTGACCGAGAAATCCCGGCCTTCGGTAAAGCGTGATCGGTCGGTCAGCACCAGCTGGGTATAGTCGCGCCCGGCGCCCGGCGCGATCGCCTCCATTCGGCCGAGCGGATGGTCGGGCGCCGCCACCGGGACCATCGGCACCAGCCCGGCCGCCATGCTCTCAATCCCCTCGACCCCGGCCGACAGCGGCCCGGAAATACCGATCACCGCGCCCCGGTCCAGCACCATAGCCACGATCGCGCCCAGCGCCTCGGCATGGAGGCGCAGCTGCACCGTGGGAAATTCCTTCGCGAAAGCGCGCAGCACCTTGCCCAGCCGTTCGGCCGGCAACATCACGTCGACCGCCAGATTGACCTCCGCCTCCAGCCCGTCGAGCAGGCCCTTCACCTTGGCGCGCAGCCCGTCCATGCCATGGGCGATGCTGCGCGCCTCCGCCAGCAGGGCGCGGCCGGCGACGGTGAGCTGCGGCTTGCGCGTGCCTTCACGCTCGAACAGCAGCACGCCCAGCTGCGCCTCCAGATTGGCGATGCCATAGCTGATGACCGAGACGGCACGATTGAGCTTGCGCCCGGCGGCGGCGAAGCTGCCGGTGTCGACGATGGTGAGGAAGATGCGCAGCTGGTCGAAGGTCGGGGTGCCGGGATTGTTCACTGTTCGATTTCCTGGAACGTTTCGATGGATTTTATCCATCTGAACGGAAATGCGTTCAAGCGCTAATTGGGTCTTCGACAGGGCGGCCCCATGTTGGATGCGCCGCCCGCAGGAGACACAAGATGATCGAACTTCGTCCTTTCGACAGCCTGGGTGGTGCCAATCATGGCTGGCTGGATGCCAAGCATCATTTTTCGTTCGCCGGCTATCATGATCCCGCCCGCGTCCATTGGGGCAATCTGCGCGTCTGGAATGACGACACGATCGCGCCGGGCACCGGCTTCCCGCCGCACCCGCACCGCGACATGGAAATCATCACCTATGTTCGCGAAGGCGCGATCACCCATCAGGACAATCTGGGCAACAAGGGCCGGACCGAGGCGGGCGATGTGCAGGTCATGTCGGCCGGCACCGGCATCACCCATTCGGAATATAATCGCGAGGATGTGACGACGCAGATCTTCCAGATCTGGATCATCCCGACCCGCGACGGCGAAGCGCCCAGCTGGGGCTCGCGTCCCTTCCCCAAGGGCGAGCGCAGCGGTCAGTTCGTGACGCTGGCGTCGGGTTACGGGAATGATAATGACGCGCTGCCGATCCGCACCGATGCGCGGGTTGTCGCCGCGACGCTGAAGGCCGGCGAGAGTGCCGAATATCCGATCGGCAAGGATCGCAAGGCCTATCTGGTCCCGGCGACCGGCGCGATCCAGATCGACGATGTGCGGGCCAATGCCCGTGACGGCGTGGCGATCCAGGATCTGGATGTCATCCGCGTGACGGCGATCGAGGATAGCGAGATCGTGCTGGTCGACGCGGCCTGATGATAAAGGGGAGGGGCGGGGGTCATGCGCCCCTTCTTTTCCAGATTATAGAACAGAGTGACCGATTTTATCCGGCTGATCCTGAAAGCACCATCGCGCTAGAAGAAAGCCAAGGAAACGGTCCAGACGAACAGGGAGCCTTCTCATGCTGAACATCGCCACCCCGCGCCTCAGCTCCGCCGAATGGCAGGACGTGAAGGCCATCTTGAGCGCCGTTGCCGATTGCGGCTGTGGCGAACCGGCGGCGGTCGGCCCGCTCCGCTCGCGGATCGGCCATGCGCTCGACGCAATCCTGGGACAGAAAAAGGCCCAGCCGGTGACGCTGGCCCCGCATCTGCACGATGTCCGCGAATTTCTCTGCGAATCCGGCCGCACCCGCGCGATCGCCGAACGCCATGTCCCGACCCTGGCCGCGCAGGGCTATAGCCGCGCCCAGATTGAGGCGCTGGCGCTGCTCGGCGCCTGACCCCATTTTCCGAAAAGAGGATAAGTCCCATGTCCATCCGCACTTCAGAGGTCGACGGCGTCGATCTGGTCATCCTGCCCCCGGTCCGCGATCTGGGCGATGGCTTCTCGGTCCGCCGCGCGCTGCCGTCCGCGCATCGCCGCATGGTCGGCCCCTTCATCTTCTTCGACCAGATGGGCGAGGCGACCTTCAACAGCGGCGAGGGGCTGGACGTGCGCCCGCACCCACATATTGGCCTCGCCACCGTTACCTATCTGCTGGAGGGTGAAATCCTGCACCGCGACAGCGTCGGATCGGTCCAGTCGATCCGCCCCGGCGAGGTCAACTGGATGACTGCGGGCAGCGGCATCGTCCATAGCGAGCGCACCAGCGGGGAGAATCGCGCCAAGGGCGGCAAGCTGTTCGGTCTGCAGACCTGGGTTGCGCTGCCGACGCAGGCGGAGGAAGTCGATCCGGGTTTCGCCCATCACAAGGCCGACGAAATCCCCACGATCGAGGATGCGGGCACGCGCCTGACGCTGATCGCCGGCAGTTCCGACGGGCTGGTGTCGCCGGTGAAGACCTTCTCCGACATGGTCTATGCCGATATCGTGCTGCAGGACGGCGCCCGCTATCAGCTCAAGGCCGAACATGTCGAACGCGCCATCTATGTGGTGCAGGGTGAGGTCGAGGTGATCGGCCAGACCGGTGGCTTCGCGACCGGCGAACTGGTGGTGTTCAAGCCCGGCGCGGAGATCATCCTGCGCGCCAGGGGCGCGACCCGGCTGATGCTGATGGGCGGCGAGCCGCTGCCCGAGAAGCGCCATATCTTCTGGAATTTCGTCTCTTCCTCGCCCGATCGGATCGAGCAGGCCAAGGCCGACTGGCAGGCCCAGCGCTTCGCCCCGGTGCCCGACGAGCATGAATTCATCCCCCTCCCGGCATAAGGAGCAGCATCATGGCCCAGGGTAGCGCCCATATCGGCAAGGACCGGTATCGCACGGAGATCGTCGTCGGCGGTCATGCCATCACCGCCGACGAGCCGCTGGCGCTGGGCGGTGCCAATCTCGGCCCGGCCCCCTATGACCTGCTGCTGGCGGCGCTGGGTGCCTGCACCGCGATCACGCTGCGCATGTATGCGGAAAAGAAGGGCTGGCCGCTTGAATCGCTCGACGTCGCGTTGCGCCTGTCGGGCAAGGAGGAAAAGCGGATCGACCGGACGCTGACGATCGTCGGGCTGGACGCGGAACAGCGGGCGCGGCTGGCCGATGTCGCCGAGCGGACCCCGGTCACATTGACCTTGAAACAGGGCCTGCCGATCGCGACGACGCTCGGCTAATGCTCAACATCCGTTCGTTTCGAGCGAAGTCGAGAAATGGCAGCGCTAATGGTTCTCGACAGGCTCGAACCGAACGGGATTAGGGATTCGTGCGCAACCGGACCACGATCGCCCTGGCGGCGCGGGTGACATCGTCCCAGGTGATGTCGAAGCCGGCATCATTGCCATAATAGGGGTCGGTGACCCCGCTGCCCTCGCGTCCCGGCACCAGATCCATCAGCAGCGACAGGCTGGCGGTGCCGTCGGCGGGGCGGATGCGGCGCAGATTGGCGAGATTGTGGCTGTCGAGCGCGAAGATATGGGTGAAGCGGTGGAAATCCGCCGGCTTCGCCTGCCGCCCGCGATAGCCACTGATGTCGATGCCATGGCGCCGCGCCACCGCCTGCGCGCGTGGATCGGGCGCATCGCCGACATGCCAGTCGCCGGTGCCGGCCGAATCCACGACAATATCAAGACCCGCCCGTTCGGCCTCTGCCCGCAGCGCGGCTTCGGCCAGCGGGGAGCGACAGATATTGCCGAGGCAGACGAACAGGACCGACGCCTGCGTCATTCGGCCGCGGCCGTGCTGAGGCCAAGCGCGGGGATGCCGATCGAGCGGCGGCCACCGAAATCGGTGCGTGCCACGATCACGCCCAGCTTCTCCATATATTCGATCAGCCGGCGCACGCGGCCGGGCGAACTGGTGCCATAGGCGCGGGCCAGCACCGTATCCTCGGGGCAGGGCTCGCCCTCCATCGCCGCGCGGGCGATCAGCAGGAAGGGGGCCAGCATATCTTCCGGCACCGGATCGGCGGCGCGGATCGGTTCTTCCCAGCGCGGGTCAGCCGAATCGCTCATGCCGGCGAGCGCCATGGCGAAGCGCTTGCGGAAGGCGGGCAGGTCGAGCGGCGGCTTGCGCAGCCCCTTCATCCGGCAGCGGACGCCGAAATCCTGGAACAGGGCGGCGACGCTGGGGACGGCTTCGCCCAGGTCCGCGACGATCTCGTCCAGGACGGCGATCACGATCGGCTCATTCTCGCCGAAATCCAGTTCCGGCGCGGCGGGCTTCGCCGATGGCACATCGGCGAGCTGGCGCATGATCTCCTCGGCCGGGCGTGCCGGCGGTTCGGCGCGGGGCGGGGGCGGCGGCATCGATTCTTCCTCGACCCGCGCGAACAGCAATTCCTGAAAATCCTCGCCGGTGGTGATCGGCGGCGGCATCAGCTTGTGGGTGCCGCCGCGCGTGCCGGTCTTTACCGCACCGATCTTCACCGCCACCGGGCGGCGCGCGATCGCCGGGCCAAGCCCCAGGAAACGACCACGCTCCAGATCGCGGATCTGCTCCGCCTGGCGCCGTTCCATGCCCAGCAGGTCGGCGGCGCGGGTCATGTCGATGTCCAGGAAGGTGCGGCCCATCAGGAAGTTGGACGCCTCGGCCGCGACATTCTTGGCCAGCTTGGCGAGGCGCTGGGTGGCGATGACGCCGGCCAGGCCACGCTTGCGGCCACGACACATCAGGTTGGTCATGGCGGCGAGCGACAGGCGTCGGGCCTCGTCCGATACATCGCCGGCGGCGACCGGGGCGAACATCTGCGCCTCGTCCACCACCACCAAAGCGGGATACCAATGGTCGCGCGGCGCATCGAACAGGGTCGACAGGAAGGTTGCGGCGCAGCGCATCTGCGCTTCCAGCTCCAGCGACTCGAGGCTCAGCACCACCGACGCGCGATGTTCGCGGATGCGGGCTGCCATCTTGACGATCTCGCGCTCATTATAGTCGCCGGCGTCGATGACGACATGGCCATATTCGTCGGCCAGGGTGACGAAATCGCCTTCCGGGTCGATCACCACCTGCTGCACCATCGGTGCGCTTTCCTCCAGCAGGCGGCGCAGAAGATGCGACTTGCCGGACCCGGAATTGCCCTGGACGAGCAGACGGGTGGCAAGCAGTTCCTCGACATCGACCAGCACGGGATTGCCCGTGCCGTCATTTCCTATGCTGATGCTGGCGGTCACGAACGTCCTTTGGCCCAGCCTGTGGCCTGCGCGCAACCCGTATTGGCGACTTTGCCAGCGTTGGCCGCGTAATATCTTGACCATCGCATTGTTGCGATGCAGCATCGATCCATCATGGAGAGCATAAACCCCGCCCAATCCGCGCCTGCGATCACGCAGAATCCCGACATCCGTTATCTGGGACGCCTGCTGGGCGATGTCATTCGGGCCTATGGCGGGGAGAAACTCTACAAGCAGACCGAATATATCCGCTCCGCCTCGGTCGATCGCGCGCGCGGGCTGCAGGGCGCCGACCTGACCGACACGGGCCTCGATGCCCTCAATCTCGACGACACGCTCAACTTCACCCGCGGCTTCATGCTGTTCTCGATGCTCGCCAATCTGGCCGAGGATCGGCAGGGCGTGGCGGCGGAACCGGGCGCCGATGTCGCGTCGGCGGTGGCCAAGCTCGAATCGCATGGCATCGGCAAGGATGCGGTGCTGGAATTGCTGTCGCACAGCCTGATCGTGCCGGTGCTGACCGCCCACCCGACCGAGGTGCGGCGCAAGAGCATGATCGATCACAAGAATCGCATCGCCGACCTGATGCAGCTCAAGGATGCCGGGCGGACCGAGACGGATGACGGCGAGAATCTGGACGAGGCGATCTTCCGCCAGATCGCGCTGTTGTGGCAGACGCGGCCGCTGCGCCGCGAAAAATTGTTCGTGCAGGACGAGATCGACAATGTCCTGACCTATTTCCGCGACATCTTCCTGCCGACGCTGCCGGCGCTCTATGGCCGGTGGGAACGGGTGCTGGGCGCGCGGCCGCACAGCTTCCTTCGGGTCGGCAACTGGATCGGCGGCGACCGTGACGGCAACCCGTTCGTCCAGGCGCCGCAGCTGCGATCGGCGCTGGGCCGCGGCTGCGAGGCGGCGCTGGCCTATTATATGGAATCGATCCATGCGCTGGGCGCGGAATTGTCGGTCTCGACCGAACTCGCCCATGTGCCCGAAGCGGTGCTGGCGCTGGCGGAGGCGAGCGGCGACGCATCGCCCAGCCGCCAGGACGAGCCCTATCGCCGCGCCATTTCGGGCATTTATGCGCGACTGGCGACCACCTATGTCCATCTGGTCGGCAAGGCGCCGCCGCGCCCGTCGGCACTGAAGGGCGAGCCTTACGCCGCGCCGGGCGATTTCCGCCGCGACCTCGTCACCGTGGCGCAGGGGCTGGCGAGCGAGGGTGATGGCGCGCTGTCGACCGGCGGCGCGCTCGGCCGGCTGATCCGCGCGGTCGAAACCTTCGGCTTCCATCTCGCCACGCTCGACATGCGGCAGAATAGCGACGTGCATCAGCGCGTGGTCGCCGAACTGCTGAAGGTGGCCGGGGTCGAGGCGGATTATGCTGGGCTGGACGAATTTGCCCGCATCGCCCTGCTGCGCAGGGAACTGGCGACGAACCGGCCGCTCGGCACGCGCTTTTCGGAATATTCCGAGGAAACGGCGTCGGAACTGGCGATCGTCCATGCCGCCGCCGAGGCGCACCGCACCTATGGGCCGCAGTGCATCACCCATTATATCATTTCCAAGGCCGAAAGCGTGTCAGACATGCTGGAGGTCAACATCCTGCTGAAGGAAGCGGGCCTGTGGCGCGCCCCGGAAAATGGTGACCCGGCCAAGGCGGCGATCATGTCGATCCCGCTGTTCGAGACGATCGGCGACCTTGAGGCCGCGCCCAAGATCATGACCGCCTATTTCGGCCTGCCCGAAATTGCCGGGGTGGTGCAGGCGCGCGGCCATCAGGAAGTGATGATCGGCTATTCCGACAGCAACAAGGATGGCGGCTACATCACCTCGACCTGGAGCCTCTACAAAGCGAGCCAGGCGCTGGAGCCGGTCTTTGCCGAGGCCGGGGCGGCGATGCAGCTGTTCCATGGTCGCGGCGGCGCGGTCGGGCGCGGTGGCGGCTCCGCCTTCAAGGCGATCCAGGCGCAGCCGCGCGGCAGCGTGCAGGGGCGCATCCGCATCACCGAACAGGGCGAGGTGATCGCGGCCAAGTTCGGCACGCGCGACGTGGCGATGACCAATCTGGAGGCGATGACCAGCGCGACCCTGCTTGCCAGCCTGGAACCCGAAGGCGTGTCGGCGAAGGATGCCGCCCGCTTTGCCGCGGCGATGGACGAGCTGTCGAAGAATGCCTTCACCGCCTATCGCGACCTGGTTTACGGCACCGAGGGGTTCAAGGAATTCTTCCGCCAGCTCACCCCGATCCAGGAAATCTCCGGCCTCAAGATCGGGTCGCGTCCGGCGAGCCGGACCAAGAGCACCGCGATCGAGGATCTGCGCGCCATTCCCTGGGTGTTCAGCTGGGCACAGGCGCGGGTGATGCTGCCGGGCTGGTATGGTTTCGGCCATGCGATCGCCGCGTTCGAGGACAAGGCGCTGCTGGCGGACATGGCGCAGCATTGGTCCTTCCTGCAGTCGGCGCTGGCCAATCTGGAGATGGTGCTGGCGAAGTCGGACCTGGGCATTGCGGCGCGATATCTGCCGCTGGTCGAGGACCAGGCCAAGGCGGAAACGCTGTTCGGGCGTATCCGCGAAGGCTGGTCGCTGACCCATGACGGGCTGCTGGCGGCCACCGGCCAGTCGCGCCTGCTGGAACGGAGCCCGACGACCGAGACGTCGATCCGGCTGCGGCTTCCCTATATCGAGCCGCTCAATCTGCTGCAGGTCGAACTGCTCAAGCGCTATCGCGCCGGCGAGGATGATGCCCGGATCAAGGAAGGCATCGAACTGTCGATCAACGCGATCGCGACCGCGCTGCGCAACAGCGGCTGAGTTGGAACGCTACGGAGCGGGTGGGGATGGCGGACCCGCTCTGTAGGATCTGCCGCGCTTAACTTCGCACATTTCCCGCACATTTTGATCGTATCGATCAATTGTGGGAAATCATGTTGCGAGCGGCCGGTCGGTCCATCCCTCTTATAGCATCGCCCTGCTGGGTAGGACAGGCGCGGTTAGGGGAGGAGGGCGACGCGCCAGGTCTCGCCCTCGATCGGGTCGCCGAAGACGGTGTGGACGTCGCTCGACACGCAGACGAAGCCATGCCGGGCATAGATGCGGCGGGCGGGTTCCAATATCTTGTGCGTCCAGAGGGTGACGGCGCGATAGCGTTTGTCACGAGCGAATTGCAGGCAGGTGGCGACCAGCGCGTCGCCGATGCCGCGCCGCCGGGCAAAGGGCTCGACATGGAGCAGGCGCAGCCGGGCGAGGCCGTCGCCCTCGTCGGTCAGGAATATCGCGCCGGCCATCACGCCGTCGATCTCCGCGATCCAGCATTGTTCGCGGTCCGGCTTGAAGTCGCGCAGAAAGGCGGCGACGGTTTCGGCCTCCAGCGTTTCGAGCGGCCGGCCCCAGCCATGGCTGGCGGCGTAGAGGATCGACTGGCGGGTGACGACCTGGCTGACCTCGCCGGTGCGGAAGGGGCGAATGGTGAAGGGGCCGCCGCTGGCGGGATCGAGCAACAGCCGCGCGCGGGTGAGCGCCTGGAGCAGATCCTGCTGCTCGACGCTGTCGAGCCGGTCCAGATCCTGGGCGACGACGGCGCGCTGGCGGCTGTCGATCTGGTCGAAGGCGGCGCGGCCGGCGGTGGTCAGGCGGATCGGCCGGGCGCGGGCGTCGGCCGCTTCCTGGTCGCGGACGATCCAGTCCTTCTTCTCGAAGCGCGAGATCATGCGGCTCAAATAGCCGCGATCCAGGTCCAGTTCGGCCTGGAGCGTGCTGGCCAGCACCGGTTCCAGCCGGGCAATCTCGAACAGCAGCCGCGCCTCGGGCAGGTTGGCGTCGCTGTCGAGGAAGCGCGCGTCGATCGCCCCCACATGGCGGGTGAAGAAGCGGTTGAAGGTGCGGATGGTTGCAATGGCCTGTTCCATGCCGACGCTTCAGCATGGAATGTTGACTTAGTCAACTATATTGGAACAGGCGAATGCGGGACGGCCGCAGTCCATGGCCGTCCCGCACCCCAGATCCCTTTATGGAAAGGGATGAAGGCTGGGCGGGCGGGCCGATCAATGACCGGCCCACCCGTTCATGCGATCAATATTTGACGACGACGCCGGCCATCGGGCGGATCGAATGGAAATTGCCGGTCGTGTCGGCCTGGACGCGCAGGCGGACATTGCTGCGCTCGGCCGAGCTGCCAAGGTCGGCGGGCGACAGTTCGAGTCCCGCGCCATAGGTCATGCCATGATAGTCGCGGCTATCCTTGCCCAGCGCGTCGAAATTGGTCCACTGATAGCCGACCTTGCCGAAGAACATGCTGTCCTTGCCGGCCTTCACGCCGACGCGGCCGGCCGCGCCATATTCCCAGTCGATGTCGCCGCTGACGCCCTTGGACACGGTGCCTTCGACGCCGAGCACGAGCGGGCCGGCAACATTATAGTTCACGCCCGCGACGCCTTCGACCATGCGGCCCTTGTAGCCGACGGGAGGAATGCCCTCCTTGCTGGTCTCGCTGTCATAATTATGCACGCCCGCCATCACGCCGACATAGGGTTCGATGCGGCGGGTGGAGCTGCTGTCTTCCTGCGCCATCGCGGCGGCAGGCAACAGGGTGGCGGCAGCAACTGCCGTGAAAAGCAGTGTCTTCATGGGGGTGACCCTTTATCTGTTTCTGAAAATTAGGCCGGGGTGTGGACCCGCCGGCATGTCCCGTGCGCTGCAAGCGTCTGCGAGGACATGGGGCATCAATGGTCGGGGCCGGCGGAAGGTTTCCTGAACGAAATGCGAAATATTGCCCGGACCATGATTATGTGTTGGAAACGACACGGTTTCTGTCAGGGGGATGAACGAAAGTCGCTTTTTCTGAACCGCAGATAAATGCCCGATCTTGAACCGCTTTTCATTCACCACCAATTCAACCGCGCGGCGTTAACCGGGGTCATGAAGCATATGAGGAGACAGGCAATGACGCGGACCGGATCACGATTCCTGGCTGCGCTTGGTCTCGTGAGCGCGATGGCCCTGGGGGGCTGCGCCTATGATGACGGCTATGGTTATGGCGGCGTGAGCGTCGGCACCGGCTATTATGGCGGTGGCGGCTATTATGGCGACGGCTATTATGGCCCTTATGGCTATGCGCCGGGCGGCTATGGCGGCTGGTACAATGACTATTATTATCCGGGACGCGGCTATTATGTCTATGACCGCGCCGGTGCGCGGCATCGCTGGAATGACAGCCAGCGCCGCTACTGGGAAGCGCGTCGCAAGGACCGGCCGGGCAATGGTCGGCCCGGTGACGGCAGGCCCGGTTATGGGCGACCCGGTGATGGACGTCCGGGGGATGGTCGGCCGGGCTGGGACCGTCCGGGTGACGGGCGCCCCGATGGCAATCGACCGGGCGACGGGCGTCCTGGCGGTCGCCCCGGCTGGAATGGCGGTGATGGTCGGCCCAATGACGGCAATTGGAGCCGTCCGCGCCCGCCGCGCGGCAATGACACGCCCGGCCGCGGGCGTCCCGGCGCCAGCGGCGGCGACCAGCGCTATGTGCCACAGCCCGGCCAGCGCCCGCCCCAGGCGAGCCGCCCGCCGCGCGACATGGGCGGCAGCGCCCGTCCGGCGCCGCGCATGCGGTCGGACGCCGGGACAAGGGGCGGCGGCCGCGAACCGGTTCGGACCCGGCCCCAATAATGCGGGAGACGTTCATGAGGGGAATGACCGGCGCCGCGTTGTTGCTGGGCCTGACGAGTCTGGCCGCCTGTGACGGGCGGGAGGAAAGCGCGATCGACAATCTGGCCAATGGCGCCAATGCCAGCCAGGTCGAGAATAATGTCCGGGCCGAGGCGCAAGCGCTGATGGAGCCGCTGGCGCCGCCGGCGCCCGGCACGCCCGGCGGCCTGCCGGTCGAACCGGCACCGGCCGAGGAAGGCGCGATCGACCCCGACAGCGCGCAGGGCGCGGCGCAGGTGGTGCAGGGCTATTATGGCCTGCTGGAAGAAAAGCGCTTCAGCGACGCGCAGGATCTGTGGAACGACAAGAGCGCGATCGGCGCGCAGGATGATGCGCATTTCGCCGCGCGCTTCCGTGGCTTCAACGAGATCCATGCCAATATCGGCAGCCCGGCCGAGATCGAGGGCGCGGCCGGATCAAGCTTCGTGACGGTGCCGGTGCAGGTCTATGGCCGGCTGAAGGCGAACGGCAAGCCCTGGTATCGGCTGCGCCAGGTGGTGCTGCGCCGGGTCGATGCGGTGCCGGGCGCAAGCGAGGCGGACCGGCGCTGGCATATCGAATCGATCGGCGCCTATGTCGCGCCGCCGGCGGACGAGGCGGACAATGCGACCCAGACCGCGCAGCTGATTTCCGCGACCGACGGCATGGCCCGGAAACACTGACCCGGAAACGCAGACACCGGCGCGGCGGGGCCGCACCGGTGTCGGGGCTTGGCCTGCCGCCAGTCCCGTCGCGGGGCTGGCAGCGGCCGGAAGGACAATGTCGCTTAGGCGACGGTCGCCTTGACGATCTTGCCCGGAGTCTTGGGCGGCTCACCCTTGGGCAGCGCGTCGACATGTTCCATGCCCGAGGTGACTTCGCCCCAGACGGTATATTGGCCGTCGAGGAAGGTGGCGTCGTCGAAGCAGATGAAGAACTGGCTGTTGGCGCTGTTCGGGTTCATCGCGCGGGCCATCGAACACACGCCGCGGACATGCGGCTCGCGGCTGAATTCGGCCTTGATGTCGGGCAGCTTGGAACCGCCCATGCCGGTGCCGGTCGGATCGCCGCCCTGCGCCATGAAGCCGGGGATGACGCGGTGGAAGACCACGCCGTCATAGAAGCCGTCCTTGGCAAGGGTGGTGATGCGTTCGACATGGCCGGGCGCCAGGTCCGGGCGCAGCTTGATCACGACGTCGCCGCCGCTGTCGAGGGAAAGGGTAAGGGTTTCGTCGGCCATGAAAGATCCTCTCATTGGGGAAGGCGTTGATCGCCTCATATAGAGGCTTGGGATGGGGATGGAAGCGGCTGTTTGGCAAAGCCTGTCCCATCTGTTGCCAAAGCGCGTCCAACCCCATTGCAATTATATTGTGCATCGGCGAAAGCATCGAAATGTTACAGGAACCGGACAGTTGCGCGCGCCATGACCGAACGTGGCGATTTGGCCGAGCCGCGGCCGCACGAGGAACTTGCTGACGAGAGTCTGATCTCGGCCGGTATGGAGCAGGCCGAGTCGAGCCTGGACGAGGATGACCGGCTGAAGCCCGAATTCCTGTCCGCCGTGCTGGATGCGGTGGACGAAGGCGATATCGACCATGCACGCGAGCTGGTCTCGCCGCTGCACCCCGCCGACATTGCCGACCTTCTGGAACTGACGCCCGCCGAGCAGCGTGGCGAAGTGGCCGCCGCACTGGGCGATCTGGTCGGCGCGGAGGTTCTGTCCGAACTCAATGATTATGTGCGCGACGACCTGATCGGCGCGCTGGCGCCCGAACAGGTCGCCGAATTCGCCTCCGAACTCGATACCGACGACGCCGTCGCGATCATCGAGGACATGGAGGAGGCCGACCAGCAGGCGGTGCTGGAGGCGATGGAGCCGGAAGATCGCGCCGCGATCGAGTCCGCGCTGTCCTATCCCGAAGAATCCGCCGGCCGCATGATGCAGCGCGACCTGGTCGCGGTGCCCGAGCATATGACGGTCGGCCAGGTGATCGACTATCTGCGCGACAATGGCGACCTGACCCGTGATTTCTGGGAAATCTTCGTCGTCGATGAAGGGCATAAGCCGATCGGCACCTGTCAGCTGAGCTGGGTGCTGACCTGTCCGCGCGGCATCGCCATGGCCGACCTGATGAAGCGCGAGCAGACGCTGATCCCGGTCGACATGGACCAGGAAGAAGTGGCGCTGCGCTTCCAGAAATATGCGCTGATTTCCGCCGCAGTGATCGATGGCAGCGGCCGGCTGGTCGGCATGATCACGGTCGACGACATCGTCCACATCATTTCCGAGGAAGCGGGCGAGGATATTCTCCGCCTGTCGGGTGCGGGCGAAGGCGACATCAACGAGCCGGTGATGGACAGCTATCGCGCGCGCGTGCGCTGGCTGCTGACCAATTTGCTGACCGCGCTGGTGGCGTCCACCATCATCGGCATTTTCGAGAATACGATCGAGAAGATGGTGGCGCTTGCGACGCTGATGCCGATCGTCGCGGGCGTGGGCGGCAATGCCGGCAGCCAGACCATGGCGGTGACGGTGCGCGCGCTCGCCACCAACCAGATTACCGGGTCGAACGCCCGCCGCACCATATTGCGCGAAATTCGCGTGGCGTTGCTCAACGGCTGCACCGTGGCGCTGGTGCTGGGGCTGGGCGTGGGGCTGGTGTTCCACAATGTCGCGCTGGGCGGCGTGATAGCCGCGGCGATGATGACCAATATCGTGACGGCCGGGCTGGCGGGCGCGGCGGTGCCGCTGGCGTTCGACCGGATGAACCTCGACCCGGCGGTGGCATCCTCCATCTTCGTCACCATGATCACGGATTCGATGGGCTTCTTCGCTTTTCTGGGGCTGGCGACGGCGGCGGGATTGACCGGCTGAGCCGCCGCCCCATTTTGACGCCAATGCCGCTGCACCTGACCAAGATCGCCTTCCAGAGCGAAAGCCCCGCGACCCTCAAGGCCTGGCTGGAAAGCCATGCGGACGAGGCGCGCCTGACCACCCGCTACCTGCCCAAGCGGCTGGAGGAGATGGATGGCGGATCGCTCTACTGGATTCACGGCCATGCGCTGGTCGGCCGCAGTCCGATTCTGGGATTTCAGGAGACCGGGCAGGGGCGCTACTGGATCCGGCTGGCGCCGCGGTTGATCCCGGTGCGGACGGCGCCCAAGCGCGCGCATCAGGGTTGGCGTTATCTGGAGGACAAGGATGCGCCGCCCGATCTGGGCGGGGGCGAGGCGGACGATCTGGAAGCGATGCCGCCGGCCATGCTGAACGAACTGGCGCGGCTGGGGCTGGTCTGACGCCAGCCCCAGGCGAGGTTCAGATCATCGGCTTGCCATCGGCCTTCACCACGGCGCCGCCCTTCATGACGAAGCCGACCTTTTCGAGCTGGCGGACATCGGCCAGCGGATCGCCGTCGACCGCGATCAGGTCGGCATAGCGGCCGGCCTGCAGCGTGCCGACATCGGCGCTGCCCAGCAGGTCGGCGGCATTGGCGGTGGCGGCCTTGATCGCCTCCATCGCCGGCATGCCCGCGCGCACCATCAGCGCGAATTCCTGCGCATTTTCGCCATGGTCGGACAGGCCGAACGTGTCGGTGCCAAAGGCGATCTTGACTCCGGCGGCATAGGCATCGCGCAGATTCTTCTGCAGCAGCGGGCCGATCACCAGCGCCTTTTCGGCGGTCGAGGGATTGAGCTGTTCGGGATGTTCCTTGGCGCGCTGATAGACGCGCTCGCCCACCAGCATGGTCGGCACCAGATAGGCGCCATATTGCTTGAAGATCTTGTAGCTGCCGGCGTCGGCATAGGAACCATGCTCGATCGAATCGACGCCCAGCGCAATCGTATGGTCGATCGCCTCCTTGCCATGGGCATGGGCCGCGACCTTCATGCCCAGGCTATGGGCCGTGTCGATCACCGCCTTGATCTCCTCGTCGGTCATCAACTGATGCTTGGGATCGTCGCCGATCGACATGACCCCGCCCGAGGGCATGATCTTGATGAGGTCGGCGCCTTCGCGCTTCAGCCGGCGCACGGCGATGCGGGCGGCTTCCGGGCTGTCGATCACATTGTCGCTGATGTGGGGAATGTCGGCAAATTCGACGCGCAGGCCGTTGACCGCGTCGCCATGGCCGCCGGTCGGGCCGAGCGGCGTGCCGGCCACCCACAGGCGCGGACCGGGGATGACGGCGCCGTCGATCGATTTCTTGAGCGCGACGATCACCTGCGTATCGGCGCCGCAGTCGCGGACCGAGGTGAAGCCGGCGAGCAGCGTGTTGCGCACGAAGCCGGTCGCCTCGATCGCGTCCTCATAGGCGCTGCGCGTCACCGCGTTGCGGATCGGGTCGCCGCTGTGCCAGCCGGCGGTGATATGGTCATGGGTGTCGATCAGGCCCGGCAGCACGGTCTTGGCCGACAGGTCGATCACCTCGGCGCCGGCGGGCGTGACGAAGCCGGACTGGATCGCGGTGATGCGATCGTCATGGATCAGGATCGACACTTTCTCGCGCGCGGCAGCGCCGGTGCCGTCGATCATCCGTCCGGCATGGACCACGACATCCTTGGCCATTACGGCCGGCGCCGACATCGCGACCATGCTGCATGCGGCCAGCGCTGCTGCCTTCCCCCAGATCATGTAACCCCCTGTTTAATTTGATAGCGGCAGCGTCGCGCGCAGCGGGCCGGCCGTCAACGCATTTATATCAGGTCCGGGCGTGGAGCCTTTCGCCGACCATCCGCAGGTCGGCGACGAAGCGGGCCTGTTCCTGCGCCTGGCGATCGGGGTCGGGCAGGCGCAGCAGATAGCTGGGATGGACGGTGATCCAGGCTTCGGCACCGTCGTCGAGCGGGATCGGGCGTCCGCGCATCGCGCCGATCGTCACCGGCTTGCCCAGCAGGGCGCGGGCCGCGGTGGCGCCCAAAGCGACGATGATGCGCGGGCGGATCAGGTCCAGTTCCTGTTCCAGCCACCAGCGACAGGCCCTGATCTCCGGCACGTCAGGAGTCTGGTGCAGGCGGCGCTTGCCGCGCTGTTCATATTTGAAATGCTTGACGGCGTTGGTGACATAGGCGCGCGCGCGATCCACGCCGGCCTCCGCCAGCGCCGTGTCGAACAATTGCCCGGCGGGGCCGACAAAGGGGCGGCCGGCCAGATCCTCCTGATCGCCCGGCTGTTCGCCGATGAAGAGCAAAGATGCGTCGAGCGGACCTTCGCCGAACACGGTCTGCGTGGCTGGTCCGTGCAGCGGGCAGCGGGTGCAGGTCATCGCCTCGTCACGCAGCGCCTGCCAGACGGCACGGAGATTGCCGGGGCGGGCTGTCGGGCGGGGTGCGGTGCGCGGGGCGGTGGCGATCATCGCCGCCTCGCGCGCCTGGGCGCCGGCGACCAGATCGGGGATCAGGGCGGCTTCGGGCAGGTTGCGCCAATATTTGCGCGGCATTTCCGACAGCATCGCCCCGGTCTTTAAGCGGGCCGGGTTGAAGATGGCGGCATAATAGCCCTTCCACACATCTTCGACCGGATCCTCGGCCGGGGCGTCGCCGCGTTGCGCGCCGGGGCCTTCGGTCAATATGTCGCCATCCCAATGGATGCTGACCTCCGGCGTCAGGATCGACCAGCGCATCGATGCGAAGCGGCGCGTGAAGAAGCCGGCATTGGCGCGGACGATATGATGGTCGGGCTCGAACCAGGCGATGAAGCGCGGGCCGTCGCCTTCATCCAGTTCGCGGAAACGGAGGAAGGCGCGCATTTTGTGGATATCGCGTCGCACCGCCTTGGCCAGATCCTCGACCCGGCGCAGCAGCGGATCGGCGCGATCCTCCATCCGGCCGGGCACCGCGCGCACCGCCAGCAACAGGCTGTAGAGCAGGGCGAAGCGGGCGGGGTCGCGATGGAGGATCGCGCTTTGCGCCAGTTCGACAAAGGCGCGGGGCACGGAGAAGACCGCATCCGCCGGAGCGGGGGGCAGGGGCGTCGCGTCACTGCCGAACAGGTCGGGCGCGGCGCTGCCCGCAACATCCCAGAGGATGGTGTCGGCGGGAATGGCGGCCAGGGCCAGCGCGCGGGCCGCATCGCGCCAGCCCTCAAAATCGTCCGACCCCGCCAGCGTCACCCGATGCATGGCCGTCCGGTCAGTCCTCCGCCTCGGCACGGGCCAGTTCGGCGGGCTTGCGGCGCGCGAACAGCTTCGCCAGCTTTTCCTCCTCGGCGGCGCTCAGTTCCTTGGCGGCGTCGGGGAACATCTCTTCCTCTTCCTCCTCGATATGGTGGAGGTAGCGCTTCTTCAACTGGTCGAAGGTGCGGCGCCAGGCATCACCGTTGAATTTGAGGCCGTCCAGTTCCTCCAGAAAATCGTCGATTTCCTTATGTTCGGACACGCTGTGCTGCGCATCCTCGCGCAGGTCCGGCTGGGCGAGCATGGTGGCGTAGAGCGTCTCCTCCTCGGCGGCGGCATGGGCCGTCACCTCGACCTTGAACTGGTCGAACAGCTTTTCCAGCCGGTCGTCATCCTTTTCGCGCGTCGCTTCCGCCATCTTGTCGAACAGCTGGCGATGGGCGTCATGATCCTGTTTCAGGCGATCGAAAATGCTGGCCTTGGCCATGGGCAATCCTCCTTCATGCGATGAAGGGGGAAACGACAGCCTGGTAAAAAGGGTCCGGTGCTTAGCCGAACAGCGCGTGGAAGATGATCGCGACCGGTACCCAGAGCAGCGCGCCCAGCAGGCTGGTGCCCCAGAGCTGGAGCAGGTCGCGGCGGAAGCGCAGGCGCAGGCCGGCATGGGACAGGCCGCTATGGTCGAGCATCTGCCAGCGATGTTCGAGCGCGCGGGCGGCGATGGCGAAACCGCCGATCGCGATGATGACGCCAAGGTGCAGGACCAGCGAGCCACCCATCTTGGCGACGATGAAGATCTGAAGCAGGCAGAAGACGACAAGGGCGGCCGCAAGATGCGTGCTGATGCGCTTGGCAAAGCCTGCGCCCTGCCGCTCCATGGCCTGATTGTCGAAAAGTGTCGCCAAAGTCCCGATCCCCTTGCTGATCGTGTTACAAGAGTTTCATGAACCGTGCTTGCGATCAACCGCAAAATTGCCTCGGCTCCCCTTAAAAAAGTTCGAGCTGGGCGGCGGGACGCCGCAACTGTGCCGACAGATCGACTCGGTCGGCCAATTGCACCGGGCGCCAGTCGACGGCGATCAGGAAGGGGCGCAGCTTGACGATGGATGTGGTCAGGCGCGCGACATCCTCCAGCCGCAGCCGGCGATGGCGCCGGCTGGCCAGGATGCGATCGACCGCCATCACCCCCAGCCCCGGCACCCGCAGCAGCATTTCGCGCGGCGCATGGTTGACGTCGACCGGGAAGCTGGCGCGATGCTGCAAGGCCCAGGCCAGCTTGGGATCGATGTCGAGCGGCAGGCAGCCACTGTCCCGGTCGGTCGCGGCGGCGACTTCGGCTGCGGAATAGCCATAGAAGCGCATCATCCAGTCCGACTGGTAGAGCCGATGCTCGCGCATCAGCGGCGGGCGCTTGAGCGGCAATACGCTGCTGGGCGAGGGGATGGGGGAGAAGGCGCTGTAATAGACGCGGCGCAGCCGGTGCCGGTCATAAAGGCTGCTCGCGCGCTGGATGATGGCGCGATCGTCGGCGGCATCGGCGCCGACGATCATCTGGGTCGACTGGCCCGCCGGGGCAAAGCGCGGGGCGTGGCGATATTTGCGGCGGGCGTCGCCCATATCGTCCATCTGGCTGCGCATCTGCGCCATCGCCCCCTCGATCCGGCGGCCGTCCTTTTCCGGCGCCAGCCGCTTGAGGCCGGGCTCGGTCGGCAGCTCGACATTGATCGACAGCCGATCGGCATGGAGGCCGGCCTGACGCAGCAGCTCGGGATCGGCGTCGGGAATGGTCTTCAGATGGATATAGCCGCGAAAATCATGATCCTCGCGCAGGCTGCGGGCGACCTCGACCATCTGCTCCATCGTATAGTCGGACGAGCGGATGATGCCGGAGGAGAGGAACAGCCCCTCGATATAGTTGCGGCGGTAGAAGCTGAGCGTGAGGTCGACCACTTCGCGCGCGGTGAAGCGGGCGCGGCGGACATCGCTCGACCGGCGATTGATGCAATAATGGCAGTCGAAGATGCAGCTGTTGGTCAGCAGGATTTTCAGCAGCGAGATGCAGCGGCCGTCGGGCGCATAGGCATGGCAAATGCCCATGCCTTCGGTCGAGCCTATCCCCTTGCCGTCGCGCGAATCCCGCTTGGTCGTGCCCGACGAGGCGCAGGACGCATCATATTTGGCGGCATCGGCAAGGATTTCGAGCTTTTCACGGGTGGACAGGGCGGACATATGTTCATGTTACGTTCCATATGCCGCCTTGTCCATAATGCAGATCAGGCCGGTTCCTCGTCCAGCACCTGGCGCACCTTGCCGGCGAGCTGGTCCATGGTGAAGGGCTTGGCCAGGAAGGCGACGCCGGGATCGAGCATGCCGTTATGGACGATGGCGTTGCGGGTATAGCCGGTGGTGTAGAGGACGCGCAGCTCCGGCCGGTCGGCACGGGCGCGGTCGGCCAGGATGCGGCCGTTGATGCCGGGCATGACGATGTCGGTGAAGAGCAGGTCGACCCGCGGTTCGATCGCCAGCATCGCCAGCGCCTGTTCGCCATCGGCGGCCTGGACGATGGTGTAGCCCAGCTCGCGCAGGGAATCGACCGACATGTGCCGCACCCTATCCTCATCCTCGACCACCAGGATGATCTCGTCCCCCTGGGCGCGGGGCAGGTCGAGGGCGATGGCGGGCGCCATCGGATCGGCGACCGGCACGCCATAATGGCGGGGCAGATAGATTTTGATCGTACTGCCCTGACCGGGTTCGGAATAGATTTTCACATGGCCGTGCGACTGGCGGACGAAGCCGAACACCTGGCTGAGGCCCAGGCCCGTGCCCTTGCCCACGCCCTTGGTGGTGAAGAAGGGGTCGAAGGCGCGCTCGACCACGTCGGGCGTCATGCCGGTGCCGCTGTCGGTGACCGACACCAGCACATATTGGCCGGGGATCACCTCCGCATGGGCGGCGGCATAGGCATCGTCGAGATAGGCATTGCCGGTTTCGACCGTCAGCCGGCCACCATCGGGCATGGCGTCGCGGCCATTGACGCACAGGTTCAGGATCGCCGCTTCCAGCTGGCCGGGATCGATGCTGGCCCGCCACAGGCCGCCGGCCAGCACGCTTTCCACCCGCACCCGCTCGCCGATCGTCCGGCGCAGCATGTCCGACATGCCGCCCACCAGCTTGTTCACATCGGTCGATTGCGGCGCCAGCGGCTGCTGGCGCGAGAAGGCGAGCAGCCGCGCGGTCAGTTGCGCGGCGCGCTGCGCGCCCTCGGTCGCATTGTCGAGGCCGTTGCTGATGCGCCGATCGATATCGGCGGGCAGGCGCCGCCGCGCCATGTCGAGCGAGCCGATGACGACGGCGAGCATATTGTTGAAGTCATGGGCGATGCCGCCGGTCAGCTGGCCGATCGATTCCATCTTCTGCAACTGGCGGACCTGCGCCTCCATCGCCGTGCGCTGTTCCGCTTCGCTGACCAGCCGGTCATTGGCGTCCGCGAGTGCGCGCTTGGCGGCGATCGCCTCCACCATGCGGCGGCGGGCGTTGCGCAGCGCCAGCAGGCCCAGGATGATGACCAGTGCGCCGCTGACCGCCAGGCTGGCCGTCACCATGGTGGTCAGCCGGTTAGCCTCGACACTGCGCAGGCGCAGCAGCTGCTCCTCGCGTGCCTTCATCCCGGCGATATGGGTGTGAATCGTCGCCATCGACATGAGGCCGGGGGCGAAGGCGTTGGGATCGACCGGCAGGCCGCGCCGGCGCAGTTCGATGCCGCCCTCCAGCAGGGTCAGTCGCTGGTCGAGCATCCGCCCCAGCGCATCGACGGCTGCAGCCTGGTCCGCATTGTCCTGCACATCGGCGCGCAATTGCGCGATCTCGCGCGGCCAGTCCGCCTTGAACGTGTCGAACGGCCCCAGAAAGGGATCCTGCCGGGTCAGCATATAGCCGCGCTGGGCGCTTTCGGCGGCCTGCACCCGCGACAGGATCACCGACAGGCGGTTTTCGACGCGCAGCGTGTGGTTGACCCAGCCGATCTCGGCTTGCTGGCTGCGATAGAGCCAGATGGTGCCGCCTACCGCGATGATGACGGTGGCAAGCGCGAGCAGCAGAACGACGATGGATCGTTCGGGGCGGAGCGCATTCATCTGGTCTTAATGGGCAATTAACAACGGTGGGGCAACCCGATTGTGTCTGTCATGCGACGGGTCGTTGCGGTTATGTCCGGGCACTTCGTTGAACCGGTCGGCAGATAGGGGGCGGGATGATGGACAGACGCGATTTTCTGGCGCGGGGCCTGGGCGGGCTGGGCGCCCTGTCGCTGGCGGCGGGGGCCGAAGCGGCCAGCCTGTTCGATCCGCTGGCCGGGCTGGAGCCGATCCGCGCGACGCCCGATCGTATCTTTCGCATCACCGTCTGCCTGCGGCCCTTCCGCGCGGCCGGGCCGCGCATCGCGGTGGAAGAAGTGGGGCGCAAGCGGGTCGTCCATCATTATGGCCATGGCGGCAGCGGCTGGTCGCTGTCCTGGGGATCGGCCGAGATCGCGGTCGGCATGGCGCTGGCGGAGGGGATGACGGATATTGCCGTCATCGGCGCCGGCGCGATCGGCCTCACCACTGCGCTCACCGCCCAGCGCGCCGGGGCGAAGGTGACCATCTATGCCAAGGAGCAATTTCCCGATGTGCGATCGGCGCGGGCGACCGGCACCTGGTCGCCCGATTCACGGATCGCGATGGAGGGCGGTGTCGATGCCGGCTTTGGCGATCGCTGGGAGGCGATGGCGCGGCGATCCTTCGCTTTCTATCAGGGGCTGCTGGGCCTGCCGGGCGATCCGGTGGAATGGACCGACCGTTACATGCTGTCGGACAGTCCGGCTGTGACGCCTGCCGTCGAGAGGGTGACGCCGGAGCGGCCCGATCGCTTCATTCGGCTGGAAGACCGGCTGCATGACATCATGCCGCGATCGGTCGAGCTGGCGCCGGGCACTCATCCCTTCCGCACCGAGCGGGCCCGGCGCAGCAGTTCGCTGACCTTCAATGTCGCCGATCTCGCCCATCAGCTGACCAATGATTTCCTGATCGGCGGCGGCCGGATCGTGCCGATGGAATTGCACGAACCCCAGGACGTGGCGCGGCTGAAGCAGAAAACCGTCATCAACTGCACCGGCTATGGCGCGCGAGCATTGTGGCGGGACGAGAGCATCGTGCCGGTGCGCGGCCAGATCGCCTGGCTGATCCCGCAGGCGGGCGCCACCTATGGCGTCTATCATGACAAGCTGGCGATGCTGGCGCGGCGCGACGGTATCGTGGTGCAGGAGGTCGGGGAGGACGATTGGTTCGGCTATGGCGACGCCAATGAAGCCCCCGACCGCGAAGCTGCCGAGGCATCGGTGCGCAAGCTGGCGGGCTTCTGGAAATAGCGCGCCGCCGCCCAGGCCCCCCGTCTCCGCCCGTCAGGCGAAGACCAGCGACTGGTGCGCGCCGACCCCGGCCTTGACCCCGGATGCGGATGCAAAGGTCGCATTGTGCATGGGGGAGGTGGCGTCGCCGGCGGCATAGACGCCGGGCACCGAGGTCAGGCCCCAGGCGTCGATGCTGATGAAGGGGCCGGTCGGGCCATCCTCCAGCGCACAGCCGAGCTGGACCGCGACATCGCTGCTGAGCCGGGTTCTGGGGGCGGTGAATAGGGCCGACACTTCGATCGTCCGGCCGTCGGCCAGTTGCACGGCGCTCAGCGCGGGCGCGTCACCGATCAGCGCGACGACGGGCACCCGCTCGATCGCGACGCCGCGCGCTTCCAGCCGGGCGCGTTCGGCATCGTCCGGCTCATATTGGCCCTGGGTGAAATAGGTGGATGGCCCCCAGTCGGGGATCAGCGCCGCCTGATGCGCGGACATCGGGTGGTTGGCGATGATGCCGAGCGGATGGTCGCGCACTTCATAACCATGGCAATAGGGACAGTGGAGCACCGTCTCGCCCCAGCGTTCGGCCATGCCGGGGATCGGCGGCAGCTCGTCGCTCACGCCGGTCGCCAATATCAGCCGTCGGGCCAGCCGGGTTTCGCCGCTGGCCAGGGTCAGGGCGAAGCCGTCGCTGGTCTTGATGGCATGGCGCACTTCGCCGGCCAGCATCCGGGCGGTGGGATAGGCAAGCAACTGGCGTTCGGCATCGCGGATGATGGCGCGGGGCGTGCGGCCATCCTGCCCCAGGAAACCATGGGCGGCGTCGGCAAAGCGGTTCCGCGGCAGGCCGGCATCGATCAGCAGCACATCCTGCCGCGCGCGGGCAAGCTGCATCGCCGCCGACTGGCCGGCAAAGCTGCCGCCGATCACGATCACGTCATGCATGGGTCTTCCTTTCAATGGCTGCGCCGAATCACGATACTTGATAAGTTACATAATTCGACCAGTCCAATTTGCAACAATTGATGTTGCGTGATAGGCGAGCGAAAAAGGAGAAGCCCGCGATGCAGCTGGATGCGCGCCTGTCGAGAATGCTGCATATCCTGATCCATATGGATCGGCTGGACGGCCCGATGACGTCGGAGCGGGCGGCGCAGATGCTGCGCACCAATCCGGTGGTGGTGCGACGGACCATGGCGGGCCTGCGCGACGCGGGCTATGTCCGCTCGGAAAAGGGGCATGGCGGCGGCTGGACCCTGGCCCGTCCGCTCGATGCGATCCGCATCCTCGACATTTATCGCGCGGTGGGCGAGCCGCGCATCTTCTCGATCGGCCCAGCCGATCCCGATCCGCAATGCCTGGTCGAACAGGCGGTCAACGCCTCCATGGCGGCCGCGATGCAGGAGGCGGAGGCGATGCTGATCGCCCGGCTGGGACAGGTGACGCTGGCGCAGATCGCGGCGGACTTCGACCAGCGCTATGCCGCGCTGCTGGCGACCGGAGCGATCGAGCCGCTGACCGGCCATTGAGCCAAGCGGCTTGCCAACCGCCTGTGGCGCGGCCATCAGGCGGGGCATGCAATGGCAATTCTGGATCGACCGCGGCGGCACCTTTACCGACGTGGTGGCACGCGACCCGCAAGGGGTTCTTCACACCGCCAAGCTGCTGTCGAGCGACCCCGAGCGCTATGCCGACGCAGCGGTCGAGGCGATCCGGCGGCTGACCGGCGCGGGCGACGGGCCGATCCCGCGCTGCACGTTGCGGATCGGCACGACCATCGCCACCAATGCGCTGCTGGAGCGCAAGGGCGAGCCGGTGCTGCTGGCGATCACCAAGGGATTCCGCGACGCGATCCGCATCGGTTATCAGGACCGGCCGGACCTGTTCGCGCGGCGGATCGACCTGCCGCCGCCGCTTCATGCCGATGTCGTGGAGATGGACGAGCGGCTGATGCAGGATGGCACCATCCTGACGCCGCTGGACGAGGTCGCGGCGCAGGCGGCGTTGCAGCGCGGCTATGATGCCGGGCTGCGCGCGATCGCGATCGTGCTGATGCACGGCTATCGCTATCCCGCCCATGAGCAGGCGCTGGCGCGGATCGCCCGGCAGATCGGCTTCACCCAGATTTCGGTCAGTCATGAGGTCGCGCCGCTGATCAAGCTGGTCGGGCGGGGCGACACGGTGCTGGCCGACGCCTATCTCTCGCCGGTGCTGCGCGCCTATGTCGACGGGCTGGGCGCGGCGCTGGGCGAGGACGCCGACATGCTGTTCATGCAGTCCAATGGCGGGCTGACGCGCGGCGACCTGTTCCGCGGCAAGGATGCGGTATTGTCCGGCCCGGCCGGCGGCATCGTCGGCCTTGCCCGCACCGCCGAGCAGGCGGGCTTTGGCGAGGTGATCGGTTTCGACATGGGCGGCACCTCGACCGACGTGTCCCATTATGCCGGCAGCTATGAACGCGACAATGAGGCGCGGGTGGCGGGCGTCCGGCTGCGCGCGCCGATGATGCGCATCCACACCATCGCGGCGGGCGGCGGCTCCATCTGTTCAGTGGTCGACGGGCGTTTTCGCGTCGGCCCGGAATCGGCCGGCGCGGTGCCGGGGCCGGCCTGCTACCGGCGCGGCGGACCGCTGACCATCACCGACTGCAATGTCATGCTGGGCAAGGTGCAGCCCGATTTCTTCCCCAGCCTGTTCGGCCCCAGGGGCGACCAGCCGCTCGACCGGGACGCGGTCGAGGCGCGCTTTGCCGACATTTGTGCGCAGGTGGAGGCGCAGACCGGCCGGGTGATGAGCGCACAGGAGGCTGCGCAGGGCTTCATCGCCGTCGCCGTCGCCAGCATGGCCAATGCGATCAAGCGCATATCGGTCGCGCGCGGCCATGATGTTGCGCGCTATACGCTGGCGAGCTTTGGCGGGGCGGGCGGGCAGCATGCCTGTCTGGTCGCCGACGCGCTGGGCATGGACCGGGTGATGATCCATCCGCTGGGCGGCGTCCTGTCCGCCTATGGCATGGGCCTGGCCGACCGGCGCGCGGTGCGCGAGCGGACGCTGGCGCTGCCGCTGGACGATGCAGGCGCCGACGCGCTGGCGGCGGCGATCGCCGAGCTGGCGGAGCAGGCGCGCGCCGACCTGCCGGAGGCGGAGCGGAGCGAGACGGTGCTGCGGCTGCGCTATGATGGCACCGACAGCCTGTTCGACGTGATGCTGGGCGATCGGGCGGCGATGCTGGCCGATTTCGAGGCGCAATATCAGGCGCGCTTCGGCTATGGCGGCACCGGCACCATATTGGTCGACATGGTGCGGGTCGAGGCGATCGCGCCGACCGCCGAGGATATGGGCAAGGTGGCGACCATCGCGACCCAGCCGGCCGCGCCACTGGCGCAGGTGATGCTGGCAGGCGCGCAGGCACCGGTGTTCGACCGGGCGGGACTGACGCTGGACAGCGTCGTCGATGGCCCGGCACTGATCAGCGACCCGGTGTCGACCACGGTGGTCGAGACGGGCTGGCGCGCGCGGCTCGATGCGATTGGCAATCTGGTGCTGACCCGCCATGCGCCACGCCCGGCGCCGGCCGCCGATGACGGCACCGCCGTCGATCCGGTCCGGCTGGAGGTGATGGGCGGCCTGTTCATGGCGATCGCCGAGGAAATGGGCGCCGCGCTCCAGCACAGCGCCTCCTCGGTCAATATCCGCGAGCGGCTCGATTTCTCCTGCGCTCTGTTCGACGCAGCCGGCAATCTGGTCGCCAATGCGCCGCACATGCCGGTCCATCTGGGCAGCATGGGGGAAAGCATCCGCGCGGTGATGCGCCGGCGCGGAATCGGCGCCGATGGCCGGGCGATCGACGGGCGCGGCATGCTGCCGGGCGACGTCTATGCGCTCAATGCGCCCTATGATGGCGGCACCCACCTGCCCGACGTGACGGTGGTGATGCCGGTGTTCGTCGACGGGGCGGCGCACGCGCCTGCCTTCTATGTCGCGGCGCGCGGCCATCATGCCGATATTGGCGGTATCTCGCCCGGCTCCATGCCGCCCTACAGCCGCAGCATCGAGGAAGAGGGCATCGTCCTCGATAATGTGCTGGTGGTGGATCAGGGCCGCTTCCTGGAGGGGGATCTGCGCGCCCTGCTGGGGTCGGGCCGCTGGCCCTCGCGCAATATCGACCAGAATATCGCCGACCTGTCCGCCCAGATCGCCGCCTGCGCCAAGGGCGCGGCCGAGCTGCAGCGGATCAGCGGCGATTATGGCGCCGATGTCGTGGCCGCCTATATGGGCCATGTGCAGGATCAGGCCGAGGCGGCAGTGCGCCGGCTGATCGATCGCCTGTCCGACGGGCACTATCGCTATGCGATGGATAATGGCGCGGCGGTGGTCGTCAACGTGATGATCGACCGGGCGGCGCGCGGCGCGACGGTGGATTTCACCGGCACGTCGGACCAGTTGCCGGGCAATTTCAACGCGCCTTTGTCGGTCGCGCGTGCGGCCCTGCTCTATGTCGTGCGGACGCTGGTGGACGAGGCGGTGCCGATGAATGACGGCTGCCTCAAGCCCATGACTTTGGTGGTGCCGGAGGGGTCGCTGCTGCGGCCGCTTTATCCTGCGGCGGTGGTCGCCGGCAATGTCGAGACCAGCCAGGTCGTCACCGATGCTCTGTTCGGCGCGCTGGGCGTGATGGCGGGCGCGCAGGGGACGATGAACAATCTCACCTTCGGCAATGCGCGCCACCAATATTATGAGACGATCTCGGGCGGATCGGGCGCCGGGCCGGATTTCGACGGCGCCGATGTGGTGCAGACCCACATGACCAACAGCCGCCTCACGGACCCCGAAATATTGGAAAGCCGATTCCCGGTGCTGCTGGAGGAATTTTCGATTCGGCCCGGATCGGGCGGCGCGGGCGCGCATCATGGCGGCAATGGCGGGCTGCGCCGCATCCGCTTCCTGGAAGATATGACCGCCGGCATCCTGGCCAACCGGCGCAGCGTGCCACCCTTTGGCCTCGACGGCGGCGCGCCCGGCGGGCTGGGGCGCAACTGGGTCGAGCGTGGCGATGGCCGGGTCGAGATGCTGGGCGCGACCGGATCGGCGCAGATGGCGCCGGGCGACGTCTTCGTGATCGAGACGCCGGGCGGCGGCGGATTCGGCAAGGGCTGATCCGCCTCCGTCCGCGCGGAGCGAACGGAGGTCGGGAGGCGGGACGCTCTAGTCCCGCCAGCTCCTGTCGGTGCGGTCGATCAGGCGGACCATCGCCTGGAAATCCGGCACGCCGACGCCGACCGGCAATTGCACACCGGCGAGGTCGCGCTGATGCACGGCGATGACATCGGCCGGGATTTCCACCGGCGTGCCGGCGGCGCAGGCGGCGACCTGAATCTCGCAGGCGCGCTGGAGCATCCATTGCATCAGGAAGGCTTCGGGCAGGGTCTTGGCCATCACCAGCGTGCCATGGTTGCGCAGCATCATGATTCGCCGCGCGCCCAGATTGGCGATCAGCCTTTCGCCTTCCTCCGGCCGGATCGTGACACCTTCAAAGTCATGATAGGCGATCCGCCCGGCAAAGGCGGCAGCGTAGAAATTGATCGGCCGCAGCCCTTCCTGCGTGGCGCTGACCGCCATGCCTGCGGTCGTATGGGTGTGGATGATGCAATGGGCGTCGGCCAGGTGGCGGTGGAACACGCTATGCTGGGTGAAGCCGGCGCGATTGACCGGATAGGGGCTGCCGTCCAGCACATGGCCGTCGATATCGATCTTGACCAGGTTGGACGCCGTCACCTCGCTGTAGAGCAGGCCGAACGGGTTGATGAGGAAGGCGTTTTCCTCATCGGGCACGCGCAGGGTGATGTGATTGTAGATCAGTTCCGACCAGCCCAAATGGTCGAAGATGCGGTAGCAGGCGGCGAGCTGCTGGCGCGCCTCCCATTCGGCAGGCGACATGTCGGGCTGTCTGGCGGCACTTGCCATGGCCATCCTCCTTTATATTATGGACGCCACTATCCTCCGCTCGACGCATTCTGTCGAGGGAAAGGGCGTGAAAGCCCTGCAGGGGTTGAATTTGCCCGACTCTGCTGGTAGGGCGCGCCCCACATGCCTCAGGGTGACCTGTGGCGACTCACGGATTTTTATATTCGGTCGGCCCGTCGGGAGGGTTTCATTCCTGGCGATCCGCCCGTTTTCGATTGGAGATTGACGGACTTATGCAGATCATCGTTCGCGACAACAATGTCGACCAGGCCCTCCGCGCGCTCAAGAAGAAGCTGCAGCGTGAAGGCGTGTATCGCGAAATGAAGCTGCGTCGTCACTACGAGAAGCCCTCGGAAAAGCGTGCGCGCGAAAAGGCGGCTGCTGTCCGCCGCGCCCGCAAGCTGGAGCGCAAGCGCGCCGAGCGCGACGGCGTCCGTTAAGGATTGCCGATATCAGGACGGCCGGTTCGCGGTCGTCCTGACTCTTTGCTGATTTCCCGTTCTTCATTGCGAGGCGTTCGCCCATGTCCACGACGGCTGTCCCCCTTCGTCCTATCGCCAAGGGGTCGCTGACGCGACTCTGGATCGGCGTCGCCGCGATCGCGCTGGCGGCCGGTGGTCTGGCCTGGGCAGGGCAGCAGGGCGTGGAAGCGTCGCCTGCCGCCTTCCTGACGCAGAACGCCCATGCCAAGGGCGTGGTCACGACCGAGTCGGGCCTGCAGTACCAGGTGCTGGAGGAAGGCAGCGGGCCGAGCCCGACGACCGCCGACGTTGCGCTGGTGGGCTATAAGGGCACGCTGCTCGACGGCACCGTGTTCGACGAGAATCCGCAGACGCCGATGCCGGTCGACGGCGTGGTGCCGGGCTTCTCCGAAGGCCTGCAGAAGATGAAGAAGGGCGGCAAATATCGCCTGTGGATCCCGCCGCAGCTTGGCTATGGCGAACAGGCCGCCGGCCCGATCCCGGCCAATTCGGTGCTGGTGTTCGATGTCCAGCTGCACGACTTCAAGTCGCGCGCGGAAATCATGCAGATGCAGCAGCGGATGCAGCAGATGCAGGGTGGCATGCCGCAGGGCGCCGTTCCGCAGGGCGTGCCGGGCAACTGATCCGATCGATCCGAGAGTAGAGAAGGGCCCGGTTTCCGGGCCCTTTTTCTTTGGTGGCCGGTGCGGATGCGCCAGAGGCGCAGTCCGGACAAATGCTCAGAGGGCTGCCTGATCGCCGGGGGCCGATGGCGGGAAGGCGAGGCCTTCGGCGCTGCCAATCTTTTCCTCGCCGGTGAATAGGCGGTCGAGTCGCGCCTTCACGTCGCGTCGATATTCGACGCAGGACACCGAACGCGGCGCGCCAATGTCGATATCGTCGGCGATCGCCGACTTGATCCGTTCCAGCGCGTCATTGTCGAGGATGCCGGCCCGATGCAGTTCCCGGCAGAGCTGGACCATTCCGGCGGCGGTTGCCTGGGCCCGCATGCCGACATTGGTCAGTTCGAAATGCAGCTTCTTCTGCTGCTCCATTGCCACGGTCATGCCATTCTCTCCTTTCGCTTTAGGATAGAAGCGCAGGAGCAATCGTTACGTTCCGGGACGCATTCGTCAATCGCCGTTTTTATCGTCGCTTTTCAGGATGGTCTGCCCTGCCAGAGCCTTGGACCGTTCCTCCAGATAGACCTTGATCATGGCGACGATCGGATCGGCCAGGAACAGGCCGAGGATACCGAACAGCGCGCCCAGCAGGATCTGCGCCGCCAGCACCAGCGCGGGGGCCAGGTCGGTTGCGCGCTTGGCTACCATCGGCACGATCAGATAGCCGTCGATGATCTGCACCGCCATGTAGACGCCAAAGGCATAAAGGCCGGTATGGGTGCCGCCGGAAAAGCCGACCAGGACGATCAGCACGCCCGAGATGATCGCGCCGATATTGGGCAGGAAGGCGAGCAGGCCGGTGAGGATGCCGAGCAGGCCCGCCATCGGCACGCCGCCCGCCCACAGCAGCAGCCATACGCCCACGCCCTCCACCGTCATGCCGATCAGCCGGCCGAACATCAGGCGGCGCAAGGTGAAGGCCATCTTGTCGGCGACGGTGTAGAAATGGGCGCGCTTGTCCATCGGTAGCATCCAGGCGACGCCGCGCTCGTACAGCTTGGGTTCGACCGCGATGAAGATGGCCAGCACCAGCATCATGACGCCGCTGGTGATCGCGCCGACGGCGGTGCCGACGGCGGCGGTGACCCGGCCCATGGAACTCATCGCCTGCTGGGCCAGGCCCTTGAGGTCTTCGGGCGTGGTGGTGATGCCCAACTGCTGCATCCAGCCGCCGACCCGTTCCACCTGCGCCTCGACGATGGTGCGCATCGCCTGTGCCTGGGCGGCCAGGCTGGAGCCGGTGAGGTAGAAGGTGTAGGCGAGGAAGGCGACGACGGCGAGCAGCACGATCGTCAGGCGCCAGCCCCGGCCGATCGGCAGCACGCGGCCCAAGAGGCGGGTGCCACCATCCATCATGGTGGTGAAGACCAGCGCGCCCAGGATCAGCATGATCGGCTGGGCCAGCAGCACGATCAGCGCGATGCCGATCGCCATCGCGAACCAGACGCCCGCCCGCTTGATCTCATGCTGGACCAGCGGGCTGCGCAATTCGCTGGGGCCGGGTTGCTCGATATGCTGCTGCGCGTCGCTCAAACCCGGAACCCCCATCAATCGCTGTGAACTATTTCGCCTCGGTAACGCTCTGGGGGCGCAGGCTGTTCCCGGCGCGGCCACCACGGAAGGCATGGAGCCAACTGAGCGGGTTCCAGCTCGAATCGCCGTCCAGGCTGAAGGTGATGAATTCGGCGCGGCCGCCGATCGCTTCCCATGGCACCGGGCCGCCCAGCCCATTTTCTTCCAGCGGGGCGCGGCTGTCGGCGCTGTTGTCGCGATTGTCGCCCATCAGGAAGACATGGTCGGCGGGCACGCGGACCGGGCCATACCAGTCGAGCGCGCTCGGCCCCATGTCGATCGTGACATAGGTCTTGCCGTTGGGTAGCACTTCCTGCCGTACCGGCAGTTCGCACCAGCTCTTGCCGGCCTTGTCGGTCACCAGCGCGCCAGGGAACTGCATCGGCGGACAGGGGGCATTGCCATCGACCGCTATGCGCAGGGGCTTGAGCACCTTCTGCGGCACCGGCACGCCGTTCAGGATCACCTGACCGCCACGCACCTCGACAATGTCGCCGGGCAGGCCGATGACCCGCTTGATATAATCTTCGCGCCGGTTCTGGGGCGAGACGATGACGATGTCGCCACGCTCGGGCAGGTGGCCCAATATGCGCCCCTTCAGGAAGGGCAGCGGATGGAAGCTGGGGCTGACATAGGACCAGCCATAGGGGAATTTGCTCACCACCAGCCGGTCGCCCTTCAGCAGCACCGGCATCATCGATTCCGACGGGATGTAGAAGGGCTTGGCGACGAAGCTGTGGAAGGCCAGCACGGCGAGGATGAGCAGTACGATGCTCTTCACCTCATGCCACCAGTTCACCCCGCTGCCGCCGGCCCCGCTGGTGCCTGCCTCCTTGTCGTCGGCTGCCGTTTCGGGCGCGGCGGGTGGCAGGGGGTCGGTTTGGGTCATGTCGACTGCCGTCATGGAAGGGCTATGCTCGGATGGGGAGGGCGGCCCGCTCAAAGCGGCAGCGCCTCGATGATGACGAAGGCCTGGGCCCATGGATGATCGTCCGTGAGCGTCAGGTGAATGACCGGCTTGTAGCCCGCCGGCACCATCGATGCCAGCCGCTGTGCCGCGCCGCCGGTCAGCGCCAGCGTGGGCGCGCCGCTGGGCGCATTGACGACGCCGATATCCTTCATGAAGACGCCGGCCTTGAAACCGGTGCCGACCGCCTTGGAAAAGGCCTCCTTGGCGGCGAAGCGCTTGGCCAGCGTGCCGGCTTTGGTGAACGGCCGGCGTTCCGCCTTGGCCTGTTCGACATCGGTGAAGACGCGCTGGACGAACCGGTCCCCGAAGCGGTCGAGCGAATTCTGGATCCGCTCGATATTGCAGAGATCGGAGCCGAGGCCGATGATCATGCGGCAGTCACCGTGCCAGGTCCATCTGGCGCCGCATTTCGCGGATGCTGGCTTCCAGCCCGCCGAAGATCGCCTCGCCGATCAGGAAATGGCCGATATTGAGTTCGGCGATCTGCGGGATGGCGGCGATCGGCGCGACATTGTCGAAGGTGAGGCCATGGCCGGCATGCGGCTCGATGCCGTTCTTGGCGGCGAGCGCGGCGGCGTCGGCAATGCGGCGCAGCTCGACCGCGCGGGCCTCGCCGGTCAGATGGGCATAGGCGCCGGTATGGAATTCGACCACCGGCGCGCCGAGTTGGATCGCGGCCTCGATCTGGGCGGCGTCGGCCTCGATGAACAGGCTGACGCGGATGCCGGCGTCGGTGAGCGCGGCGACGATCGGGCGCAGCACCGCGATCTGGCCGGCGGCGTCCAGGCCGCCCTCGGTCGTGCGCTCCTCGCGCTTTTCCGGCACGATGCAGGCGGCATGCGGCTTGTGCTTGAGGGCGATGCCCAGCATTTCCTGCGTCGCCGCCATTTCCAGGTTCAGCGGTACGTCGAGCGCCGCCATCAGCATCGCGATATCCTCGTCGCGGATATGGCGGCGATCCTCGCGCAGATGCGCGGTGATGCCGTTGGCGCCGGCCTTCACCGCCAGCAGCGCGGCCTTGACCGGATCGGGATGTTCGCCGCCCCGCGCGTTGCGGATCGTCGCCACATGGTCGATATTGACCCCCAGGCGCAGCGGAACGGCGGCCATCTTACTGCTTCCGGCTGCCGGGCTTGATCGCCGGCACCGCTTCCAGTTCGGGCGGCAGCTGATCGGCGTCATAGACCGGGAAATTGATGCTCACGAGCGGGTAGAAGGGGACGCCCAGGTCCACTTCGCCGGCCGAACGATCGACCAGCGCCACTTCGGCGACGACGATGCCGCCTTCGCGCTCGACCGCCTCGATCGCCTGGCGCGACGACAGGCCGGTGGTGACGACGTCTTCCACCATCAGCACTTTCTGCCCCGGCGATATGGCAAAGCCGCGGCGCAGTTCGAACACGCCCTCGGGCCGCTCCAGGAACACCGCATCCTTGTCGAGCGCGCGGCCGACTTCATGGCCGATGATCAGGCCGCCCATGGCGGGCGACACGACCAGATCGATCTCCTGGCGCAGCTCGCGCGGCAGCTGCTGCACGGTGGCGCGGGCCAGCTTGCCGGCGCGTTCGGCATTCATCAGCACGCGGGCGCACTGCAGGTAATTAGCGCTGCGGCGGCCCGACGACAGGATGAAATGTCCTTCGAGCAGCGCACCTGCTGCCCGGAATTCTGCCAATACTTCTTCGTCGGTCATTCCGCCCTGTTCCACTATTCCGTTGCGGGAGGTCGCGCAAAAACGGCGCCCGGCCCGCCCATATCGCACGGGCATGATATGCCCATGATCGCGCACCTGTGCGCGAGGTGCGAGATAGGCGGGAGCGGGAGGCGTTGCAACAGCGAAGAAAATCTGGTCCACACTGACTTGAGGCAGAAAAATTCGTTGCCTATAAGCCGCCACATAGACCGAACGGGCGGGCACGACGCGAAAGTGGACGTTCCCGTTGCAGCGGCAACAAGGGGTTAGGGGTAGATGAGGCTATGAAAAAGGTGAGATCGCTCATTCTGGCCGGCTTGCTGGCAATGGCGCCGGCAACGGTGATGAGCCCGATGGCATTGGCGCAGGAGAATGCCGCCGCTGCCGCCCCCGCTGCTGACAATGCAGCTATATCGACCGAATCACCCGACAATGCGACGGCCCCTGCGGCCGAAGCCGCGCCCGCCGCCAAGGTCGCCGCGCCGCCGCGGATGAAGCCGACCGAAGGCATCGGCATGCCAAAGCCCGGCGAGATCACGCTGCAGGAGCAGTTCACCTCCACCGGCCACACCGCGCGCTGGCTGCACGACAAGATGCTGCTGCCGCTCATCACCATCATCTCGGTCTTCGTGCTGCTGCTGATGCTCTATGTGATGGTGCGCTATCGCCGCTCCGCCAACCCGGTGCCGTCCAAGACCTCCCACAACACCGTCATCGAAGTGGTGTGGACGCTCGTCCCGGTCCTCATCCTGCTGGTGATCGCGATTCCCTCGATCGGCCTGCTGGCCGACCAGTACAAGCCCGCGCCCAAGGATGCGCTGACCGTGAAGGTCACCGGCTATCAATGGTATTGGGGCTATGAATATCCCGACAACGGCATCCCCGAATTCGTGTCGAACATGCTGCCCGAGGACAAGGCGAAGGAAAATGGCGAGCCCTATCTGCTCGCGCCCGACAATCGCCTGGTCCTGCCGGTCGGTCGTCCGGTCAAGCTGATCATCACCGGCGCCGACGTGATCCACAGTTTTGCCGTGCCTTCGCTCTGGGTGAAGATGGACGCCGTGCCAGGCCGCCTGAACGAGAAGAGCTTCACCATCGAGAAGCCGGGCGTCTATTACGGCCAATGTTCGGAACTGTGCGGCGCGCGCCACGGCTTCATGCCGATCGCGATCGAGGCGCTGCCCCCGGCCCAGTTCGACCAGTGGGTCCAGTCGCAGGGCGGCACGCTGAAGGGCGCAGCGGCGGAGAAGACGGCTGAAGCCGCTGCCGCTACTGCTGAAAAGAAGATCTGAGGGGTAGGAACGTCATGACCACCATCACCGCCGACCATCATGGCGATCATCATGGCGACCATGCCCATGATCATCATGATGCCGACCACAAGCCGGCCTTCTTCCAGCGCTGGTTCATGTCCACCAACCACAAGGACATCGGCACCCTCTATCTGATCTTCGCGATCATGGCCGGCCTGATCGGCGGCGCCATTTCCGGCCTGATGCGCATGGAATTGCGCGAGCCGGGCATCCAGTTCCTGCATATCTGGGCGCAGTGGAGCGACGGTCCCGCCGCGACGCTGGACCAGGCCTATCATCTGTGGAACGTGCTGATCACCGCCCATGGCCTGATCATGGTCTTCTTCATGGTGATGCCCGCGATCATCGGCGGCTTTGGCAACTGGTTCGTGCCGATCATGATCGGCGCGCCGGACATGGCCTTCCCGCGCATGAACAATATCAGCTTCTGGCTGCTCATCCCCGCCTTCCTGCTGCTGCTCGGCTCGACCTTCGTGCCTGGCGGCACCGGCAATGGCGCGGGCACCGGCTGGACCGTCTATGCGCCGCTGTCGACCAGCGGGTCGGCCGGCCCGGCCGTCGACATGGCGATCCTGTCGCTGCACATCGCCGGCGCCAGCTCGATCCTGGGCGCGATCAACTTCATCACCACCATCCTCAACATGCGTGCGCCGGGCATGACCCTGCACAAGATGCCGCTGTTCGTCTGGTCGGTGCTGGTCACCGCCTTCCTGCTGCTGCTGGCGCTGCCGGTTCTGGCCGCGGCGATCACCATGCTGCTGACCGACCGCAATTTCGGCACCACCTTCTATGATGCGGCCGGTGGCGGCGATCCCGAACTCTACCAGCATCTCTTCTGGTTCTTCGGCCACCCCGAAGTCTATATCATGATCCTGCCGGGCTTCGGCATCGTCAGCCAGATTGTCTCGACCTTCAGCCGCAAGCCGGTGTTCGGCTATCTCGGCATGGCCTATGCCATGGTCGCGATCGGCGTGGTCGGCTTCGTCGTCTGGGCGCACCACATGTTCACCACCGGCATGTCGGTGAATGTGAAGATGTATTTCACCGCCGCCACCATGGTCATCGCGGTGCCGACCGGCATCAAGATCTTCTCGTGGATCGCCACCATCTGGGGCGGGTCGATCAGCTTCAAGACGCCGATGGTGTGGGCGCTGGGCTTCATCTTCCTGTTCACCGTGGGCGGCGTGACCGGCGTGGTGCTGGCCAATGGCGGCGTCGACGACGTGCTGCACGACACCTATTATGTGGTCGCGCACTTCCACTATGTGCTGTCGCTGGGCGCGGTCTTCTCGCTGTTCGCGGGCTTCTATTACTGGTTCCCGAAAATGACGGGGCGCATGTATAATGAAGTGCTGGGCCAGCTCCATTTCTGGGTCTTCTTCATCGGCGTGAACCTGCTGTTCTTCCCGATGCACTTCCTGGGCCTGAGCGGCATGCCGCGCCGTTATCCCGACTATCCCGAGGCGTTCGCCTATTGGAACAAGATCGCGACCCACGGCTATGAGATCATGGCGGTCGGCGTGCTGATCTTCCTGGTCAATGTCTTCTGGTCGCTGTTCGCCGGCAGACGCGCCGAGGGCAATCCCTGGGGCGAAGGCGCGACGACGCTGGAATGGACGCTGACCAGCCCGCCGCCCTATCACCAGTTCGAGACCCTGCCGGTCATCGACTGATCGCCATGCGGGTGCCCGGCCTGGACCGGGCACTCCATCCCCCTGCGGCGGGGCAGATGGGTAGGACCGTCTGTCCATTTGCCGGAATCGGTCAGGGCCTGTATGGGGCGCCGGCTGATCGAAGAGGAGTTTATGGCCAGTTCGCCGCTTTCGTCCGGGGCTAATGCCCCCGTCCTGCCCGCTCATTGGCGCGATTTCGTCGCGCTGACCAAGCCGCGCGTGATGACGCTTGTGGTGTTCACGGGCCTGTGCGGGCTGCTCGCCGCGCCCGGCCATATCCATCCGGTGCTGGGCTTTACCGCGATATTGTGCATCGCGCTGGGCGCCGGCGCGGCCGCCGCGCTCAACCAGTGGTGGGAAGCCGACATCGACGCCAAGATGAAGCGCACCGCCAGCCGGCCGCTGCCCGCCGGCCGGATGGAGCGGCAGACGGCGCTGCATTTCGGCGTCGGCCTGTCCTTCTTCTCGGTGATCCTGATGGGGATGGCGACCAACTGGCTGGCCGCTGCGGTGCTGACCGTCTCGATCCTCTTCTATGTCTTCATCTATACCATCTGGCTGAAGCCCCGGACGGCGCAGAATATCGTCATCGGCGGCGCGGCCGGCGCCTTTCCGCCGGTGATCGGCTGGGCGGCGGTGACGGGCGACATCACCGCGCTGCCCATCGCCCTGTTCATGCTGATCTTCTTCTGGACGCCGCCCCATTTCTGGGCGCTCGCGCTGTTCGTGAAGACCGATTATGCCGCCGCCGGCATCCCGATGCTGCCGGTCGTGTCGGGTGAAGTCGTCACCCGGCGCCAGATCCTCTTCTACACCTTCATCATGGCGGTTGCCGCGCTGGCCCCGGTCGCGCTGCACCTGACCGGCGCGATCTATGGCACGGCGGCGCTGGTCGGCACCGCGATCTTCGCCGCCATGGCCTTTCAGGTCTATCTGCGCCGCGAGACCGACCCCGCGCGCATGGCGCCGGAAAAGCGGCTGTTCAAATATTCGATCCTCTATCTCTTCCTGCTGTTTGGGGCAGTGGTCGTTGACCGCTGGCTGCTGGCATGAGTCCGGAAGATCAGGATCAGGTGCGCGCACGGCAAAAGTCCCGTGCGCTGGTGACCGGGCTGCTGCTCGGCTTCCTCGCCATCCTCTTCTTCGCCATCACTTTGGCGAAGATCGGCGCGAGCCATAATATCTGATGGCCTCGCTCCCGCCCTCGCCCTTTGACCGCGACCGCCGCAACCGGCGGACGCTGGTGGCGATGGCGGGCATCGGCCTGGCGATGCTTGCCCTCGGCTTCGCCTCGGTCCCGCTCTACCGCATCTTCTGCCAGACCACCGGTTTCGGCGGCACGACCCAGCGCGCGGCGGCCGATGTGAAGCTGACCCCGGTGGCCGGGCGGACCATGTCGATCCGCTTCGATTCCAATGTCCAGCCCGGCATGCCCTGGGAGTTCCGGCCCGAACATCGCACCGACACGGTGACCGTCGGCGCCCGCGACATGGCGATTTTCATTGCGAAGAACCTGTCCGACAAGCCGGTGACCGGCACCGCCAGTTTCAACGTCACGCCGACCCAGGCTGGCGCCTATTTCACCAAGATCCAGTGTTTCTGCTTCACCCAGCAGACGCTGCAGCCCGGTGAGGAAGTGCGCATGCCGGTGATCTATTATGTCGATCCCAAGATATTGCAGGATCCCGACAACAAGGACACGCAGCAGATAACGCTCAGCTACACCTTCTATCCTGTTGAGCAGGGGAAGCAGCCAAGCTAAGCTGACGAGAATAACCGAAAAACAGGGAAGAGGTAGAAACCGTCATGGCAGGCGCCAAGAACCACGATTATCATATCCTTCCGCCCAGCATCTGGCCGCTGTTCGGCTCGATGTCGGCGCTGGTGATGGCGATGGGCGCGATCATGTGGATGCATCCCGACGCGATGCCCGCCGGCGGTGGCTGGATCTTCCTGATCGGTGTGGCCGGTGTCCTCTTCACCATGTTCAGCTGGTGGAGCAATGTGATTGCCGAGGCGCATGCCGGCGATCATACGCCGGTGGTCCAGCTGCATCTGCGCTATGGCATGATCCTGTTCATCGCGTCGGAAGTGATGTTCTTCGTCGGCTGGTTCTGGGCCTTTTTCGACTTCTCCCTCTTCCCCAGCGAACTGGCGCCGATCGAGGGGATGTTCCCGTCCAAGGGCATCGAGGTGATGAACGCGTTCGAGCTGCCCTTGCTCAACACGCTGATCCTGCTCTGCTCGGGCACCACCGTCACCTGGGCGCATCACGCGCTGATTCACGGCGATCGCGAAGGGCTGAAGAAGGGCCTGTGGTGTACGGTGATCCTGGGCGCGCTGTTCAGCTGCATCCAGGCCTATGAATATATGCACGCGCCGTTCCCGTTCGGCGGTTCGCCCTATAGCTCGGCCTTCTATATGGCGACCGGCTTCCATGGCTTCCACGTGCTGGTCGGCACCATCTTCCTGGTGGTGAACCTGATCCGCGCCTATAAGGGCGACTTCACCCCGCGGCAGCATTTCGGCTTTGAAGCGGCCGCCTGGTACTGGCATTTCGTCGACGTGGTGTGGCTGTTTCTGTTCGCCGCCATCTATGTCTGGGGCGGCTGGGGCGCGCCGATCCACGGCGGCTGATGGTTCAGGGATGACGGCGAAGGCGACAGGCATGGACCTGCTTGCGGCCTCCGCCCGCGGCCTTTGCCCCCGTTGCAGCGCACCGACCCTGTTCGAAGGGCCGGTGCGTTTTGCGTCGGGCTGTCGCCAGTGCGGGCTGGACTATGGCCAATATAATGTCGGCGACGGGCCGGCGGCTTTCCTGACGCTGATCATCGGCGCGGTCATGGTCGCGCTGGCGCTGACCCTGGAACTGACGGTCCATCCGCCGCTCTGGCTGCACCTGCTGCTGTGGGCGCCGCTGACCGCCGGCGCCGTGGTCGGCAGCCTGCGCGTCGCCAAGGGCGCGCTGCTGACGGTCGAATATCGCAAAAATGCCCGCGAGGGGCGGGTGGTGGAGAAGAAGGACGCATGAGCGGACGGCGCATCCCGATTGTCCCGACCCTGCTGGTCTGTGTCGCGATCGCTGTCATGATCGCGCTCGGCATCTGGCAGTTGCAGCGCCGGGGCGAGAAGGAAACCATGCTGGCGCTGGCCGCCAGCAATGTGTCGCGACCGGCCGTCGCCTTCCCCAAAATGCCGCCGGTGCCCGATGAACTTCTGTTCCGCCCGTCGTCGGTCCATTGCCTGCGCGTCGTCGGCTGGCAGGTGGAGGCCGGGCGCGCCGCCGACGGATCGACCGGCTATCGCCATATCGCCCAATGCACGACCGGCGCCGAAGGGCCGGGCGCGCTGGTCGCTGTCGGCGTCGGCCAGAAGCCGGATGACAAGCCGGCCTGGACCGGCGGGCAGGTCGAAGGCTGGATTTCGCAGGAGCCCGATCATCGCTCGCTGATCGCGCGGGCAGGGGGCAGGACCATGCCGCTGCGGCCGATGCTGGTCGCGCGCGCCGCACCGCCGGGCCTGAAACCCATGGCACCGCCCAGCACCGCCGACGTGCCCAACAATCATCTCGCCTATGCGGTGCAATGGTTCATTTTTGCCGCGCTGGCGGCAATAATCTATCTGCTTGTCCTGCGCCGACGCAATGCGGAGCCGCCAAGGCCGTCGTAAAGGCTTGCCCCGGCGCGCGCGCGTCGCTACCGCGCTTTCCCATTATGCAATATGTCAGCACCAGGGGAAGCGCACCGGCGCTCGGTTTTGAAGATGTCACGCTGGCGGGCCTGGCGTCCGACGGTGGCCTTTACGTGCCGGAGAGCTGGCCGCAATTTTCCGCTGCCGACATTCGCGCCCTCGCTGGTCTTTCCTATGTCGAAACCGCCGTGCGCGTCATGGCGCCGTTCGTCGCCGGATCGCTGAGCGAAGAGGAACTGCGCGAGCTTTGCACCGCTGCCTATGGCCGGTTCAGCCATGACGCGGTGACGCCGCTGGTCCAGCTCGACAATCGCCACTGGATGCTGGAGCTGTTCCATGGTCCGACCTTGGCGTTCAAGGATGTCGCGCTCCAGCTGCTCGGCCAGCTGTTCGAGCGGTTCCTGTCGCGCCGCGACGACCATCTGACCATTGTCGGTGCCACATCGGGCGACACCGGTTCGGCCGCGATCGACGCGGTCGCCGGTCGCGAAAAGGTCGACATCTTCATGCTGCATCCCGAGGGCCGGGTGTCCGACGTGCAGCGCCGCCAGATGACCACGGTGCTGGCGCCGAACGTCTATAATATCGCGATCGACGGCAGCTTCGACGATGCGCAGGCGCTGGTGAAGCGCATGTTCAACGACGCGGACTTCAAGGCGCGCTTCAACCTGTCGGCGGTGAACAGCATCAACTGGGCGCGGCTGATGGCGCAGGTCGTCTATTATTTCTACGCCGCCGTGCGGCTGGGCGCGCCCGATCGTCCGATCGCCTTCTCGGTGCCGACCGGCAATTTCGGCGATGTCTTCGCCGGCTATGTCGCGTCGAAAATGGGCCTGCCGGTCGCCAGGCTGGTGGTCGCCACCAACGTCAACGACATCCTCCACCGAGCCCTGTCGGAGGGCGACTATAGCCAGGGCCAGGTCGTGCCGACCGCGACGCCCAGCATGGACATCCAGGTCAGCTCCAATTTCGAGCGACTGCTGTTCGATGCCGGTGGCCGTGACGGCGTTGCGCTCGCCCAGCAGATGCAGGGTTTCGAGGCAAGCAAGGCGATGCGCCTCACCAATGCTCAGCGCGAGGGCGCGGCGAACCTGTTCACCTCCGCCCGGATCGATGCCGACGGCATGACCATGGCGATGCGCTGGGCGTTCGACGCCGCTGGCCAGGTGATCGATCCGCACAGCGCCATTGGCCTCGCCGCCGCGCGCGAGGCGGACATCGACCCGTCGATCCCGGTGGTGACGCTGGCGACCGCCCATGCCGCCAAGTTCCGCGACGCGGTGGAGCGGGCGACCGGCACGCGGCCGCCGCTGCCGGCGCGGGTCGGCGACCTGTTCGCGCGTGAGGAAAGCTATGCCAAGCTGCCCGGCACGTTCGAGGCGGTGACCGCCTATGTCGCGGAGCGGGCGACGCCGCGCGGCTGATCGCGGGTTGATCCCCTCTCGACAGGAGCGGCGCAAGAGACGATGAGGCCCCCATGGAACTCAAGACTCTCATCGGCGAACCCTGGTCCGACTATGGCCTGATCGACTCGGGCAACGGCCGCAAGCTCGAACGCTATGGCCGTTTCCGCTTCATCCGCCCCGAACCGCAGGCGATGTGGGCGCCGGCGACCGAAGATTGGCGCGCCGACGGCGAATTCATCCCCGGCTCTGACGAGGATGGCGGCGGCCGCTGGTATTATGACAAGCCGGTCCCGGCCGAAGGTTGGCCGCTGCACTGGAAGGAAGTGACCTTCCAGTCGAGCTGCACCCCCTTCCGCCATCTGGGCTTCTTTCCCGACATGGCGCCGGTGTGGGATTTCATGCGCACCAGCACGGCCGACAAGCCCGAGGCTGAGGTCATGAACCTGTTCGGCTATACCGGCGTCGGCACGCTGGGCATGTCGGCGGCCGGCGCGCGCATGGTCCATGTCGATGCGTCGAAGAAATCGGTGGCGCAGGCGCGGGCGAACGCTGACCTGTCGGGCATGGGTGATCGGCCGATCCGCTGGATCGTCGAGGATGCGGCCAAGTTCGTCGCGCGCGAAGTGCGGCGCGGCCGCCGCTATGACGGCATATTGCTCGACCCGCCCAAATATGGCCGTGGCCCCGACGGCGAAGTCTGGCGGCTGGAAGAGGATCTGCCGGGCCTCATCGCCAATTGCCGCCAGTTGCTCGACGCCGACAGCCGCTTCCTGTTCCTCACCGTCTATGCAGTGCGCATGTCGGCGCTGGCGATCGGCGAATTGCTGCGCCAGGCCTTTGCCGACCTGCCCGGCGAGGTGGAAGCGGGCGAACTGACCGTACGCGAGGAAGCGCGCGGCCTGCTGCTCCCCACCGCCATCTGGGCGCGCTGGAAGCGCTAAACCGCCTATAAGCCCTCTCCCGTTTACGGGAGAGGGTTGGGTGAGGGCTTTTCTACGACTGCCCTCATGATAGACTCTGCCAATGCCCAGCATCGGCCCGACCAGTCCCAACGCTTCACGTCTGCGGCGCAACGCAACCGAATGTGAGCAACGGCTATGGGCCGTCTTGCGCAATCGCCAGCTTGAAGGTTTCAAGTTCCGGCGACAGGCGACGATCGGGCCATTCGTGGTCGATTTCCTCTGTGCCGAATATCGCTTCATCGTCGAGATCGATGGCGGACAGCATGATGAACGGACGGATGCGTCGCGCACGACGCAACTGCAATCGGCGGGCTACGTGATCCACCGGTTCTGGAATCATGATGTGGTCGAGAATTTCGACGGCGTGGTGGAACGGATCAGGCTGGAGCTGCTTGCCGTTCGAGAGACGTAAGCAAGAAGACCCTCACCCAACCCTCTCCCGCCTGCGGAAGAGGGCTTTAAGGCGGGATCGTCGCCCTACTTCCCGACCCTGATCTCGAACAGCTTGGGCCAGTTCTTGCCGGTGATGAAGACGCGGTCGCTCTTGGCGTCATAGGCGATGCCGTTGGCGACGGCTTCGCTGTCGATGACGCCGGCCTGCTTGCGCAGCGGGGCGACGTCGATCCAGTCGATCACGCCGCCGCTGCGCGGGTCGATCCGGGCGATCTTGGTATCGTACCAGACATTGGCCCAGATCTCGCCCTTGACCCATTCCAGCTCGTTCAGCCGATCGACCGCGCGGCCGTTCCAGGTGACGGTGATGCGGCGCTGTTCGCTCAGCGTCTCGGGATCGAGGAAGCGCAACTGCGCGCTGCCGTCGCTCATGATGATCGATCGGCCATCCTGGGTCAGGCCCCAGCCTTCGCCTTCATAGCGGAAGGTGGAGAGTGGCGAGAAATCGTCCAGCTTCCAGACAAAGCCCTGGCGGTGGCGCCAGGTCAGGCTGACCAGCTTGCCGCCCCAGTTGACGATGCCTTCGCCGAAATAGGGCTGCTCGACGACACGGCGCTGCTCGACCTTGCCGGTCTTGAGCGCGACCTTGCGGATCTCCGACTGGCCTTCAAGGCCGGTGCTCTCATAGAGCGCGCCATCGAGGTAGAAGAGACCCTCGGTGAAGGCCGCCGGGTCATGCGGATAAGCCTTGACCAGTGTCCAGGGCGTTTCCGCCTGGGCCGGCATGGTCAGGGTGAGGGCGCAGGCAAGCGCCAGCAGTCCTTGCCTCATTCGGCGGCCTGCGCGGCGATCGCGGTGGCGAGCCAGGCGGGCAGGGTGGCGGGGTCGATCGCCTCCACCCGTTGCAGTTCGATCGACAGATTGAGGTCTGGCAGGGCGGCGCGCTGGCGCTTCTCGTCGGCCCGTTCCAGCGGCACTGCGACCAGCCGCCGGTTCACCTTGTTGCGATAATGCATGCGGGCCGTGTTTTCCTGCCCGACATAGCAGCCCTTGTCATAATCGACGCCGTGCAGTTCCTCGGCATTGGTTTCCAGCCACAGAATCTGGTCCTGCCCCAGTTCCGCCGCGCCTTCGAACACCCCAAGCGACAGCCGATGCGCGCGGAACGCGGCGGCGGCGTCGCCATCGCTCGCCGGCGCCAGCCAGCGCGCGCCCAGGTCTGGCAGGCGCGGGTCGCGGGGTTTGTCGGCCGCATCGATCGCCCAATGCACCGCCAGCGACTCATCGCGCGCGATCACCACCTTGCGCCGCAGCCGGTATATGGTCAGCCGCTTCGCCAGTGCGTCGGCCTGCGCCGCCTCGCAGTCGATCAATATATCGCCGTCGTCGCCCCACAGGATGAAGTCGAACAGCGCCTTGCCCTGCGGCGTCAGCAGCGCGGTCCAGCGCGCTTCGCCGTCTGTCAGCGTCAGCACGTCGCGGGTCAGCAGCCCCTGCAGGAAGGGACGCGCCTCTTCGCCGGAAATGCGCAGCACCGCGCGGTCGGTAAGGGTGGTATCGGTCATCGGCTTTAGGTAGGACGGCGGCACGACTTCGCCAAGCGGTTCGCGCGAACAGCAGACAGGAATATCGCCATGACCCAGACCTTCGACATGATCCTCAAGAACGGCACCGTCCATACGCCGGGCGGCGCGGAGCAGGTGGATGTGGGCGTGCGCGGCGGCAAGATCGTCGCCATCGGCACCAGCCTGGGCGATGCGGGCGAAGTGGTCGACTGTACCGGCCTCGACGTGCTGCCCGGCTGCATCGACAGCCAGGTGCATTTCCGCGAGCCGGGGCTGGAATATAAGGAGGATCTGGAATCGGGCAGCCGCGCCGCGGTGCTGGGCGGCGTCACCGCCGTGTTCGAAATGCCCAACACCAATCCCAATACCGACACTGCCGAGCGGGTGCATGACAAGCTGAAGCGCGCCCATCATCGCATGTGGTGCGACCATGCCTTCTATGTCGGCGCGACGGCGGAAAATGCCGAGCAACTGAAGGAACTGGAGCGCATTCCCGGCACGTCCGGCGTCAAGATCTTCATGGGCGCGTCGACCGGCAGCCTGCTGGTGGATGATGACAATGCGCTGGCCCGCGTGCTGGCGTCGGGCACCCGCCGCGTCGCCATCCATGCCGAGGACGAGACGCGCATGAACGCGCGCAAGGATTATCGGGTGGAGGGCGATCCGTCCTCGCATCCCGTCTGGCGCGACGATGAAAGCGCGATGATCGCGACGAAGCGGATCATCGCGCTCGCCCGCAAGGCGCGCCGCCGCATCCACATCCTGCACGTCACCACCCCGGCGGAGCTGGAATATATCGGCCAGAACAAGGATGTCGCGACCTGCGAAGTCACGCCGCAGCATCTGACGCTGGCCGGCGAGGACGCCTATCCGCGCCTGGGCACCTATGCCCAGATGAACCCGCCGATCCGCAGTGCCGCGCATCGCGACGGCCTGTGGTTCTGGCTCAACCAGGGCGTGCCCGACGTGCTGGGCAGCGACCATGCGCCGCACACGATCGAGGAAAAGGCCAAGACCTATCCCGCCTCGCCCAGCGGCATGCCGGGCGTGCAGACGCTGGTGCCGCTGCTGCTCAACCATGTCGCCGAAGGGCGGCTGACGCTGCGCCGCTTCATCGAACTGACCTCGTCGGGGCCGCAGCGCGTGTTCGGCCTGACCTGCAAGGGCCGCATCGCGCTCGGCTATGATGCCGACTTCACCGTGGTCGACCTCAAGAAGAAATGGACCGTCGGCAAGGAGTGGCTCGCCTCGCGCTGCGACTGGTCGCCGTTCGACGGCATGGACCTGACCGGCAAGGCGATCGGCACCATCATCCGCGGCAACCGCGTGATGTGGGAAGACAGCCTGGCCAATCAGGCGGTCGGCGAGCCGGTCCGGTTCGAGGCGACCGAGTTCAACTGATCAGATTATGCCGTCGCCAGCCGGTTGCGGCGGGCGGCGGCATAGCTGTCGCTGGCGAAGAGGATGAGGCCGAGCCAGATCAGGCCGAAGCTCAGCATCTGGCCCTGGCTCAGCGTCTCGCCGAGCAGGACCACGCCGCACAGAAATTGCAGCGTCGGCGCCAGATATTGCAGCAGCCCCAGCATCGCCAGCGGCAGGCGCTGGGCGGCAGTGGCGAACAGCACCAGCGGCACGGTGGTGACGCCGCCGGCCAGGATCAGCAGGCCGGTGGTCGACACGTCCTGGCCAAAGCTGATGCCGCCATGGCCCGCCAGCCAGATCAGGTAGCCGATCGCGGGCGCAACCAGCAGCAGCGTTTCGACGCCCAGGCCGGTCATCGGCGCAACCGGGGTGAGCTTGCGGATCAGGCCATAGAGGGCGAAGCTGATCGCCAGCGCCAGGCTGATCCACAGGGTGGTGAGCGCGGCCGCAGCCAGGATGGCGACGCCGACCGCGGCGATCGCGATCGCCAGCATCTGTCCGCGCCGCAGCCTTTCCTTGAGTATGACCACGCCCAGGCCCACGCTGACCAGCGGGTTGAGGAAATAGCCCAGGCTGCAGGCGACGACATGGCCGTCATTGACCGCCCAGACATAGACCAGCCAGTTGATCGCGATCATCACCGCCGATGCCATCAGCGGCAGGACCAGCCGGGGCGTGCGCAATGCCGCGACGAAGGCGCCTAGCCCCTTGCGCGCGGCCAGCAGCACCAGGATCAGGATGACCGACCAGATCACCCGCTGGGTCACGATCTCGATCGGGTCGACATGATGCAGCAGGCGGAAGAAGAGCGGCAGCATCCCCCAGATGCTGTAAGTGCCGATCGCGGCGATGACGCCCTTGCGGGCTTCGCTTTCCGCTATGGTCACAGGATTCCGCCGCCCAGGAACA